>CAZLGG010000012.1:0-60798 GCA_964559135.1 uncultured Planctomycetia bacterium
GATGGGGGATTTGTTGACGATCCTCGAGGGGAAAGCCGGGAGGCTCGTGTTCGACGGTGTTCCGACAGGAGTGGAAGTCAACGAGGCCATGATGCACGGCGGACCCTTTCCGGCGACGACCGACGTACGTTTCACCTCGGTCGGCACCCTGGCCGTCCGTCGGTTTCTCCGCCCGGTTTGTTACCAAAACCTTCCCCGGTCGCTTCGTGGCGGCACGGGACGACGCGACGACCCTGTCTGGGAGTGAGACGAGGCATGATCAACGAGACCCTACTGCAACTCATTTGCTGCCCGGAAACCCGCCAATCCCTGGCGAGCGCCCCTCCCGATCTTCTGGCCCGACTGCAAGCCCTTCGCTCGGCGGGAAGTCTCGTGAACCGAGCCGGTCGCAAGGTCGAGGACCCGCTGGATGACGTCCTGATCCGAGAGGACGGGAAGATCGCTTATCCTGTCGTGGACGGAATCCCCGTCCTCATCATCGAGGAAGGCCTCGCCGTCGATGAATTGGAAGACCGCTCGGACGCCTGATTGTGCTAAGATGCCTGTCTGTCGAATCTGACCCGACAACGTCGAGGAGCCCATGCCCGAAAGTTCCGGAGAAACGACTTACTACTTGGCCCGGTGGCAGGACCATCAAGACGGCGATGCTCTCGAGGAGCTCCTGAGCCGTCATCTGGACCGCATCCAAGCGATGGTGGAGGGAAGCCTGGGCAAAGGGCTACGGGCGAAACTCGAAGCCGAGGACGTCGTCCAGCAGGCCATCCAAGAATTTCTCTCTTACGGCCCTCCGGTGCGCATGTCCAACGGCGATGATTTTCGCCGCCTGATGGCGCGAATCGTCATCAACGTCATCCGAGACGAATACGCCCGTTTTCGCGCCCTTCGTCGCGACATGAGTCGAGAACAGCGGGGCTCCTTCTCGGAGGTCCTCGATCTGGACCGCGGCCCTCGAATCCATCGAACCCCCGACAAGGAAGCCGAGGAACGCGAGGAATGGAATCGCGTCCGCCTCGCCCTCGAGCTCCTCGATCCCCATCATCGAGCGGTCTTGATCGCGAAGCGCTTCGACAGTCGGCCGTGGAAGGACATCGCCGCCGATTTCGGTTATGACACGACGGAAGCCGCTCGGAGCGCATGCAAACGAGCCCAGAAGAAGCTCGCGTACCTCGTGCGCAGCATCCGCGATCGCGACCTGAGCACGCTCTTGGACGATTCGGAAGGCCTGGAAGCCGTGAATTGAAAAGTGAGCGGAGCGCCCCCCCCACGAGGGCGAACGCTCCCATGACGTTCAAGGTTTCAGGGGTTCAATCCCATCATCTCCCGAATGAAGGCGCGCCGTAGCTTGCGAAGGTGCGGACTCCGCACGCCATGCCGACTCTTCGGGTACACCATGAACCTGAAGTTCATCTTCCCAGCTTTCTGAAGGGCATCGACGAATTGGATGGCGTTCTGCATATGGACGTTGTCGTCCATGGTTCCGTGGACGATGAGCAAGTCCCCGTGCAGATTGCCCGCGGCCTTGACGACGCTGGATGTGTCATAGCCGTCCGGATTGCTCTGCGGCTTGGCCATGTACCGCTCGGTGTAAATGGTGTCGTAGAGCCGCCAGTCATAGACCCCTCCACCGGCTACGCCGCAACGAAACTTGTCGCTGTGGGTCATCGCAAATGCCGTCATGAAGCCGCCGTAGCTCCAACCGCTGATGCCCACGCGATCCTTGTCGGCCCAAGGATACGTCTCGAGCATCCAATCGACGGCGTCTTCGATGTCCTTCAATTCCTGGACACCGAAGTGCTTGTAGCAGGCCTCCGTGAACTTCTGTCCCCTGCCGCTGGCGCTTCTCACATTGACCTGGAGGAGAGCCATCCCGACCTGGGTGTACCATCCGCCGGTCCCCCTCCAGGAATCTCGGACCGTGGGCGCATTGGGGCCCGAGTAGGTGTCGATCCAAACGGGATAGAGGTTGCCCTTCTTCATTCCCACGGGCTTCTGCACCGTAACGTCCAACCATTCCCCGTCGCGCGCCTTGATGCGGAAGAGTTCGGCCGTGTTGGCATTGCGCGGCAGCTTCCGCTCACTCAGGACCCGGATTTCCTTGCCCTTCGCGTCCCGGAGAACGGTCTTCCCCGGGTTCACGAGACTCGAATAGCGATCGATGAGGAGGGAGCCATCTCCATTCAGGCGAATCGAGTGGGAGCCGCGCCCCCCCGTCAGTCGTACAAGGCCTCGGCCGTCGAGCCCGACGCGATAGGCATTGCGCCCGATGGCTCCGTCCTTCGTGCCATAGAAAGTCACATCGCCTCGGTCCTCGTTGACATCGATGACGCTCTGCAACGCCCAATCGCCCCGGGTCACTACGTTCAGCAGTTTTCCGCTCGTGTCGTATCGATAGAGGTGGTTGAAGCCTGTTCTCTCCGATTCCCATAGGAACGTGCCGTCCTTCAGCCATCTCGGCGGGGAAGGCACGTTGACCCAACCGTTTTCGGACTCCTCATGAATGATACGGCGAGTCCTACCCGTGGAGGGGTCCGCCAAGTTCAGATCCAGCCAGGTCTGCTCTCGGTTTTGAACCATGAAGACGGTTTGCTTCCCGTCGGGCGTCGACCCCACCCTGACGATCAGGATCTCGTCCTCGGGAGAGTACATGGAGAGATCGGCGGAGACTTTCTTGGCGTCGGACGCCCTGACGAGATGAAGCGTGGCACGTGGGTTGACGGTGCCCGCCTTCGGATATTTCAGTTCATCGACCGCGAGAGTCTGGGGCAGATGGTCGACAATGGTGAAGGTATCGACTCCATTCTCGTCGATGCGCAGAAAAGCGAGGTGCGAGCCGTCCCGAGACCAGTAGGTTCCGCGGAAATTTCCTCGACCGTAGACTTCCTCCTGATAGACCCAGTCCAACTCGCCATTGAAGATGTTCTCCCCCCCGTCCTCGGTCAGACGCCGGGTCTCGCCATCGCTCGTGCGCACGAGATAAAGGTCGTTCTCGAAGATGTAGGAGACGTTTCGGCCATCGGGTGAAATGTCCAGATGCCGGGCCCCCTCCAGCCCCCCCTTGATCTTCCGTGCCGCGCCGTCGAAGACCCACAACGCCCCTCCGACGATAGCCGCGCCCTTGACGGCGCCCGTGGGCCTCGCAGCGATCCGAACACCTGGAGATTTTTCGGGGGCCCTCGGGAGAGTGGAGCGCCTCCGAATGCCGCGGAACGCTCGGGCGTCGAACGCGTCGCCAAGTTGGGCGGCCATGGCGTCCCTGAAGGCGGACCTCACCGCCCCGTCGGCCGACGGAGCCTCCTTGGAATTCGCAACCTGAACGGGTTGTCCCGTGATCGGATCGACCCACTTGTTCGCGGAGATGACGAGGTGTTTGCCGTCACTGGCCCAGCGCTGGGCCGACAGCGGTACCGTAAGAATCAACAGAACTGCCAGGGACTTTCCGCGCATGGATCGCAACCTCCGTTGTTTGATGGAAAGGAACCTTAGCCCCCGTTCGGCCGTCGGGTCAAGCAGGTGGGGCCCCGATCAGCTCACTCCTCGAATTGCGGCTTCTTTCCTGAATTCAAGAGCGCGGCCCAGGAGCCGAATCTGCGTCGGGCCTCGGCCTGACCGATCTCGCCGGCGAAGTCCCGGCCGCGGAGCGCCCACTCGGCCGCAGATCGAAGGCGCCCCCGGCCCGTCTCGATACGCACGAGCAATTCAAGCACTTCGAGGTTCCTCGCGCGAGTGCGCTCCGCGAGCGACAGGGCCAGTCGTTCGAGACGAGCCCACGTCGCCGCATCCTGTCCGCCGCGTCGAAGCAGACTCCAAGCCAGTTTGAGATCCATCGCGGCACCCCGTTCCCCGGCGGCCCGAGCCCTGTCGAAGGCGGTCACCGCATCCACCCAACTGTCCGCCTGGAATTCGAGATTGCCGAGTTGTCTCCATCCCAGACCGTCGTCCGGATGACGAACGAGAAGCTCCCGATAGGTCTTGCGAGCCTCGGCGACGCGACCGGCCTTACGGAGGGCGAGGCCCAAGTTGCGGCGAATGTCGACGGCGTCGGGGTGCAAAGTCACAGCCTGCCTCAGAGCATGGACTGCGGCCTCCCAATCGCCGTCCCGAAGCGCCGCAATCCCCAATCCGTTCCAGGCCCCCGGAACGCCCGGGTCCAGATCGAGAGCGTGGCGGTAGGAACTCGCCGCCTCCCCTGCTCGCCCGAGCGCGGCCAACGCATGTCCCCGTCCCACCCAAGCGCGCCCATAATCGGGCTCCCTCGCGATCGCCGCGTCGAAGGAATGCAAGGCCTCCCCGGCTCGGTTCAGAGCGAGATACTGCAGACCGAGGTCGTAGGCGATGACGGAGCTTGTCGGATCGAGCCTTGCGGCCTCCTCGAGCATCTCTCGAGCCTTCTCGTGCCTGCCTTCTTCGGCCTCGAGCCTCGCCAGATTCACACGAGCGTCATTGATGCCCGGAGCCAGCGCAATCGCCTCGCGCAACTCCCGACGAGCCTCTTCCCGGTCTCCTCGCTCGAGAAGGAGCAATCCCAGGTTGTTCCGCGCCATCCACGACGAAGGATTGTGTGCGATCACGTCCCGCCAAAGACTCTCCGGTCCCTCGTAGATGTGCCCTTGTCGCCAGGTGAGCCAACCGAAGACGAGGAGGATTCCCACGAACACGAGCCTCGGACGGCCCGGGAGCCGCCGGAGCCCCTCCGCCCCGAGAACGAGTAGGGGCATCCCAGCCATGTACTGGAAATGGTCCGCGGTGAAGGCGTAGCGCATGGGATAGACATCGATAAAGCCCAGCGCGGGGAAAATTGTGACGACGTAGACGAGCCAAGCCGCGCCAAGCCCGCGACCGAGGCGTCGCCGCAAGAGAATCGACGAAGAAATACATGCCATCGCCAGCAGGAGAGGGAGCCAGCGAGAAGGGTCCGCCGGGTCCGGCTGCCAACGGGGATAGGAAAAGACGAGAGGATGGGGCCAGATCAGCTTCGAGGGATAAAACCAAACGACATGCCCCGCGACCTGCAACCTCTCGAGGAAAGAGAGTCCGAGTTGCGCCCGGACGTGAACTTTTTCGAGATGAGCCGTGAACAGGCCGCTCCCGATGCCGACGACGAAAAACGGCAGCAACCCCAAGCCCAGGCGGCGCAGCCGGCGGGACGCCAGGCCCGACATCGAGGAACGATGCTCACCGCAGGAGGGCCCATCGAGCCACCAGACGATGACGACGAAGGCCGCGGGGAGGGTCGCGGCGACGCTCTTCGAGAGAAGTGCCAGGATGAAGGCCCAAAGGGCCATTCCCCAAGCACGCCGATCGCCGCCTCGCCACCAACGCAACAGAAACCCGAGAGCCGTGAGCGCAAAGAGCGCCGAAAGGAGATTCTTCAGCTCAGTGATCCAGGCGACGGTCTCCACCTCGATCGGGTGGAGTGCGAAGAGCGCGGCCGCCGGCGCCGCCCAGCCAATCTCGAGGGACTCGAGAACCCTCCACAGGGCCACGGCCACGAGACCGTGAAGCAGCACGTTCACCAGGTGGAAACCACGGGGATCGAGCCCGAAAAGTCTCCGCTCGAGCCAGAAGACGGTGTGGGTCAAGGGATAGAACTGGGGAAGGGATTCCGGGCGCGTCCACATCTCGGCCAGGCCCCTCGCATCCTCGAGGACGGGATTCTGCACGACGTGCTGATCGTCGTCCCAGATGAAACCTCCGTCGCGGACCACGGGGAAATACGCCGTGAGGACGAGGAGAAGGATCACGACGCGCGCCCCCATGGCCGCGCGCCGAGGCTGACATGCCGGCGATTTGTTCAATTCACGAGCAGGGTGCCCACCTGACTGACGCCGGTGACGACGTTGCCGGTGAAGGTCAGAAAACAGATCTGCAGGGGAATGGGGATGCCCGTGGGAGCGGTCGCCGGGATCGCGACGGAACCGGTCGCCGATCCCGAGGCGTCAAGCGGTCCGAACGAACTCGGATAGGGCGCCAGCATGAAGATGAACGGGCTCAAGGGGTCGTTGAAATAGAAGTTCATGCAGTCGTCGAAGAGAACGGGCAAGTTCACACCGAAGCCCGTGGGCAGGAGCCCGAGGGTGCAGGAGACGAAGGGGAGATAGTTTTCGGACGGATGAGCCGGCGCATCGAAGGTCACGGTGACCACTCCGCCCGCCGTGACGACGGGCGCAGGCTGGAATCCGACGACGCTCAACATCGGGTTCGAAGCGGAGTAGTTCTGGAAGTTCAACAGGTAGGGAGAGGATGTTCCCTCTCGCCACGTGAACTGGAAATCCGACCCCGTGCGATCACTCGCCGGCCAAAGGCGGCCGCGAATCCGCGGGGAGTAGTACTGGTGTGCAACGGAAGACGGAGGCGTGACGTTCGTGATCGGCACATAGGTCGTCGTTCCAGCGGGAATGAGGCCGAACGCGAGAGAACCGCCGTTCACGAAATCCCGGTAGAGCACGTAGGCATCGCCCGTCGCCTCATCGCAGGCCAAGTCGATCACGTAACGATTGTTGCTACCGAACTGCGTCGATGTCGCGCTCATGATCGTGACAGGGCCCTGAAAGACTCCGGTCGGGTCGCGACGGTAATACTCGAGCATGGGTTGGGGATTCGAGCCCGCCGCATCCACGAAAACGAGCATGTGCGTGTTTCCCATGAGGTCGCAAGCGACATCCCCCCAGTAGTCGTTGGGGGCCGCCAGATTTCCCAGGTCCGTCGCTGGCGTCCACGTCGACGTGAGGACGTCGTATATGCGGTGGCGATAATCACCCGTTCCCGTGTTCTCGTAGTAGGTACACTGAACGCTTCCCAACGCATCGACGGCGATCCTCACGGACTGCGCGGAAGCCGTCGTACTGACGACGCCCACGCTCTGGAAGGTCCCTCCCGCGCCGTAGGGCTGAGTGCTCTGGAGAAGCTGGGTGCGCCAAGACTGGCTGGAGGCCGCCGTCAACCAAACCGTTCCTTGAGGTCCAACGGCCACATTGCAGGCGGTCGTTCGCACGGTCGTAGGAATTCCCAGCATCGCCTGCACATCGACCACCGGCGAGAGTTGACCCGTGTGCGTATCCAGGGTTCGGTAGTAACTGTTGTAGAAGTTTGGATAGGAGAAGCGCCCCCAGTGGAAGTGAAGGCGATCCTGGTCGTCAATCGCCATCGTGACCTGATTCACGAGGACTCCCGTGTCAAGACCGGACGCGGAGTCGTTGATGCCTCCCGGTACGACGAGCGTCCAACTACTCCCTCCATCGTACGACCGATACACTTGGATCGGGCGGATCCCCGCGGTGCTCTCGTCGATCGTCGCCAGGTAGAGAACGCCGGCGGAATCTCGCACGACGTGGCCCCCCGTCAACACGCCGGGATAGGGGAAACTGCTACTGGAAACGGTGATGGTGGACTGGGCCGAGATCGGCCCCAAAAACGACAACAACAGGGCGAAGATGAGAGCTTTCATGGCGGCGACCTCCGCAGTCCAGACTAAACCTCGCGGCCTGCGAGGTCAACGATTTCCGAGGCCCTGGGCGACACGGGGAGCGCGTTGACGAATGTGGCGATGGATCGGCGATCATAAGACGCTCGTGGCGACGCTCTCGCTCCTCTCCGCCCTGACCGCGGTGGGGAGCCTGCTCCTTCTCCCCTGGTTGGTCGCAAACTGGCCGGAGGACCGATTCCTGCCTGGCGGCCCCCGATCGACGCCCATGGTCGGGCGCCATCCGTTTTTGAAAGTGGCCTTGGCCGTTCTCAGGAACCTGTTGGGAGTCCTGCTCATCCTGGGGGGCATCCTGATGCTGGTCCTGCCGGGACAAGGACTTCTGACTCTCCTTCTGGGCGTTCTCCTCGTGGACTTTCCCGGAAAACTCGAATTGGAGCGTCGACTCGTCGCTCGCCCCCGCGTGCTGAGCGCTCTGAACTGGCTCCGGTGCAAGACAGGGCGTCCCCCCTTCCGAACCTCGGGACCAGCGACGGCAGGCCGCGGCGAGACTGGAGCCGACCCGGAAAACGTGCAGGATGAGGAATCCGAGGTGAGGCCGCCCCCGAACGACCGAAAGAAGAATCATGGGCCCCGCCGAGACGAGGAGGACTGACCGCGCCATGGGAATCCCGGCACGAATTCTTAGACACCTTCGACTGAGTCGAGGCTCACGCCGGAGCTCTCGTCCCGAGAGTCCCCCGTTCCTCATCCTCTTCATCAACTCCATCTGCAACCTGGCCTGCGATCACTGTTTCTATTGGAAGGAATTGAATCAACGCGACGATCTCACCAGCTCCGAATTGGAAGCTCTCTCGCAGAGCTTGGGACCGATCGAAAACCTCAATCTCTCGGGCGGCGAGCCTTTTCTCCGCGAGGACTTCGCCGAGGTCGTCGGACATTTCATCCGCAACAACGGTGTACGACGCGTCTATTGCCCGACCAACGGCTACTTTGCCGGACGAACGGTCTCCGCCCTGGAAGAACTCTTCCGCGTACCCGGCCTCGATTCCTTCACGGTCGAACTCTCGTTGGACGGGATGCCCGAATTCCACGACGCATTCAGAGGCAATCCGAGGTCCTTCGAGAAAGCCATGGAAACCTATGACGCTCTCGCCGAACTCCAGCGCCGCGAACCGCGCTTGACGATCCATGCCAACTCGACCGCCACGGGGGAGAACGTCGACGAGATCAAACGCCTCACGACCTTCCTGTATGAGCGATGCCCACAAATGGAGCATCACAACATCGCAATGCTTCGCGGAGAACGGAAGCGCCCCACGCTGACAGGGCCCGGTCTCGAAGCCTACCGCGAACTCATCGAGTATGTGCGTGGGCTTTGGAGCGACCGTGAAATCGGTCGACACGGAGGCGTCGTGGAGCCGATGCTCCATTGGGGCAAGCTCGAGATCGCGCGCGCCCAAGCCCAAGCGATCCCATGCACGGCGGGTCTACTGACGGGTGTCGTCTACGCGAATGGCGACGTCTCGGTCTGCGAACAACACGATCCGATAGGCAATCTCCGCAGTCAGACGTTCCCCGAAATCTGGAACTCTCCGCGAGCCGAAGCTCTCAGAGGGTCCATCGCCTGCAAGGATTGTTTCTGTACCAACGAAGTCTTCCTGTGGCCCAGCATCGTCTTCAGGCCCCTCGAGTTGCTGAAAGCGTATTGGGGATCGCGTGCCTGGCGCCGCCCTGCGCGCCTTCCCGCGGAGGACAAGGTCGACTGGAAGGCCGCCGCTCCGCGGGGGCGCGCCGACAAGTCCGAGAGCTGAGAAAAAAACCCATGGGACCCCTCTCCGCCGCCCCGTGAACTCCTTGCCTCCAGCCCTGGAGGAGACCCGCAATCGGCCGTAGTCTACGGGCAAGGAGGTCGCATCATGTCACCCTTCGACCCGATGGAATCCCTGGCTTCAATGCGTCACGAATTCGGAGAGCATGGCGGCGTCAACATGTCGATCGAGACGAGCACGACGTTCACCGTTCTCGACGCCGAGGTCATGCCCGAGATCTTCTCCGGACAGCGCAGCCCCGAACACGGTGGATGCTATCTGTACGGTCGCCACTTCAATCCCACGGTCTACGTGCTCGGCCGCGAACTGGCGGCGCTGGAGGGCGCGGAGGCCGGATACGCGACGGCGAGCGGCATGGGAGCCGTCATGGGCTCCATCCTCCAACACTGCACTCACGGGGACCACATCGTCGCGTCGAACACTCTCTACGGGGGCACGTTTGCTCTCCTGAAGGAATTCCTACCCAAGCGCTGCGGGATCCGCACGACGTTCGTGGATGCAGGCGACCCGGTCGCCGTCTCCCGCGCCATCGAGGAGCGGACTCGAGTCCTCTACCTGGAATCGGTCGCCAACCCGACCCTCGCGGTGGCGGACATCCCTGTTCTTGCGGACGTCGCCCATGACAGGGGCGTCAAGCTCGTGGTCGACAACACGTTCAGCCCGCTGACTCTCTCCCCGATCCTCCTCGGCGCCGATGTCGTCGTCCACAGCCTCACCAAGTTCATCAACGGCGCTTCCGATCTCATCGGAGGAGCGATCTGCGGTCGCAAGTCCTTCATCACGGAGCTCATGGACCTCCACGAAGGCTGCCTGATGCTGCTCGGACCGACGATGGACCCGAAACGCGCCTTCGAAGTCAGCATGCGGATTCCTCATCTAGGACTGAGAATCAAAGAGCACAGCCGCCGCGCTCTCATTTTCGCCGAACGCCTGGCGGAACTCGGCCTGGACGTCACGTATCCCGGCCTCGTCAGCCATCCGCAGCACGGACTCATGACTCGGCTGATGAATCGCGAATACGGGTTCGGTGGGCTCCTTTGCCTGGACCTCCACGACGCCGCCAAGGCCGACGGATTGATGGAAGCACTGCAAAATCGCGATCGCTTCGGCTACATGGCCGTCAGTTTGGGATACCATCACACCCTGATCTCCAGGCCTGCCGCATCCACGTCGAGCGAAATGACGGAGGAGGAGCAAAGAGCCGCGGGAATCCCTCCCGGTCTCATTCGCATCTCGGTTGGATACACGGGTTCCTTGGAACAACGATGGCAACAACTCGAAGACGCGCTCCGCGTGAAGGGACTGATCGCATGACCGGATGCAACTGGGGAGAGGCCGGCCGACCTGTACGAGCCGCCAAGCGATGATCCCCATCGCCGGTTCGGTGAAATCTCTCCGGCCCCCCGTCGTCACGGTCGCCCTGATCGTGGTGAATGTCTTCGTGTTCTTGCAAGAGACCCATCTGGCGCCGCAGGCCCTTGAAGCCCTGATCCACCGCTACGGCCTCACGCCCGCGGCGTTCACGAAGGGGTTGGCGGAGACGCCGGGACGCCTCGACCTGTGGCTCATCCCCTTCGTCACTTCCATGTTCCTCCACGGGGGGTGGGCCCATGTGATCGGCAACATGCTGTTTCTCTACGTGTTCGGCGACGGCGTCGAAAACCGTCTGGGCCACGGAAGGTTCCTGCTCTTCTATCTCCTTTCCGGGGCGGGAGCGGCATCCGCGCAGATCCTGATGGCTCCATCCTCCGCGGTGCCGATGGTAGGCGCTTCCGGCGCGATCGCGGGAGTCCTGGGCACCTACCTGATTCTCTATCCGAGGGCGCGCATCACCGTCCTCGTTCCGATCCTCTTCATTCCTCTGTTCTTCGACATCCCGGCCGCCTTCTTTCTCCTCTTCTGGTTCGGGCAGCAATTGATCGCGGGATCATTGGGCACCGTCGCTCACGGAGTCGAGGGGTCCGGCGGCGTCGCCTGGTGGGCTCATGTCGGCGGTTTCACGTCCGGGATTCTCTGGCTCGGACTGCTCCTCGATCGCCGCCACCTCGGACACCGTCCGGCACGCTATGATGCCGAGGCGTATCACCCCCATGGATACTGATTGAAAGGGAACGGCTCGTGACGAACGGAATCAGTGAGATCTTCTGGCTCTTCTTCATGATCGCCATGCTCCAACCCGTCATCAGGCAACGCATGCTGGTCGCTCAGCGCGTGCGACTCATGCGCGAGTTCGAGAAGAAGCGCTCCTCCCGGGTGATCCTTCTCGTCCACCGCCAGGAGACCATGTCCTTTCTGGGCTTCCCCGTTCTCCGGTACATCGACATCGATGATTCGGAGGAACTCCTCAGGGCCATCCGGTTCACTTCGGACGACACACCCATCGACCTCGTCTTGCACACTCCGGGAGGACTCGTCCTCGCCGCCGAGCAGATCGCCAACGCGCTGGCGGCGCACGTGGGCAAGGTCACGGTCTTCGTGCCTCATTACGCCATGAGCGGGGGCACACTGCTCGCCATGGCGGCGGACGAGGTCTGCATGGACCCTTTCGCGGTCCTCGGCCCTGTCGACCCGCAGCTGGGCCAGAGACCGGCGGCCTCCATCGTGAAGGTGGCGCAGGACAAGCCCATCGAGAAGATCGACGACCAGACGCTGATCGAGGCGGACATCGCTCGAAAGGCCCTCGATCAGATGCAGACCTACCTCCTCCGGCTCCTCACGCCGCGCATGGGCAAGGAGAATGCGGAGAAGACCGTCGAGCGACTCGGAAAGGGGGTCTACACCCACGACCACGCCATCAGCGCCGACGAAGCCCGCGACTTGGGATTCAACGTGTCCACGGACTTTCCAGACGAGATCCATCAATTGATGGGTCTGTACCCCCAACCCAAGGGGC
The DNA here is from genome assembly GCA_964559135.1 of uncultured Planctomycetia bacterium. Lineage (GTDB taxonomy): Bacteria > Planctomycetota > DRQF01 > DRQF01. Next base: position 12,146 of record CAZLGG010000012.1, read on the forward strand.
GCCAAGACTCCGTCCAGTACATCCCCATCCCCTATGGCAAGCGCCCCGGCATCAAGGACTCCTGAGGGATGGGACCCTCGAGCCACTCACCATGAGCCTCCCCTTCGCCCCCCTCGTCGGCATCCTTATCGGCCTGGTGCAGGCCTTGGGCGTCCTTGCCGCCGTCGAGGCGATGTTCAAGGCACGTACACCCCAGGGAGCAGTCGCGTGGTCGATCTCTTTGATCTGTCTCCCCGCGCTCAGCCTGCCTTTTTATCTCGTCTTCGGCGGCAGAAAATTCCACGGATACGTGGCGCGTCGCAGAGAGTCGCTGGAGCCCCTTCATGCCCTTACGGACGACGTCCGCAATCGCCAGTTGTCCCCCGACGTGCGCGGCCTGGATGACCCCGATGAATCTCTCCTCGCCGTCGAGAGACTGGCCCGCATGCCTTTCACTCGCAAGAATTCCGCTCACCTTCTCATCGACGGCGACGCCACGTTCGACGCCATCCTCGAAGCGATCGCCGGGGCGAACGACTACGTCTTGGCGCAGTTCTACATCATTCATGACGACGGACTGGGACGTCGCTTCCGTGACGCCCTTCTCGCCGCCAGGTCACGGGGTGTACGCGTGTACCTCCTGCATGACTCCATCGGGTGTCACGGTCTCCCGTCCGCGTATCTGAAGGCGCTCAGATCGGCGGGCGTCCGGTTGACGGCCTTCGGGATGGGGCGGCGGGCCCACCGTTTTCAGATCAATTTCCGGAATCACCGGAAAATCGTCGTCGTGGACGGGCGTCACGCCTTTCTCGGCGGGCACAACGTGGGTGACGAGTATCTCGGTTTGGACCCCGACCTCAGCCCGTGGCGAGACACCCACGTCGCGATCGAAGGCCCCGCGGCGCTCTGCGTCCAGCACGCTTTCCTCGAGGACTGGAACGCCATGTCCAACGAGGAGATTCCGGTCACATGGACGCCCACGGAGACGCGACGAGGTCATGAGAACGTCCTCGTCGTGCCCACCGGGCCGGCGGACGAGTTGGACTCCTGCGCCCTGTTGTTCACGCACCTCATCAACCGCGCCAAGAGACGCATCTGGATCGTCAGTCCCTACTTCGTTCCGGACGATGGTGTGATCTGCGCCCTCCAACTCGCCGCGCTTCGCGGCGTCGATGTGAGGATTCTCCTCCCGGCACGGGCGGACCACCGTCTCGTCTATCTGGCATCCTTCGCCTGCCTCGAGGACACGATTCCGTACGGAATCCGCGTCTTCAGGTACACGAGCGGCTTCCTGCACCAAAAGGTTGTCCTGGTCGACGACGACTTGGCGGGAGTTGGAACAGCCAACTTCGACAATCGATCCTTTCGGCTCAATTTCGAGATCACGGCGCTTTTCTTCAAGGGGACGATGCCCGGCGCCGTTCGCGAAATGCTGGAGGTGGATTTCGATCGGGCCAGAGAATCTCGACTCGAGGAGATCCAAGATCGCCCGCTCTGGTTTCGTGCGGCCTCCCGAGCCGCTAACCTGGCGGCACCCGTGCTTTGAGGAGAGTGGACGATGGGGCATTCCGGTACGACCGAACAGGCAGGCAAACTCGATCCAGTCCGAAAGAAGCGGCTCGCTCTCCTTTCCCTGGCCGCACTCGGGGTCGTCTATGGGGACATCGGCACCAGCCCTCTCTATGCCCTGAGGGAGTGTTTTCACGGGGAGTACTCGATCGAACCCTCGGCCGCGAACGTCCTGGGCGTACTCTCTCTCATGTTCTGGACCCTGGCGATCGTCGTTTCCCTCAAGTATCTGGGCGTCATGCTCCGCGCCGACAATCGGGGAGAAGGGGGAGTCATCGCGCTCATGGCGTTGGCCGCACAGGCCGAGGGCCGCGGCCGAAAACACGCCTTCGTTCTCGGGCTGGGGCTCTTCGCCGCTTCGTTGCTTTACGGAGACGGGATGATCACGCCCGCCATCTCCGTCCTCAGCGCCGTCGAGGGCCTCGAGGGAATAGCCCCCGACGCGGCCGGGTTCGTGCATCCCATCACCATCGGCATTCTCGTGGGGCTCTTCTTGTTTCAACGCCGTGGAACCGCCGGAGTCGGGGCGCTCTTCGGCCCGATCACGATGATTTGGTTCGCGACGCTCGCCGTCATGGGCATCGGTCATCTCGCTGAGAACCCGCGGGTCCTCGCCGCCCTCAACCCATGGCTCGGTTTGGATTTCCTGCTGCGAAACGGTCGGATGGGATTCATGGTCCTCGGCGCCGTCTTCCTCGTCGCGACGGGGGCGGAAGCCCTGTACGCCGACCTCGGTCACTTTGGAAAGAAGCCCATACGGCTCGCCTGGTACGGGTTGGCCCTTCCGGCACTCCTCTGCAACTACTTCGGTCAGGGCTCCATGCTACTCAGAGACCCGACCCTCGCCTCGGACGTCTTTTACTCCATGGCCCCGGAGTGGTTCCTCACACCCCTCGTGATCCTGGCCACCATGGCCACGATCATTGCATCGCAAGCCGTCATCTCCGGAGCGTTCTCGCTGACCAGGCAAGCCATCCAGATGGGATTTCTCCCTCGAATGCAAATCCGCCACACGTCGGACACGGAGGAGGGCCAGATCTACATCCCGTCGGTGAATTGGATTCTGATGTTGAGCACGATTGTCCTCGTTCTCATCTTCGGAACCTCCAGCAAGCTCGCGGCGGCCTACGGCGTCGCGGTGACGACCACGATGCTCATTGCAAGTCTTCTCCTGGGCGCGGTGGCCCGGCACATCTGGAAGTGGAGCCCCGGAGCCGTCGGCGCACTGATCGGGCTCTTCCTCGTCGTCGATGTGTCCTTCTTCCTCGCCAACATCGGAAAGATCACCCATGGGGCATGGATTCCGCTCGCGATCGGCGGTGTCGCCTTCCTCATCATGCAGACCTGGAAGAAAGGACGGGTCGTCGTTCGCGAGCGTCTCTACGGTGACGCCCCGGCTCTCGACGAACTTCTCGACCAGATCCGCCGGGAGGACGTCCCCCGCGTGCCCGGTCACGCCGTCTTCATGGCGGGGACTCCCAATGCAACGCCTCCGGCGCTCCGTATCAACCTCGCTCACAACCATGTCTTGCACGAGAACATCATCATTCTCACGATTCGGACCGCCAACCGTCCGAAAGTGACGCGCGACGACAAGGTGGAGGTCCATGACCTCGGCGAGGGTTTCTTCCAGGTTCTCGCGAGTTACGGGTTCATGGAGGAGCCCCGCGTCCCGCACGTCCTCGCCCTGGCGCGCGACAAGGGGTTGGACGCTCCCCTCGACGAGATCACCTTCTTCGTCGGCCGCGAGGAACTCGTCCACGCGCGGCATCCGAGTCTCCCGCGTTGGCGAAGAGCCCTCTTCTTCTTCATGACGAGAAACGCCCGCCCAGCGACGAGTTTTTTCAACGTGCCGGCAAGACAGGTCGTCGAACTGGGACAGCAAGTCGAGATCTGACTCACTCGCCCCGGGTGTCGCCGCGGCTTGCAACCGGCCATGAGAATCACTTACGCGGTCGGTCGACGCAGCGAAACCCGACGTGACAAAGCCCCGTGTCCGGTGAGCTCTTCATGCGCGCCGCGACCCGAAATCCCCTGCAGTAGGCGTCGCTGCAAAGGTAGGACCCTCCGCGCATGACGCGTTTGGGAACGCCGGGTTCCTGGGGATCAATGCTTCGGGACGGCCCGGTGGGATTCCGCCGGGCGCCGTTCCGGTAGGAGTCGGGCGCGTACCAATCCCGGCACCACTCCCACACGTTTCCGGCCATGTCGCGAAGTCCCCAAGGGTTGGGGGGGAATCGTCCGACGGGGGCCGTACCCAAGTACCCGTCGGCTGCCGTATTCCTGGTCGGAAACACTCCTTGCCAGAGATTCGCCGGCGGCGACCCCGGAGGGTGCCTCGCCGGTCCCCACGGATAGGCCGCGTCCCTCAGACCACCCCGCGCCGCGTACTCCCATTCGGCTTCGGTGGGTAGATCCCAACCTCTCCAGCGGGCGTAGGCCAACGCGTCCTCGTAGGCGACTTGAACGACGGGGTGGTCGTCCAGATCTTCGACGCTGCTGTCCGGGCCCATGGGGTGGCGCCAAGACGCTCCCGGCACGAAACGCCACCAGAGCGTGGGGTCGTCGAAGCCGACCGGTCCATCCGGGGGCGCAAACACGAGAGCGCCCGGAACGAGATTCTCCTCGGACACTCCCGGGAACTCTGTGGGATCGGGGGGCCGCTCGGCGACGGTGACGTAACCCGTCTGCCTCACGAAGTTCGCAAAAGCGTGATTCGTGACCTCCGTGCGCTCCATCCAGAACCCGTCGATCTCCACTCGCCTCACCGGGCGTTCATCGGGCATTCCGGTCTCGCACCCCATCAGGAACGAACCCGACGGAATCCACACCATGCCTTCCGGCCCAACTTGTGCCGCGGACTTCTCACTGCGGTCCGGGGAGGATCCCTCGCCGCAAGCGGCCAGGATCAGCGCCAGGACGCAGAAAGAGTTTCTGAGCATCTGAAGCCCTCAGTCGAGAGAAAGGATTGTCACCAGGATGGCAAGCAAGAGAATCCAGGCGGTGATGGCGCGGCGACTGGCTCGACGTGCTCGGTCCGCCTCCCACCAAGTGCGAGGACGTATTCCGCTCAACAGGAAGGTGCATACCGCTGACAGGTTGACACCGATGACGTTGGTAACGAAGAGTAGTACGGCCTGACCTGCGAGACGGAACTCCCCTCCCACGAAAAGCATGACCGCGGAAACCGCGGGCGGAAGCAGGGCCACGGCGACCATGACCCCCACGAGAGTTCCCGAAGCATTTTTCGTGAATGCGAGCGCGCCCGCGCACCCCGAAGCCAGGGCCAGGATCACGTCGGCATACCCCACGGTAGCCCGGGCCAAGAGACTCTCGGAAGCGGTGGGGTCATGGCCGAGAAGGAGGATGAAACTCCCGAAAGCCAATGAGACGAGAACGGCGAATCCCAATCCGCTGACATTGGCGACGAAGGCCTTCCGTGCCAGCTTCTCGTCGCCCAGAGTCGTCGCCAAGGCCAGAGCCATGTTCGGTCCCAACAGGGGAGCGATGACCATCGCCCCGATGATGACCGCGGTGTCGCTTCGGACGAGACCGATCGCTGCGACGAGAGAGGACAAGAGCACCGTGAGATAGTAGGAGCGCCCCGTCCCCACACCGGCCTCCGCCTGGGCGTAGAGCTCTTCACGACTGATCCGGTCCGGGGGAGGCGGTGGCTCATCCTCGCCCGTCGGCAAGTCTTCGGGCTCGGGTTCCTCCGGCCGTGGCACCGTGGCCTCGACAGGCGTCAGCAGAACGCGGAAATCGGGACCCGCCGCATAGTAGCTCTCCAATTCGTCCAGGATGGATTCCGTCTCGCGGGCATCCACGAGGATCTGGACTTCGCGTCGACCGTCGGCCAGTTGGCGCGACCATTGGGCCACGACGGCGTACTTTTGAACGATTTCGAGGATGTGCTCCTCGGCGTTGGCGGGCGCCACGCATTCGATGAGTCGAAGGGCCATGGTGCGCGATCATATCGACTCGAAACATCGGCGCGAGAGGAGGCGGGAAGAGCGGTCAAAAGACTGGAGACAAAAAAAAACGGGCCGCACGTATGCGACCCGCTTGATTGGGTTGGGACTGGTGTCTACCAGCGATTACCCCGACCGCCGCCGCCGTAGCCACCACCGCCGCCGCGACCGCCGCGATTCTCGCGGGGCTTCGCAACATTCACGGTGAGGGTGCGTCCGGCCAACTCGGTGCCGTTCAAGGCCTCGATGGCTGCCTGGGCTTCCGAATCCGTGCCCATCTCGACGAAACCGAAGCCGCGGGGGCGGCCGGTCTCACGGTCAAGGACGAGGTGCACCGACTGAACGCTTCCGAAGGCCCCGAAGGCCTGCTCGAGATCGCTCTCCGTGGTGCTGAAGGACATATTACCGACATAAAGTCTATTCTGAGACATTCCGTACTTCTCGAACTCAATCTGGCTGGAACTTGGTCCAGCTCAACCTGACCCTTGCATCAAAAAACCGTTCTTCGACGCTGCTTCCGAAAGGCGTGAAGCCTCCGCGAAAGCGGGTTCTGTCTGCCATGGTACTAAGACGGCAAGGTGAAGACACATTGAAAAACGACCCCGCGGCTCGACGCACGGACTGGCGACATCTAAACCCAAATACCCCAAGGACTTCCAGTTCGGTCAAAAAAAATGACGGCATGGGTCACGGACACGGGGCCTCCCCCCCTCCACGGCGAGGGGGGGGGCGGCCGGAGGAGCCCCATGCCCTACCGACGCGGAATCTCCCGGATGTAGAGGTTCGCGAATTGGATGGGGGCCCCATGGCGCTGGAGAGCGATCGGTCCTTGTCTCGGCACGCCGGGAAGCCTCGCATGATCGATCACGCGACGTCCGTTCAAATCCACGGTGACCTCGTCCCCCACCATCGTGATGACGAATCGATTCCAACTCCCGATGGGTCGGTCCGCGACTTCCGAAGGTGTACAGGACCTGCGCACCTCAGCACTTTGTTTCGGATCCGTTCTGTACCCCCAGATCTCCCCCGACCCCACGGGCCAACACCATATGTTGATCTGAGACTTGGAATTACCCCGAAGATAGATTCCACTGTCTCCCGCGTCATCGACCTCGACCATCTTGGGCCGTCCATCCTCGCCCTTCACCTCGAGTCCGTCTGGACCGATCACGGGACGCTGCCGCTTCGACGGCTTGGACGTCCACCGCCAATCGCACACGAGGACGAAATCCTCGAATGACGTCTTCGTCCAGAGGTCCGGTCCTTTCCCATCGAAATTGATGGTCCAATCCGCGGCCCGCCAGTGGCCCTTGTGCGCCGGCGTGAATTTCCAACCCCGGAAGTCGATGCCCGTGTAGAGGCTTCGAAATCCCTCGGCCACGTCGGCAACGTCCTTCGGATCCAGGTGGGGATTTCCGGGCAACTCCTTCAGACGGATATTCCGAAACTCCGCGGGAGAGCCTTCCGACTCGAGGCAGATGTAGCCCTTCCGAGGGCTCACATCGTGCCCGCGCGTGACGACCTTGCCGTTGAGGGACATGGTGAGCGTGCCGTTGTTCGCCTCGATGCGATAGTGGTTCCACAACGGTGAGCCGTTCGCTCGCCGCTCGGTGGGGAAGGCTCGACGGCCTCCCTGGCCGTTTTCCGGGATCATCGTCGCCCCATGAATCGGGAACATGTCGCCATCGCTGGTGAACCAGCCTCCGTCACGCCCATCCATGATCTGACACTCGACGCTTCGCGTGAACGGTTGCCCGCGAGCACACAGCGGATCGCTCCATACGAACAGCCCGGCATTCCCTCCCGGCTGGAGGTGTCGCCACTCCAACTCCAGCACGAAATTCTCGTACTGCCTGGTCGTCCGAAGGACGCCCGTGGGGTGACCCGTACAGGCGATGACCCCGTCCCGGACCGTCCACGTCTCCGGAGCGCAATTGACGTTCTCCCATCCCTCGAGCGACTTGCCGTCGAAGATGGGCTTCAACTCCGCGTCATCGCTCCGCCACCAGGTCATCTCCCAGTCATTGCGGGGAGCAGGCAGGCGATCGTCCCAGTCATCGCTTCGAAAGGGCGACGCCGGCTGGCCCTGTTTGTTGTACAGCGCGCCTCCCGAGGCCGGGGTGAAGTTGTAGCGCACGGCGGCCGGATGCGGGACATTGGGGTTCCAGACGAAGAGCGTCTCACCCTCGACCCTGGCCTTGGCGACGTGGAAAGTGCGGTCTTGCCCCGCCACGATGAAGCGGGGTCGCGGGGACTCCCTCAACTCCAAGCCCGCGCCCATCGTGTCAAAGCTCACACGCATGCCGTGGCCGTCCCGCACCGCGGACCGATACACGGGGCCCGATCTCACGATGTCCCGCCCGAACAGGTCGTGCAAAGCGAGCCGCGCCAATCGTTCGCCCACGGGCGCCTTGTTCTTCGGGTGAATGTTTCCGGGATCGCCGACGTCGACGGTGACGGCCATTCCCGTGTTGGGCAGGCTCGAGGCCTCTCTCTGCGCGTCCCTGAGAAGCGCCGCTTCTCCCCGGTCTCCCACGTAATGAAACGGCGCGATCTGCACGAAGTAGAAGGGCAGGTCCCCCATGCCCCATTGATTGCGCCAGTCACGAATGAGCGCCGGGAACAGCCGCCGATATTGGACGTGGCGGAGGCGATTCGATTCCCCCTGATACCAGAGCACTCCGCCGATACCGTAGGGCACCAAGGGCTTGACCATGGCATTGAAAAGCAACGTCGCGGTCCTGTGATTCAGGTTCGAACTCGCCTCTTTCGACGGGAGATCTCCCCGTGCCGGTCCCCGGCTCCACTTCCAACCCTTGGCGAGCGGTATCGCCTTTTTCCCCTTCAGCTCCAAAGCGTAGTCGTCGGGCGCACCGGTGAGCCCGCCGGGACCGGCGTTGTCGAGCGCCCTGATGGCCACCGTGTTCCGCCCGGCGCGAAGAATCCCCGCGGGAATCTCATAGCGCCTCTTCTCTCCCCAACGCCCCTCCGCGTGGGTGCTGCCGATCATCGTGCCATTCACCGCCACGTCGTCGTAATCGTCGATGGGTCCGAGTCGGAGGACGGCGCCGAGTTTCTCCTGGCCGGCGGGGATCGTGAAAGTGCGACGGAGATAGACGATTCCGTCGAAGTTGGCGAGCGCCAAATCCGAGTAGCTCGCCGGCAGTTGTGTCTTCTTCCAGGCCGAGTCGTCCAGCGACGGGTCCGACCAGCCTTTCCCCGTCTTGCTGGTATCCAGACGGCCCCACCACTCCTCCTCGGACCTGCCGGTCTCGCGAATGCGGCGCACCGGATCGCTGAGGACATCCAGTTTTTCCAAGATCTCGGAGAATTCGGGAAACGCCTTCAAGGCCTTTCCACTCATCCATGCTTCCGCTGTACTGCCACCCCAATCGGCTTCGATGATCCCGATCGGCACATTCAGCTCTTCGCGAAGCCTGCGGGCGAAGAACCATGCCACGGCGCTCTTGTTCTTGACCGTTTCCGGATCGGATCTCACCCACTTCCCCTGAACGTCCGCGCGCGGTGACGTGGCAAGAAGATTGGGAACAACGAAGAAACGGATCCGGGAATCCGTCGCTGTGGCGAGCGCCTCCTCGCTCACTTCCGCTTCCAAGAGGGGAAACTCCATGTTCGACTGTCCCGACGCAAACCACACCTCGCCGATGAGGACATCATGAAGGATCACGGTGTCCACCCCCTTCACGGTCACGTCGTAGGGCCCCCCCGCGTCAGGCGTCGGCAACCAGACTTCGAATCGGCCACTGCCGTCGACGACGGCCTCCGACGTCACGCCCCATGACGCTTGGACCCGAATCCGCAGACCGGGCGCGGCCCAGCCCCAGATCGGCACGTCCGTGTTCCGCTGAAGAACCATGCCGTCGGAGAAAATCTTCGGGAGGACGATGAACGGCCCTCGGGGCGCGGAGGCGGCCCCGGAGGTCGTGAGCAGCGCGAGGAGGGTGAGTTGGAGAAGACGCATTCTCGGGGAACTCCTTGAAAACGGGTCTGCGGGGCAGGACAAGAATGCCCCTTCTCGACGTGGCGTCAAGTCGCCCACCGCGGTTAGTGTGCGGACGGCTCGGCCGCGACGTGAGAACCCATGGAGAGACGCCCTTGCACCGTCTGGTAGTACGAACGGGAGGCCTCGACACGCCCCTTCGGGTGGCGGTCACAACCGTCCTGTTGGCCGTCCTCGCCTGCGTCCCTTTCCTGCTCCATTGGACTCCTGAATTCCGCTGCGACGATTTCATTCTCGTGGCCCAGGGCTGGCGGACCGGCATCCTCGAGGGCTTCCTCCATCACATGGGGTCGCCGTTTTGGAACACTCGGATCATCCAGTTCTATCGCCCGCTCTTCACCTGGCACTTCTGCATCGACGCGCAACTCTTCGGAAATCACGCCGCCCCCTACTTCGCCGTGAACGTCGCGATCCAAGGGGCGTCCGTCGCGATGGGATTCCTCGTCTCAAGAAACTTTCTGCGGACGCCCTTCGCCCTCGCCGCCAGCCTCCTGTTCCTCGCGAACCCCTGGGCCGCGAACAACGTGGCTTGGTTCGCCGGACGTTCCACGTCCGTGTGCACGCTGCTTTCGCTCGTCACCATCTGGCTCTACATCCGCGAGGTGCGCCGCGCGCGCCCTTTCCGTGCCGTCCTCTACGCGATCGTCCCCTTCACCCTTGCCGTTTTCTACAGGGAGACGGGGATTTTCGCTCTGCTTTTTGTCGCATTGGCGGACATCTTCGAGGGACGCAGAGGTCGACGCGACCTCCTTCGTTGGAGCGCTTTTCTCATCCCCGTCTTGGCCTATCTGGTGACGAAGCGTCTGATCTTGGGCGTCTGGATCGGAGGCTATGCACCGTTCCACGAGCTCGACGCGCAAGGGACGAGCACGGAGTGGAGCCGTATCGGAGTCGCCTACCTGAGAATCCTGGTCCCAGGGTCAGGCGCGGAATTTTCCTTCGACGCGTCCCGGCCCCGCATCGCCGCCCTCGCGGCCGGCGGTCTTCTCCTGGCGCTCGGGCTCGCCGGTCTTTTCCGACACCGCAATCCGGCTTGGATCTTCTTCGGCTTCGCGGGCGTCTACGCCCTGCCGATTCTGGTCATGGATCCCGTCGTGCACGGTTCCAACGGTCAACGCTGGCACACGGTGATGTGGGCGGTGGCCGCCGGATGGGCGGCGCTTGCGGAACATTCTCTCGATCGGCGGACAGGAATCGCACTCCTCGCGGCCCTTGCTCTCCACTCGGGGTGGAGGTTGCACGAGAATCTGCAGGACTACGAGCACGCTTCTCGGCTCTCGGTGGATCTAAGGCGACAGATCCAGGCTGCGCCGGCCGGCGACGTCTTCGTCTACAACCTGCGGGAGACTCTGGGGGCGGCCCTCTTCTACCCGCTCGCCACCGGTCAGACGGACCTCCCCCCCTTCGGCTCCGGTGACCATGCCGTCTACCCGATTCTCTACGAACAAAGGTTCGGCCCGCATCCGCTCCAGCAGACGCCGATCGCCTTTTGGGCCTACGCCGACGGAAGACGCTTCACGGCCTTGTGGCTGGATGACCAAGCGGAACGGGTGCGCCGCATGCTCGCGCCCCAACTCGAGCTGGGCGCTCGGTCCGTGGCACTCATCCCCCATCGTTCACTCATGTCGCCGGGCGAGAAGGATGAGAGGGCGGACCTCCTGCGCGTCGACGCGACGGGGATGGATCGACTCGTCATCCATCTTCTGGTTCCCATGCGAGAGTTGGCCCTCCCGCGCCGAAGGACAGGCCGATACAAATTTGGTCGGTTCTCGACCGAAGCTGGTCGGGTCATCTACGAGGAGAATCTGAGCGAGGCTTTGGAGTGGGCACGATTCATGGATGGAGCCGCCGAGGGACGGTGTTTCCTTTGGGTCGTGGGCTACGGGCCGAAGAACCCTCGGCAGCCCAAGTTTGTTTCCGACTTTCACCTGATCAGGGCGCGTTGAGATTCACGCTCTTGTTTGACGCACGGCGCGGATCGGCTCATCGGAGGTTCGCCGTCCCCCCACTACGTTCCCGGTGGAAACGAGCAACGGGCGTGAAACCTCCAGGATTCCCGACCGTAAGAATCAAGGTCTGTTGCAATCATTCAATGGAAACCGACCTGCGTCATGAAACGACCGATCCCGGCCCTCTGGTGTCTGATCCCCGTCTTGCTGGCCTGTTCGCTGCACGCGACGGCCCAGCAAGCCGACCCCGGCCCACAGCACCCCGCCCCTGTCGACTTCGCCCGCCAGATTCGCCCGATTCTCGCCGACCACTGCTTCGCATGTCATGGCCCCGACGAGGCGACGCGCGAAGCGGACCTCCGACTGGATCACATCGGCGAGTTCATCCGGGAGAAGGGCGAGGACATCATCATCCGTCCGGGGCACCCCTCCGATTCCCTCCTCGTCCAACGGGTGACGGCCTCCAACGAAGACGACCGGATGCCGCCGGTGGAGGAGGACAACGCGCTCACCAAGAAGGAAATCGCCCTCTTGGTGCGGTGGATCAAGGAAGGAGCCAAGTGGAATCGACATTGGGCCTTCGATCCTCCCAAGTCGACGGCGCCGCCCGAGGTCTCGGACAAAGCCTGGTCGAAAACACAGGTCGATCGATTCCTTCGAGCTCGGATGGAAGACGCTGGCCTGAAGCCTTCACCCCCAGCCGATCGGGATGTCTGGTTGAGACGGGTGGCCTTCGACCTCACCGGCCTTCCGCCCACGCTCGATGAACTGGAAGCGTTTGGGAAGGACACGTCGAAAAACGCCAAGCAGAAGGTTGTCGACCGTCTCCTCGCATCCCCGCGATTCGGAGAGAGGCGTGCCGCCGACTGGTTGGATCTCGCCCGCTACGCGGACAGCAACGGGTACCAGAGGGATGGAGAGAGGTCCATCTGGCCGTGGCGCGACTGGGTCATTCGCGCCTTCAACGCGAACATGCCCTATGACCGTTTCATTCTGGATCAGTTGGCAGGAGACCTCCTTCCCCACCCCACACTCGACCAACGGATCGCCACGGGATTCAACCGCAACCACGCGGTCAACTCGGAAGCCGGGGAAGAAAAGGACGAATACCGAATCTCCTACGTCATGGATCGGGTGCGAACGACGGCCACGACGTTTCTCGGTCTGACTCTGGCGTGCGCCCAATGCCACGATCACAAGTTCGATCCCCTCTCACAGGAGGACTACTACAAGTTCTTCGCCTTCTTCAACAACATCGAGGAGGGAGCACGCTCCCGACGCAGGAGCACGTTGCCGGTCCCAGACAAGGACAAGGCCCCTCTCCTCGCGGATCTGACCCGCCGTATCAAGACTCTGGAATCTCGGCTGGATGGTGACGACCCGGTCTTGGACCGAGCCGAGTCCGAATGGGTGGATCGCATCCGCGCCGAGTTCGAGAAGCCGACGTCGTGGGAAGTCCTCGAGCCTCACGGGTTGATGGCCCTCAATGGATCGAAATTGGTCGAACTCGAGGACAAATCCATCCTTTCCAAGGGCGACACCCCCGTACGCGACACCTACGAGCTGGTCTTCAAGCCCGGCAAGCGGAAGATCACCGCACTGAAACTCGAAGTCCTTCCCGATCCGATCCAACCCGGAGGAGGCTCGGGACGCGGCAAGGACGGACGGTTCATACTGAGTCAACTCAAGGTTCGTGTCGCAACCCTTTCGGACGCGCAAGACCCACCCTTGGTCCACGTCGTGAAGGCCGAGGCGGACATCAATCAGGAAGCCCCCCAAGAGCGCTTCTCGTTCTCCGAGTCTCCGGGGAACGTGGCCGACTCGATCGTCATCGACGACTCCTCGCAGTCGTCCGGACGAGGATTCGGAGGAGGCTGGAGCCTGATCGGCGAGGCGAGGAAGGAACCTCACGAGGCAGTGATCCTTCCCATCGAGCCCCTCGATCTGAACAACGTGTCGATCCTGCGGATTTCGCTGGTCCACACGAGCCGCCCCTACAAGACACTCGTGGGTCGCTTCCGTATCTCGTGCACGAGCGACGAGAGCATCCGCCACCGATTGCTTCCCGTCGCCCCGGGACTTTGGAAGAGCGTCGGCCCGTTCCCTGCGAAAGATCTCACCGCCGCCTACTCCACCCGTTTCGAGCCCGAGAAACAGATCTCCACAGGCCTCGATCTCAAGAAGAAGTACATGCAACCCGTGCTTCCTCCGGCGCCTTCGAAATCGAGTAAGAATCCTTCGGCGTCTTCGACCATGCCCGGCCCATCCAAAGGGAAGGGCGCCACCGCGGCGAAGAAGGGCTCGCCCATCTCCGGCAAGAAGAAGGAGTTCTCCAAGGTCAAGGGGAGAAAGAAGGCCAAACAGAGCGGCCCTCCGACGGCCGCGACCGGAAAGAAGCGGGCGGCGGCCCCCCCGTCCAACCCCAAGACGAACCCGAAACCGGAACCGACCGCCAAACCGTCAAAGGACAACGTCGCCGGGACACCGAACAAGAAGTCCGGCTCCACGCGCAAGAGAAAGCCGCAACCGGTCGAACTCGCCTGGAAGGAACAGCGCACGTGGAGCGACGGAAAACGCGGAAGCGTGGCCGGGGAAAACGACTTTGCGTGGTACTTCCATCGCAGTCTCACGACCCGACGTCCCCGCACGGCCACGATCCAGTTGTCGGGTGCGGCGGGTTGGAAGGTGTGGCTCAACGGAAAGCTGATCTTCGAGAAGGCGCCGACCCCGTCCTCTTCGTCGACCTCGCGATCCCCCGGCCCTCCCAGCTTCGGATTCGGCCGCAGCTCGAGACGCTCCTCAGGCACCGAGGTCCACCTGGGGCTCCGCAAGGGAACCAATCAGCTCGTTGTGAAAGGGGCTTACCACCAGCGACCACCGCGCCGCCGTCGAGGCCCCTCGAAGTCGACCTTCGATCCGCGCTTGGTCGGAATGGGGGGCGGGCAACGCTTCCGTCGACGTTCAGGAGCGTCGTTCACCTTCCGTCTCACCCCGGAAGGGGAAGACGTCGTCACCTACGAGGTGGTGAAAGCCCTTCAATCGAACTCCATGTTGACGTCCCTCGCTCACACGAAAACGACGAACGAGGGCGAGCAACCGGCCGCCGCCCGTTCCGCGGGCACACCTCGACCGACGGAGTCGGCACGCGCGGCCAAGGTCTTGAGGAAGCACTTCCGGCGGATGATCGACCCGGCGGGCCGTCTGATGGCCAAGGAGTTGAAGCGACTGGAAGAGGAAAAGAGAACTCTCACCTCCAAGATGCCCCAGACACTCGTCATGCGGGAACGAGACAAGCCCCGCAAGACCTACGTTTTGGTCCGAGGCGACTTCAGACACCCCGGGCGCGAGGTCCATGCCGGGGTGCCCTCGGTCCTTCCACCTCTCGCTCCCGACCTCCCCAAGAATCGATTGGGGCTCGCAAAGTGGTTGGTCTCCGACGACAACCCACTCACCGCTCGCGTGATGGTGAATCGGATCTGGAAGGATCTTTTCGGCATCGGGCTCGTGGAAACGGCGGGGGATTTTGGAACACGCGGAGGCATCCCCCTCCACCAGGATCTCCTCGACTGGCTTGCCGTCGACTTCCGGACCCACGGGTGGGACATCAAACGCATCTATCGAATGCTCGCTCTCACGACGGCCTACGGCCAGACGTCTCGCGCCACGGAGGAATCCATATCCAAGGATCCCGCGAACCACCACTTCGCCCGCGGCCCCCAGAGGCGTCTCACGGCGGAGATGATCCGAGATCAAGCCCTATCCGTATCCGGACTGCTCGTCCAAAAGCTGGGCGGGGAGAGCGTCAAACCGCGGCAACCCGAGGGCCTTTGGAGCGTCATCGGAAACGGGAGCCGTTACCGGCGCGACAAGGGTCCCGCTCAGTATCGGCGAAGCCTCTACATCTTTTGGAAGCGCGGAGCCCCCTACCCCTCGTTGATCACATTCGACGCATCGAAGCGCGAGGTCTGTACGGTCGACCGGGCCGAGACGACGACACCGAATCAGGCCCTGGTTCTCCTGAACGACCCGGTTTTTGTCGAAGCCGCGAGGATGCTCGCCCAACGCCTCCTTCAGCTTCCGCTCGAGGAGGCCCGTGACCGCTTGAGGACCGGCTACCGGCTTTGCACTTCGCGAGAGCCGACCAAGGAGGAGTTGAACCTCCTTGCGAGGCATCTCGAGGCTCAGACCAAGTACTATGGGGCCCACGAGGACGAGGCGAGAAAGCTGCTCGGCGTCGGCGACGCGAAGCCGGATCCGAAGATCGACGCAGGGCGCCTTGCCGCTTGGACGACGACCGCCCAGGCGCTCCTCAACATCGAAGCCACCCTCACCAGGAACTGAAAAGAGAAGGAATCCATCCATGGGAATCGACACGACCCCCGAACGCGGAGACGCCGGCTCGGTACGCCTCAGCCGCAGAGATCTCCTCAAACGGAGTGCCTTGGGGTTGGGCTTGCTCCCGACGATGAGTTGGCGCTCCCTCGCCGCGTTGGCCCAGGGCCCCACGCATCACACGCCCACGGCGAAGAGGATGATCGTCCTTTTCATGTCGGGCGGCATGTCGCAGTTGGACCTCTTCGACCCCAAGCCACTTCTGAACGAGCGGCGCGGCGAGGACCTTCCCCCCTCGATCCGCAACGGCACGAAGAGTTCCCAGCTCACGGAACGGCAGGGTGCCCTCGCGGTGGTCGGCAGTCGCTTTGAGTTCAAGAGGTACGGAACGTCAGGCCTGGAGATGTCGGAGCTGTTGCCCCACATCGGTGGGATGGCCGACAAGCTGACGTTGATTCGTTCCCTTCAGACCGACCATGTCCTCCACGAGGCAGCCGTGACGGAACTCTTCACCGGCACGGCGCTCCTGGGCCGCCCATCCTGGGGTTCGTGGGTCTCCCACGCCCTCGGAAGCGCCAATCCGAATCTTCCCGAATTCGTCGTCATGCTCTCTTCCGGAGACCGGTTGGCTCCGCTCCACCCCCGTCTGTGGCACAACGGATTCCTGCCGGGCAAACACCAGGGCGTCTTCTTCCGGTCCAAGGGCGCTCCCGTCCTCTATCTCGACAATCCTCCAGGCGTCGACGCAACGGTGCGAAAGAAGACCCTCGAGACGATCGAAGCTCTCAACGGGCACGAAGCCGAACGCACGGCCGCGGCTGCGCGTATCGAGACACGCAACAAGACCTACGAGATGGCCGCCCGAATGCAGACTTCGCTACCGGAGTTGGCCGCATTGAAGGAGGAACCTCCGGAAGTGCTGAAGCGCTACGGCGCCGAGATCGGCAAGCCCTCTTTCGCCAACAACTGCCTGCTGGCCCGCCGCCTCGTCGAGCGCGGCGTCCGATTCGTCCAGTTGATGGACGGCGCCTGGGACCACCACTACAACATCCCACGGGTCTTGCCGAAGAAGTGCGGTCAGGTCGACCGCCCCATCGGTGCGCTTCTTGGGGACCTGGACGAACGAGGACTTCTGGATGACACCATCGTGGTGATGGTCGGCGAGTTCGGACGAACCCCCTTCTGCGAAGGCCCCCTCTCGTTCGAGAGCTACGGGCGCGACCACAACGGGCAGGCCGCAGGCGCGATCGTCGCCGGTGGAGGATTCCGACAGGGTTTCAGCTATGGCAAGACCGATGAATGGGGATGGGCCGCCATCGACGAGAAGGTCCACGTCCACGACCTCCAGGCCACGATTCTGCACTGCCTGGGATTCAACCACGAGAAGCTGACCTACCGAAATCGTGGCCGGGATTTTCGGCTCACCGACGTGGGAGGTAGAGTGATCGCTCCACTCCTCGCCTAGTCGTGTGAAACGGAAATCCTTATCAGTGGGGTGGATGATTCCCTGACCTCGGATCGAGCGACATGCCCATACGCATTCTCCTTCTCGGCCTTTGGCTGACGTTGCCGCTCGTCGGGCAACAACAGAACCTCGTCATCGGCATTCCCATCCTCTCGGGCGAGAACGCAACGCCTCGAAGCGAAGCGTTTCGCCGCGGGGCACAAATGGCCGCCGAGGACTGGAATCGCGTCGGTGGACGCACGCGCATATCCATGGAGGTTCTCGGCGTAGCGGAGCTCAAGGAACTCTCCGCGGCCATCTCCGCCTTCAAGAAGAACGGAGGCACCGCACTCATCGCACCGGGCTGGAGCCCCAAAGAGCTTCGCAAGGTCACCGCTGCGGCGCGCAGAAGCAAGCTGCCTCTTCTCGTTCAAAAAGACGACGCCTCATCGTTGGCGGGAACCATTCGACGCATCCTCCACGAGAGGCTCCGTCTGGATCACATCGTCGTCCTGGAGCACGGTCGACGGGGACCGGCCGAGCTTGTGAAACCTTTTCGAAAACTCGCCGGCACGGCATGCGTCGACTCCTTCTCGCTCAAGGGCAAGGCTGCACCGATCGTTGAACGCATTCGGTCGAAGGGCGCCGACTGCGTCCTCGCCTTGGTTGACGAGAAGACGCCGGTCGATCTCCTCCAAGACGTCGTCGGCCTTTTGAAGATCCCGGTCTTCTTCATCGATCTCGGTGCAGCCAAGACGCCCGCACTCCCCCGCGAGACCTATCTTTTCCGCCCGGGGACGTACGATACATCCTCGAAGGGTGCTGCTTTCCAACAGGCCTATGAGAAGAGGTTTGGCGTCAACCAGCCACAAGCGGGAGCGGGCTATGACGCGCTTTGGCTGATGGCCTCGGGCCTCGCGGCCAATCCGGACAAGGGCGGACTCTCGGATCGCATCCGGAAGCTGCGCATCGAGGGAGTGCGCGGTCTGCTCTCCTGTCGCGCCGAACGACGGCAACTCGTCTTCTCTCCTCCGTGGACTCTCTGGACCGTTCGCGGGGACAAGGCCACGCCGCTTCTCCCCGGGATCGGTGGCACGGGGCTCACGCCCCCACGCTTCGCCCAGGGGGCGAGAGATTCCGCCGAATTCGGAGTCCCCTTCGGATACGACCGCAGCAATGCCTTCGAACTCGAGAAGGGCACCCAGTGGGTCGTCGTCGGTTACGGCACGCCGGAGGAATCCACGATCGACGAAGACCTCGATGTCCTCGGCCTCTCGACGCGTGGAGCCTCTCCGCTCTTGGACCACCTCGTCAAGGAGGAACTCTTGGCGCGCATCTTGGCCATCACGTCTCAAAAGTTCTCGAGAAACGGCGACGGGACCTCGATTCCCGGTAAGAGCTTCAGGATCAGCTTCGCAACCCATTTGCCTCCCAAGGCCAAGGGTGGACGCATTTGGCGGGTCGTGGTCGCGGGAGACGACCCCGAAGCCGGCGGGCGGGCTTTCCCTGGTTCCGGACTTGCGAAGACCTTCTCCACGTTTCTCAGGCGGACGATCTACGAGAAGGACGCTTTGGATCCGAAGATCGAGCCCGACGATCTTCCGTATCTCCTCCGCTCGATGGAGGAACTCGCCTATGACAAGTTGCGAATGGAACAGCTCCAGTCCCTCATCAACGGCTATGCCGGCGGCCTCGCTCTCACGACGGCTCACGAGGTCGGACATCTGGCCGGTCTCCCCCATATCACGAGCGACCCCCACGGGATCATGAACGTGGCCGAGGGCGGCGGGCTCGACCACCGACTGGGACACTTCGCCGAGGAGAGCCACAAACGGCTCCTGCAGAGTCTGGGCCTCGTTCCCCGGTCTGCCAAGACATCACCTTGACCGGAACGGGTGAGGGTCCGTCCCCACGAGCGACACGAGGATTCATCGACTGGGCGGCCGGAAGGCCCGGGCGGATCTACTCCACGAGGGCGATGTCTTCTCTCGGTACCCAAGCGGATGCTCCCAGATGGGTGATTCGGGCCCAGCGATCCGAAAGGGCTTCCACACGAACAGTGGCTCCCGCGGCCAGGCGAAACGCCGGGCCGGACGAGACGACCGGGTCGATCAAACAGGCCGTTTCCTCCTTCAGGATGACCGCAAGGCAATCAGGCGCCCGCGCCTCCTCGATGAGTTCGGTCGTTCCCCAAGAGAGGGCCGCGATCACGACGAGCAGACCGGTGAAGACGAGCCGCCGCGAGCGCCGGAAACGCAGGAGCAAGACCAACCCGAGGATCTCGAGGACGCCGCAGAGGAAAAGGCGCATGCGCCGGGAATGCTGGAAGGAAGGAATCCCTCCGGGCGATTGAACGGCAGTCCGACCCAATGCTCGATTCACGACCTCCAAGGCTTCGTGGACGACGGGGTCGTCGCGGAGTCGTCTGCGTGCGCCCAAAAGATACGCCTTGGCCTCGGCGAAACGGCCGATCGAAGCCGCGGCGAGGCCCATATTGAAGAGAATCGGACCGGCATCGTCACTCTCGGGAACGAAGGCGTCCGAGAAGAGAGCAAGCGCCTCCTCGAAACGGCCGGCTTCGTGGGCCGCCTTGGCCCTCGCCAGGACTTCAGTTCGGTCGGGGCCCCCGTTCACGAGGCTGAGTATGAGAATCAGAAGGGTCACGACATCCTCTCCAGACGTCCAAAGGCTCTCTCGAGATCGCGGACCACTTCGGTCACCTCCGCGATCGCGGGCATTGCGTGAGGAGCTCCTCCATAGGCGGCGCCGGACAAATGCATCATGAGGCTCGCGGCATGCCGGATCACGGTCTCGTCCAGACCCGCGGCTCGTAAACGATGGGTGAGTTCCGGGTCCACGATACGCGGCGATTCCCAACCCAGCCGGGCGGCCAAGTATTCCCGGTAGGAATTCAAAAGCTCGTCCGGTGCGTCGAAAGGAGCGCGGCGCAGGCGGTGCACCGCTTTGCGGATTCGCCGCCACGAGGGGTTCCCCCAGGTGCGCCGCCATTGTCTGGAGATGATCAGAGCCCCCACGAAAAGCAGGATGGGCAGGATCAGCAGCAACACTCCCCAAACGGCCAAGTCCGACAGCCCACCCGTGCGGGCGGGTATGGGGCCCACCTTCATGGGAGA
Organism: uncultured Planctomycetia bacterium; assembly: GCA_964559135.1. Classification (GTDB taxonomy): domain Bacteria; phylum Planctomycetota; family DRQF01; genus DRQF01. The sequence goes on from CAZLGG010000012.1 coordinate 32,545, forward strand.
CGGGAGGAGGATGGGCGCCGCCGCCGACTTCGCCGATTCGACGGGTGACGTGTCCAAGAGAATGGCTCGACTCCACGCATACGCATCCATCCGGTCCACCGGCACGCGGCCCGAGATGAAGTCCGTCCGGAAACGGGTCGCGTGGGAAAAACGCGCAAGGACGTTGGGCAGGGTGTAAACCCCCGGACCCGGCGCTCTCACGCGCCGCCTCAGAACCAACCGCGTGAACTCTCGCCCTGAGTCCGTGATCGTCTCCACGGGTCGCCCTCGCACGACGCGACCGTTCAGGACCAGGGAAAGCCCCGCGGCCGGGTTCGTCTCCGCGGAAGGGATGCCCTCCAACCCCACGGGGGCATCCCACCACGGCGCGCTCAGCTCCAGAGGAAGATCGAGAGGACGTCGAAAGAGCTGGAGCGCTTTCTCGGCGAAGAATGCCGTGTCGTATTCGACGACGAGCACGAGCTCGAAAACCCGCCCGGGTTCTCTCCAGGGACCTTCGGGGCGGACCCGAATTCGAACGTGTTTCTCCCCCACGGGGTCACGGTTGACGGTGAACCTCGACGATGGCGACGCAAGAACGCCGGCTCGTGTGAGGACGCGAAACGGAGGAATCTCGAAACGGCCTGCTCTCCAAGCCCTCAGATGAATCGTCCATGACACGACATCGCCGAGGGGAGAGTTGGATGGCCTTCCCACTCTCGCGGTCAGGCCGTCAAGGAGCGGCAACGGCGCCAGTCTTGCATCCCGATCGACGCCGCGGCACTCCAATCGAAGCTCGGCCGTTCTTCCCACCAGCACGGTCTTCGGACGTGGACCTTCCAACCTGACGGATTGAGCACGGGCCAGGGTGCACATCAGCGCGGAGATGACCACGTACCCCCTCACCAGTCTTTCTCCACGCGGCGCCGACTCGCCCGTCTCAAAGCCTCCCGCGCCGCTTTCTTCTCCGCATCCTTGCGGCGAAGAATGCGACGCAATCCAGACAGCTGCTCGGCGCTCAAACGCGTGACGGCCTGACGCGCCGTGACGGACCTGTTGCGCTGGATCCCCTTCGCTCCGGGATCTCGGGGTGAAGCACCTCGAGGCCTCTCGTGGCCGGCACGCTTCTTCCGGGCGAGCGCGGCCTTCTTCTCCGAGAGGACGTTCATTCGAACCCACGCCCGCTCGGCGTTGCGCAGGGCGCGGACGGAGAGATGTCTCGCCATCGCCGCCCGCTTCCAATGATCCCTCGCCGACCGTGCGAAGAGGATGGCGGCGTCCCACGCCGGTGCTCCCGCTTCCGGTCGCAGAGCGAGTCGCTCCGCCGCCAGGCTACGGGACCAGGCACAAAGACCGAGGATTTCGTCCCTCAGCGGCCACAGAGTCTCGCCTCCCCAGGCCGCGGCGCGTTCCGCCGCGGCTTCGGCTCGGTCCAGTTGCCCCGCATCCCGCTCGACGAGAGCAAGAAGAGCCTCCGCGTGGGCCAGGGCCCGGTGGTCGCCCAGCCTTTCGGCTTCTCGGAGGAGTCGCCTGACGACGCCGCGCTGCGAAGGCGCCGGCGATTCCGCGTCTTGGACCGCGCCGAGAGAGGCCAACATCAGGAATACGACCGAAGCTCTCTTCATGAGCGACGCACTCCGCTCGAGGCCAAGGCGACGAAAAGGAAACACAGCGCCCCCCAGACGAACAGTCGTCGTCGCGGAGCGAGCCCTGCACTTCGGGTTGCCGCCGCATGTTCCCGGCGCCAAGACTCGCCGCCCTCCTCGAAAAGTCGCACGAGCTCCCCCGGCGACGAGCCGGAAGAGCGATAGACCCCGTCCGCGGCCTCGACGATCGCTTCGAGCGTGTCCGGGGCGAGCCGGGATATGACCCTGGTCCCCTCGCGATCCTTCATCCAACCTCCCTCGGGGAGTGGGATGGGCCCGCCGGATTCCGTGCCTATCCCCAAACAATCGATCCGGAGACCCCGCCGTGCCAACTTGCGGGCAACGGCCCTCCCCTCACTGGCAAGATCCTCCCCATCGGTGATCAAGAGGATTCGTCCGTTGCCGGACGAGGCCCGCTCGAGGGATTCCGAAGCCTTGGTCAAGGCTGTCCCAATGTCGGTGCCGCCCTTTCGCACGGCATGGGGTCCTGCACGATCCACCATTGTGGCGAAGGCATCCAGATCGCGCGTGAGAGGCGAAACGAGGCGCGCCTCGCCGGCGAAAACGACGAGCCCAAATCGGTGGCCGCGTGTGGTGGCGGCAAGGCGCTGGATCTCCCATCGCGCGAATTCCAGACGGTTGGGCTCCAGATCCGCAACCTCCATCGAGCGAGAGACGTCCAAGCACAGCATCGTGTCCACGCCGGTCACCGTCGGTGCGGCGCCGCTTAGTCCCCACCGCGGTCCGATGACGGCCACGGAAGCCGAAGCCATCGCGCAAAGGAAGACGACGGTCTCCACACGCCGCGCCGACGTCCCGGCGATCGAGGCGATGAAAGGCCCGCCCCAGGCCGTCAGCAACTCCCACCTCCGTCGGGCGCGTCTGTGGAGGACCAGAGCCAACAGGGGCGCGGTGAGAAGAATCGGCCAGAGGACGGCGTCATCCCAAGCCAGCAAGCTCGTCATGGCAGCACCTCCAGGGGCCCCGATCGAAGGAGGCGAACCGCCACGAGGCAAAAGAGACTGGCCAGAATGAACGGAACAGAGCGGTCATCCATCACCCATCGAGGACGTGGGGCCGGCCGCGTCTCCAAAGCGTCGATCTCGTCGAAGGCTCCGCGCACGGCCGGAGCATCGCTCGCCCGAAACACGTCTCCACCCGTCATTTCGGCTGCTCGCTGAAGGGCGCCGAGATCCCTCGCATCGGCATCCGCACCCGTCGTGATGATGTACACGCGGACCCCCAAGTCCGCCGCGAGCTGGCCGGCGTGAATCGGGGCTATCTCACCCGGTCTCCCCTCGGTCGCCACGTTCTCCCGACCATCGGTGACGAGTATGACGACAGGAGTCGACGACGACGTCGCGCTCAGCGAGTCGACGGCATGAGCCAAGGCCGCACCGATGGCCGATGCGTCTTCCGGATGATCGGGCGCCAACGGCTCGAGTTCATGGAGCGCGAGCCCGAGAGCCGCATGGTCCAATGTGGGCGGGCAGATCAGATCGGGAAACCTGGCGAAAGCGATCAGACCCACGGAGTCGTTCACGCGTCGCCCGAGAAACGACAGAGCGGCCGTGCGCGCCACATCCAGTCGACTGGACTCTTCGTCGTCGTCCTTGGTCGCCATGGAGGACGACACGTCCAAACAGATCTGCATGTCGATGCCGCGCTCGGATTCAGGGGTCGCTCGCGGCGCGGCGGGGCCGGCAGCGGCCGCGATCAACAGGAGGACTCCCACGGCGAAGAGCGGATCCATGAGACGCGCCGCGCGCTGTCGCCATGTCATGCGGTCACCGCGGTTGGGCCTCGAGATCTCCATGGGCCCGAAGGGGATGGCCACGCCACCCGTCCTTTTGCGCCTGAGGAAAAACAATAAGCCGAAGGGAATGATGAGCCAGAAGACCATGGGGTCCGTCCAGACCACATCGCTCATCCACTGCGGAACGAAAATCATGAGATGACCCCCTCGCGGGAGTCATGGGGACCCTTGCAATCAACCCAATCCCGTGCGGCCGCCGCGAATCGCTCGAGGTCCTCGCGATCAGGAGCGCATTCTCGATAGCGCCATTCCGATCCTCGACGGAGGAGTCCCACGAGCTCCGCGAACTCGTCCGCACCCAACCCGTTCTGAATGTCGGGGTCGCCTTCCAGTTCTGCGTCCGTCAGGGATTCGATCGCCGTACCCGTCCGCCGCGCCGTCTCGGCTCTCAAACAGGCGACGACTTCGTCGACGACGCGGGATCGCCCCCTACGCTCGGTCTCGGGCCACGCCGCAAACAGTCTTTCGAGGCGCTCGCTCGGGGACACCGCCACGGGGCTCCTCCGAGCCGCCCCGTTCCGCCCGGCGCGCCACGCCCCCCAGATGAGACCTCCGATGAGCGCAGAACCCACCAGGAGAATCCAGACGACCCGAGGCGCGGGAGTCGCCAAGCGGAGCAGAGACTCACGAGGCGGAGATTCGGGAACGAACGGGTTCTTGCCATCCAAACCCGAAGTCACCTCGAACGTCCAAGCTGGGGACGCGACCTCGCGCATGATCCCCGAAGCGTTCTCGTGCACACGGAGAACGATTCTCGGCAGGACCACTCGACCTGTCTGGAAGATGTGCCCCCGATACGTCTGAACATCACGCACCCAACGACCCTGGGCCGTCCTCATCGAGGCGACGAGCCGAAGATCGAGGGGCTCGAGCATGGACGGGGTCAGAGGTTCCATGGGGGCGCCCTCCTCCCACGTCCTGGTCACGATGAGGGTGAACGGCTCTCCGAATCGCAACACACTCCGGTCCGGCACAATGCTCAAGGACTCCGTGCGCGGCTCCTGTGCCGCAAATGTCGTGCAGAAGAGGCTTAGGAGGATCGTCCACCTCACGTCCTGCACCCACGAAGCTGTCGCATGGAGAAAAAACTCAGAATCGGCTTCGTCACGAGGTCACGACTCGGCTCTCGAGTGACGGCGATGTCCAAAAGATCGACGTCGGCCCGCTGAAAGGCCTCCCGGCACCGTTGATCCCAGGTGAGAATCCCATCCTCATGGGCTTTTCGGATATCCGGGTCGCGGGCGTCGATCACGGTGATTTCACCGGTCTCGGGGTCCGTCAACCGCAACATCGCCTCGGGGAGAGGACCCAGCTCCGGCCCCATCAATCGGACGGCGACGAGATCGTGTTTGAACGAGAACGGCATCAAGGACCGCTCCCAACCGGAAGAGAGGAAATCGGAGATGAGAAACACCACCGCGCGACGACGAATCACCCGGCCCGCGAACTCGAGGACGGCCGCGATGTCGGTGGTCCGACCCGCGCCGCGAAGAGCGAGGGCATCGCGAATGATCCTCAACACGTGACCGCTCCCGCGCTCGGGGCGCACGTATCTGTCAACTCCACCGCTGAATGCGATCAGTCCGACCTGATCGTCGCATCTGGCCGCCGACAGTCCGATGGCGGCGCAGACGCGCGCGGCCGTCTGCCTTGCGGTCCAGACCCCGAACCCCGAACGCATGGAGGCCGAAAGATCCAGCAGGAACACGACGGTCAGTCGCCGCTCGTCCACGAATTTCTTGACGTAGGGCCGCCCCAGCCTGGCGGTGACGTTCCAGTCGACGCTGCGCGGGTCGTCACCCGGGACGTACTCCCGGACTTCGTGGAACTCGACGCCCGCGCCCCGAAATGCGGAGCTGTAATTGCCCGCCATCATGTCCGTCACGCGGCGCTTGCTCACGACCTCGATGCGTCGCACCTCGGCCAAGAGATCCTTCAGCTCGATGTCCGTCATCTCTGTCATGGTCTCGCCGTGCCTCACGGGACGGGGACGGCGTCGAAGAACTCCTGAACGAGTTCCTCGGAGCCGACGCCCTCGGCCTCCGCTTCGTAGGTCGTCATCACGCGATGTCTCAGCACGTCCATGCCGATGGCCTTCACGTCTTCCGGCAGAACGAAGGCCCGCCCCTCGAGGAACGCCACGGCACGGGCGGCCCGATTCAAGGCGATCGAAGCCCTGGGAGACGCACCGTAGAGGATGAGTTGTCGCAACCTGCCGAGCCCCACCGATTCCGGGTCACGCGTCGCGAACACGATGTCGACGATGTAGTCGATGATGCGGGAGTCGACGTGGACTCGGTCGAGGGCGACACGCGCCTCGATCAACTCGTCGGGAGTGGCCACCGCTTGGGCGGTGACGACTTCAGCCGTCGGAGCCATCCGGCGGATGATCTCCTTCTCCTCGTCGCGGCTGGGATAACCGACGAGCAACTTCAACATGAACCGATCCACCTGCGCCTCTGGGAGCGGGTAGGTCCCCTCGTGCTCGATCGGATTCTGAGTGGCGAGGACGAGAAAGGGCGACGGCAGGAAATGGGTCTCTCCGGCCAGCGTCACCTCGCGCTCCTGCATGGCCTCCAGAAGAGCCGACTGCACCTTCGCCGGAGCTCGATTGATCTCGTCCGCGAGAACGAAGTTGGCGAAAATGGGGCCTTCATGCACCGTCCATTCGCCGGTTTTGGGGTTGTAGACCTGCGTTCCGACCAGGTCGGAGGGCAGAAGATCCGGAGTGAACTGTATCCGACGGAATCTTCCGCCAAGCGCCGTCGAGAGGGCCTGCACGGCCAGCGACTTCGCGAGGCCGGGAACGCCTTCCAGGAGGATATGCCCATCGGCAAGAAGCCCCACGAGGAGTTTCCTCAGCAACGTCTCCTGACCGACGATGACACGCCCCACCTCATCGAGGACCCTCCCCAAGAATGCGCTTTCTTCCTCCAGACTTCGGTCTCGAGCCGACGGTTCCAGCATGCTGCGGACTCCCTGTCGCGGATCCTCGAAGGCGGCCACGGCGCCGACCCACCGAACTGGCAACGCGCCGCGTTGCCGGGGGTTTCGGAGGGGGGTAGGATATCATTTCATCATCTTCTGGACAGGCCGACGACGAGAATCAGAATGACGCGCTTCGCCCATCTCGGAGGACTTCTCACCTCGGTCCTCATCACAACCCTCCTGACCCCCGACTCCCACGGCCAGGTGGGGGGCGTCAGCCGCGAACAGATGTGGCCGGCCCCCACCGTCGAGGACTGGAAGCGCCCCTGCCTCATCCCATGGCAAAGGACTTGGGCCGATGCGGTGGCACTCTCGAAAGCGACAGGGCGGCCCATTCTCATCTGCGTCAACATGGACGGTGAGATCGCCAGCGAACACTACGCCGGGATCCGATATCGGGACCCGGCTATCGCCAAGCTCTACAAACCCTACGTCACGGTCATCGCGTCGGTGTACCGCCACAACCCCAGGGATTTCGACGAGAGGGGGCAACGCATCCTCTGCCCTCGATTCGGGAGCGTCACCTGCGGCGAACACATCGCCATCGAGCCCCTCCTGTACCAGAAATTCTTCGATGGGAAGCGCATCGCTCCTCGACACATCATGGTCGAGTTGGACGGGAAGGAGACCTACGACATCTTCTATGCGCTCGACACCGCCTCGGTGTTCGAAGCCGTGGCCAAGGGCATCTCCGAGCGCAGACGTCCCACACGTCCCCTGGTGAAGGGGGATCGTTCCCTCGAGGAGCGGGTCATGAGTCCCGACAACGCCGATCGCACGGCGGTGGAGAGGTCCTTCATCGAGGGGAATCACGACCGGAAACGGGCGATTCTCGAAGCCGCCGTCGCCCTCGGTGACAAAGCGCCCCAAGAAGTCCTGCGTCTGGCTTTGTTCGGGCTCGACGAGGATTTGGCTCGGATGGCACGAGAAGCCCTCGCGAAGACCAATGCCCCGGAAAACGTCGAGCTGATCGCAGAGGCCCTTCAGGGTCCCCTTGGCGACAGCGAGCGCGCGCCACTCATTCGCGCGCTCGAACGCCTGGGCAAGTCGTCAGCACGCGCTCGAACACTCGCGACGGTCAACAAGGGACTCGACGACACACGCACGACCGTCGACGCAAGGCCTTGGACCCAGGCCCTCGAAGGAGGCGGAAGCTATTCCGCCGCCCCCGACCCCGCGGCGATCGCACAGAGGCTCGAGACCCTCGACGAGAGCGTTCGCTCGGGTGACCCCAAGCGACTTCTCGACCTGGCGGAGGCCTTCCTCACGCAGGCGGAATCCCTCTCACCGGATCGACCGGGCGCGCCGCTCACGATTCGAGCGCTCTTGAGCGATGCGCTCGACGCGGCCAACAAGGCCAAAGCTGCGGGAGCGGCGGGTTGGAAACTGGAGAGTCTTCTGACGGTGGTTCACTACCACCGCGGGGAGTCGGAGGAGGCCCGCAAGCACGCCGCGGAGGCCATGAAGAATCCTCCGGAGAATCCCGGATCTTGGAACTCCATGGTGGTGCTGGGCCTGTTCGCCGAAGCCCGACGCGAAGCGATTCGAAAGGCCGTGCTGGCGGGAAAGACCTGGCCCGCTTCCTGGCTGAAGGACCTCGACGCTGCGTACAACCTCCTCGCCAAGCACCCCCAGGGAGACGACACCCAGGTGGCCGCGCACGTCGATTTCCTCACGTGGTTGAGGGCCTGGAGAAAGGCCCGCCGCGCACTCGCCCAGGGGTTGGAGCGTTTCCCCGCCTCCCACCTGCTCCACGATCGGTTTCGACGCCAGATCCTCCGGTCCCGGGGTGTCAAAGCCCTCGAAGGGGCGTATGCCAAGCTTCTCGCCCGTCCCGACGCCGATCCGATGCTCCCCTGGTTCGCGGGCTACGCGACGCTCGTCGTGGCGGAGTTTCACCGCCGCAAAGGCGAGTTCGGGGAAGCGCTGAAAGCGTACGACCGCGCTATCGCCCACTTTCAGTTCGTCATCGAGATGAACCCCGGCGACGCCTCAGACTCGTCGCTGCATTTCATCGCCATGGCCCACGCCGGCAAGGCCCGCGTGGCCTACGAGGCGGGGGATGACGAGGCGGCCCTGGAGGAACTCCTCGCCGCGTTCAAGACGCGCATGCGGTCCGCCAACGTCCTCGACGGTCTCAATATCTCGGCCGTGGACACGGCAAAGATGCTGCGAGCGCGTTTGAGAGCGAAGAAGGACACCACTCTCCTTCCGCGCCTCGAGGATGCTCTCGCTCGCCTTGACCCGGATCTGCTGGCGCTCCCCGCCTACGAGGGGGCGGGCCCCCGAGGGTCGCGTCCTCGCCGCAAGAACTGACGCTGCGGAGGGTGTTCCGCCACCCGAATCGTGAGAAGATGACCCCATGAGCAATTCCATGCCCTTGGGCGTCGGCGACTCCGTGGTCGACGCATCTCTCACCCACACCCTGGACGGCTACCGCCTCGCTCCCGGGACCCTCGCGGACCAGATGAGCGAACGCCCGACTCTCCTCGTGTTCCTCCGGCACTACGGCTGAGTGTTCTGTCGAGAACAGGTGCAGGTTCTGTACCAAGCTCGCGAGCGACTTCAGGACGTCAGCCTCCTCTTCGTCGCGTCCTCCACCGCCGAGGAGTCCGAGGCCTTCTTCTCACGCGTCTGGCCCAACGCCCAAGCCATCGCGGACCCTGAGAAGCGCCTCTACGAGGCTTTCGGTCTCAGCCGCGCCAGCTGGGCGCAGATGCTCGGACCGCGGGTCGTCTTGAAGGGAATCCTCTCCCTTTTCAGGGGCCATGGAATCGGCCATCCCGTCGGCGACCCACGTGTCCTCTCGGGCTTTTTCCTCCTCGACCGAAACGGTCGAATCGTCTGGGAACGTCCGTCCGCGAATTCCGCCGACATCCACGTCGTCGACGAGATCCGTGCGCAACTCGACGCTCTCTCTTCCCTCTCTCATGAGTGAATCCGCCATGCAAGCACCATCGTTACACCTCGACCGGGGTCCCATCGTCCTCGGTTGCGCTCTCCTCCTCCTGACCGCGCTCTTCGTCTCCTGCGCCGCGCCACGTCGGGACGAGGACATGGCGCCCCACGACCACTCAACCTCGAAGAAGGCCCCTTCCGACATCGAGGGCCAGGCTAGGCTCGCGGTCCTCGGCATGATTCACGGCGCGCATCGAACGAGTCGACTGTGGGGACTGAAGCAGGTCGAAGAGACGATTCGCAACTACAAACCCGACGTCATCCTCTGCGAGATTCCCCCCGACCGGTGGGAACGGATCTGGCGGGACTACTCTTCGAGCCGTCTCATCGCCGACGACAGGGTGAAGGTCTTTCCGGAATACACGGACGTCCTCTTGCCCCTGAAATTGGAATTGGGATTCGAGGTCGAGCCCTGCGCCGCATGGACGAAGGAGATGGCGCGTCTTCGCCGACGCCGCATGAAATCCGCGAGCTCCGACCCACAGTACGCCGAACTCTGGAGCAAATACCAAGAGGAATCCGCCGCCATCGAAGCCGCCCACAAGGCCCACAGAATCGTCGAAGACGACCCGCGCGTCATTCACTCCGAGGTCTATGATGCCCGGACGAAGGAAGAACTCGGCCCTTACGATCGCTATCTCAATGACCTCATCGGGCCGGGAGGATGGACCCATATCAACCAGGCACACTACCGACTGATCGACGCAGCCATCCGACGGCACCCGGGGAAGCGACTCCTCCTCATGTTCGGCGCCGGACACAAGTACTGGTTCCTGGAGCAGCTTCGGGCCCGCAAGGACATCAAACTCATCGACGTCACTGAGTATCTCCCGAAGCCCTGATGGCCCTCGGCGCGGCGCTTCAGGGGTCATGAGGGGCCGAATGCGCTGACGGGAGGGACATCTCACGGAGGCGCCAAGGCACGGAGATGGGTGGGAACGGGAGCCGCGCCACGAAAAAGGGCGTCGAGCCCGCAAGCTCGACGCCCCTCATGAACAGGTTTCAGGCGATCACTGGTAGAAGTAGGTCGACTCGGTCTCTTCCACCGGGCGGGTGGTCTGGTCCGTGTTGCGGATCACCTTGAAGCGGACGTCGCCGGCGGCCTTGGCCCGGATGCGCACGCGCCATTCGACGCGCTGACCGGGAGCGAGACTCGGCAGAGGCTCGAAGGTGAGCGTATTGCCGCTCAACGAACCGCGGGTGGCGCCGCTGGACGACACGTAACCCATTTCATCCTCGAGCATGCAGGTGATGCGGATGTTGGTGTCGGGCGCGGAACCCTGGTTCGTCACGGAGATCACGTACTCGACCTCCGATCCAACCTGGATGGGATCTTCCACGTCCACCACCTCGAGGAGGACGGCGGGAATACCCTTGACCTCGGTGATCGTCGTCGCGGATACGGCGTCGGCGCAGTAGGCCATGGTCCGGGCCGTGTTGCGCGCCTCACCCAACTGGGTGGCGCTCACGGTGACCTGAACCTGACGGGTGTCTTCAGGACGGAGTGTACCCAGGTCCCACACGACCTGACCGCCGGAAAGCAGACCGCCGTCGCTCGCGCTGACGAAGGTCACGTTGGCCGGGAGATCGTCCACGATCTTGGCGTCACGAGCCTCGCCGTCACCCGTATTCTTGACGGTGATGGTGTAGGTGATGGTCTTGCCACCGTAGACCCACTCGGCGCCTTCCTTGTTGATCGTGAGCATGGGCTTCTTGGCGCGGGTGCCCGTGGAAGCCTCGGAGGTGAGACCGCCCATCGCGGTCGCCGTTCCCGTGAGGTCCATCGTGCCCGGTCCGGCCGCGCAGACGTTGACCGTGTAGTCACGGGACTCACCGCCGGCGAGGTCGCCCACATCGATGCGCACGCTGCTCTGACCGGCATCTTGAGTGGTGAAGCCGGCGGGCAAGGGAGCGCTGACGACGACGTTCTTGGCCGCGCCGGTGCCGGTGTTGGTCACGGTGAATTTCACCGGGAAGCAATCACAGGAAAGCACCTCGGCGGGCGAGGTGACCGTCAGGAGAAGATTCGGCTCGACGACGCGGGTCGTCACACAAGCCATTTGCGCGTAGGTGACCTGGGTGCAGGTCGTGACTTCCCCACCGGACGAGGCTTGGGCGCGGACGCGGACGGTGCGGCTCTCACCCGGCGCGAGATCGCCCAGGTTCCACACGGCGTTTTGACCGTCGCGAGCCGTGACCGGAGGAGTCGAGTCGAGGATTTCGAGGCCGGCGGGGATCGTCTCGCTGATGGAGACATTCTCCAGACGGGCGTTGGTGAAGTTCGTAGCCGTCAAGGTGAAGTCATACGGCTGACCCAGAATCACCTCGGCGGGAGCGAGCTTCTTCACGCCCACGGTGCTGGTGGAGGGATCGCCGGTCGGAATGGCCAGGAAATTCCCTACCATGCCCGCAGGGACGCCGCCGCCCCAGGACACCATGTGTCCCATGTCGCCCTCGTGCCCCCCCATGTCTTCCTCATGGTGGGTCATCTCACGGCTCTTCATTCCGCCCTCGTCGTGACGCCTGCTGCTGCTGCAGGCGAGCGTTCCGAACACGAGGGTCAAGGCCATGAATCCGGTGACGATCGTCCTTCGGATTCGGGGGGGGAATTCAATGCTCAACATATTTTCTCTCTCCAGTTAGGTGGTCCCACGTGCATGATGGAGCCACGGCTGTTCCCGGAGTTCCCGAAAAAATAGGGGTTTGTCCCCAGTGGCTCTCCAAGCGTGTGCGGACCGCAATTCTCGGAATCGATTGGAATTGCGGCCGCACAGTTTAGCAAGGGGCCTTCGATCCGAAAAAGGGGGTAAGTGGGTGCGTCGCCTGGGCGTGCCGACGGGTCTCGACCTCGACCGATACCGAATCCCGCTTGAGAGACAGGAGAGGGAAGGGGAAACCCCCTGAGATCAAGAAACGTTGAACATCAAGGATTCGTAACTCTCAGGCTCTGCGGACAGTCGAGGCGTCAGAGGCGCCGTGCGGGGTTCCCGTGGACGGTGACGTCCGAGGGAACCCGGCGTAGAACGACTGAACCGGCCCCGACGCGGGCCCATTCTCCCACTTTCGCGCCCGGCAGCACCGCGGCATGGCTTCCGAGGAATACGCCTTCCCCCAGAGTCGCCCGCCCGGCCAAGTGGGTGTGGGGTGCGAGGGTGCAGAAGTCCCCCATTTGGGCATCGTGCCCGACCGTGGCGGCGACGTTCAAAAGAACGTGATTCCCCACCTTCACATCGGCCGTCACGACGACTCCCGGACAAAGAAGACTTCCCTCGCCCACGCGGGAGCCCGGCCCGATGACCACCGAGGGATGGATCACCGTGGCAAAGCGAATGCGCGACGCAAGGCGCGCGACGACGCGAGCTTTTGCACGAGGGTCTCCGAGCGCCACGAGAACCCGATCCTCTTCCTCGAAGACGACGTCGTCCTCGCTGCCCAGGAGCGGCCAGGGGCAATTCGTTCCGGAAAGGGCGTCCGGATCGGTATCGAGGAAACCCGCGACGCAACCCCAAGAACGTGTCTCCTCGGGCATGGCCTCGGCCCAGGTCGCGGCCTCGCGACCCAGCCCGCCCGCGCCGACGATGAGGAGCCTCCCCCTCTTCACCGTGCGGTTTCCAACATCCAACGTTCCACGGGGGCGATTCTCACTCCGGTCAAGGCCATGGCGACACCCGCGAAGGCGCGCCCCGAAGACCATCCCATGAGCAGCACCCGCGCCGGCAGGGCAAGTCGATCCGCCAAAGGACCTGCGGCGATCCGGCGCAACAAGGAGCCCGCACCCTCGGCCTCCACGCTGCGGGTGAGTCCCAACAGTTTCTTGCAGCCCGTTGACGGGGGGTCGGTGAGGAGAAGATCCACGTCGGATGCCGCCCACCCCGCCGCGGCCAGAAGTTGGCGGGAGAGAGGGAGCAGGCGTCGTGTGGGATCGTCCTCTCCGACACCCGATTCGCCGGGGTGCCCGAAGCTCTGAGCGGCGAGGCTTGGCCCATCGGATTCCAACAGAAGGGCACTCGCTGTCCCGTCCATCTCGTCCAGAAGAATGAGGACCCTCTCGAGAGACGCCGATTCCAAAAGACTGTTGCCGAGAATCAGACTCTGGGCCAATCCCTCGGCGCCCGCGTGAAGAGTCAGCGTGAGAGCCTGTCCGCCAAACCCCAAGTCCAGCGCAGCCTCGAAGGCCGTCGAGGCGCCTTGCCGATTGACGAGCACGAGTCCGCCGACCTGATCCGCCGAGGATTCGGCGACCTGCAAGCAGCGCTCGGCGGCATCGAGAAGAGGCGAGGCCCCTCCCGGGACGGCTTCCCCCCTCTCGCCGCTGACGCCCAGTGCCGCCAACCTCATGGCGTGACCTCACCGCAGGCGAGGTCCATCAACTCCGCCACGGTCCGACACCGTCTCAAGTTCATGGCCGAGACTGTCTTTCCGAAGAGTTCATCCATCATGGCCATGGTGGCCAGATGCCCCAGGGAATCCCATCCCTCGAGGGTGTCCAGAATCGTTTCTGCGGCAAGTTCGGTGGACTCCGCATCCAGAGCTTCGGCCAGGCGTTCGATGAATTGACTCGTCTTCATTGCATACCTCCATGGGTCCATTCGATCAGTCCGGCGCCCCAGGAATACCCGACGCCGAATCCCACCACGCCAACCCGCATCCCGGCTTGCAGTTGCCCGGACAGGACGGCGCTTTCCAGCGTCAGGGGGATCGTGGAAGAGACCGTGTTGCCCTCCTCCTCCAGACGCCAGGCAAATCGGTCCTCTTGGATGCCCGTCTTCTTCCGCAGACGGTCGAGCATGAATCGGTTGGCCTGGTGAAACACCCACAGATCCACATCGTCCAGCCCGATTTCGGCCTTCTCCAACAGTGCGTGGACGAGTCCGGGGATGCGCCGCAAGCAGAACTCGAAGATACGAGGCCCATCCATCTCCAACCGACGTCGGCCCTGCGGATTCCGACTCGCCCCACCGCGAACGATGAGAGCCTCGGCACCCGCGCCGTCGGTCCCGAAGACGAAGGGGCCGATGGCGCCTTGCCCGGATGAATCGTCACCCTTGGTGATCAAAGTGGCTGCGCCCGCTTCGCCAAAGATGGCTGCGACGTTGCGATCCTCCGGTTCAACGTAGCGCGTGTAGGTGTCTCCCGTCAGCAAGAGGGCGCTCGCGGCCTCCCCGGCATCGAGGAGGGCGCGCGCAACCGACACCCCGTAGACCCACCCGGAGCACCCGAGTGGAAGATCGAAGGCCATCGTTTGCGTGGAGAGCCCCAGACGTTTCTGGAGAATGCAGGCCGTCGTCGGGAGGAAGTAGTCAGGGGACTGGGTGCAGAAGATCAGAAGATCGACGTCTCCCGGCTCGACGTCCTCTCGCTCGAAGAGCGTCTTCGCGGCTTCGAACGCCAGATCGGAGGCGCACTCGTCGGGAGCGGCAACAGCTCGGGTACGGATGCCTGTCTTCCGAAGGATATCCTCGGCCGACCACTCGGGATAGCGCAACGACAGTTCCTCGTTGGTGAGCCTTCCCTTGGGTACGTATCCGGCAACCGCTCTCACACTGGCCCCTTGGGCCTCCAAGACTCGTCCCATCCTGAGGTTTCCTCCGGGGAAACTATCGGTCGGCGGCTGCATATTCTTGAACACCCCTCTTCAGCCCCGCGGGACCAAGTGCCGAAAAACCCACCCGAGGAGACGGCATGAGAACCGACGAGATCGGAATCCGCCCCGAGGAGGGCGGCTTCCCCACCATTCCAACCTCGGGCCGACGTCCATCCCCCGAGGGGAACGCGTTCGCCAGGTCGCTGAAGACGCTGCACTTCCATACAGGGTGCGCAACCAGATTCCCGGCTCGGGCCCCTGGTTTGGAGATCGCCCGAATGGTCGATGCGGTCGTTCCCGAACTCCGAAACGTCCTGGACGAGACGGCCATCGTCTTCGGCACGGAGGGTGTACCGGCCGACATTTCCGTTGACGCTCCTCTCCTCGCGCGGCTTCGTGAAGTCTTTCCGCGGCACCGCATCATCTACAGAGCTCGGGCCGCCGGGCTCAGCCATGGATCTCTTGGAAGACTCTCGGACGCCGGCGTGACGACCTTCGAGCTCGACATCTCCTCGTCCGGAAGGCACGACATGGAGGTCGCGATCGCACGGGTGATGGGTCAGTTGAAACTCTCCACCGAAGGCGCCCGTTCCCTCGGGGGCGGCGACCGCGGGATGGGAATCGTCAGCCGCGCACGCCTCGGTCGGGGCGAGATCGACGTCCAGGTCGTCGTGCGCACACCCTGGCCCCCCGACGACGCGTTTTGCCGGTGGCATCCCTGCCCGGCTCCCTTTTTGGATGCGGCACTCTGGTCGGACGGTTCTCTTTTTCTCTGCGCGGAGCAGTGCCCGAGCCTGGGCGACGTTCCCCAAGGCAACTGGCACGAGACCGGCGTCGCGGGAGCCCTGCTCACCACGACCGCCGCGGACTTTCGGAAATCTCATGCCGAACAATCGGCGTCCCTTCCGCGACCCTGTACGCTCTGTCCCCACCCGGCGGAGCCCTGGGCCCTCCAGGAGCGCCAAAGACTCCTGCCTTTCCGAGATCGTCATCGAGGGGAGCGGTGCTTCGTGCTCGGCAACGGACCGTCTCTCGCCGACATGGACCTGTCCAAATTGGACGGCGAGGTGACCTTCGGAGTGAACCGGATCTTCGAGGCCTACCCGAACCTGGGACTCTCGCCGGTCACCTACTATTGCGTGTCGGACCCCACGGTCTGGCGCCTTGTCGGGCGCACGGCGAAGAAAGCAAGGGCCTCCCAGGTCTTCGTTCGCCTGCCGGATATCCAAGATCCGAGCCCCGAGACGATTCACCTCGTCCAGCGAGACTACGACCTCTTCATGGATGCGGGATGGTTTCCACTGGATCCGGCCCAGGGGCTGGTGCGAGGTCTCACGGTCCTTCTGGACCTCTGCCTCCCCCTTGCCTACTGGATGGGCTTCGACGAGGTGATTCTCCTGGGCTGCGACTTCAGTTTCGACCCGGAGCAGGACAACCATTTCTACGGCGACAAGGACGAGCCCTGGCCCCACGCGGTGGCGAAGGACGCTCACCGCCCTCCCGTGCAGCGACAACTGGACGGCATGCGTGTCGCTCGTCGCGCCTTCGAGCGCGCCGGGCGACGCCTGCTCAACGCAACGCCGGGCGGCGGGCTCACCGTTCTCGAGCGGCGCCGATTCGGCGATCTGTTTCCGAGCGACTGAGAAAGAAAGGACAGATGATGGATTTTCGACCGGGCCTCATCGTCAACGCGCGATTGGGAAGCACGCGATGCAAACACAAGGTCCTTCGTCCCTTCGCGGACTCGTCTCTCATCGAAATCGCCCTCGAGAAGATGAATGCGCTGCAGACCGACCTCAATCTCTATTTCGGCGCCGGAGATCCGGAGTTGATCGAATTGTCCGAGCGATACCCTCGCGTGACGCTCGTGGAGAGACCTCCGGAGGCGCTGACCGCCGACGGTCCGCCGTCGCGCGTTCACTCCCATCTGAGGGGACTTCCCGAGGAGTGGTTCCTCTTCATCAATCCGTGCCACCCCCTGGTGACCGGACAGCTCTGGCTGGACGCCATCGAAGCCTTCCGTGAAGAAAGACCCCGAAGCCTCACCGCGGTTTTCCGCAACCATGGTTGGTTCTACGATCAGGCGGGATGCAGTCTGAACTGCAAGGATTCCCAAGTCCACGCCACGCAGGACACGCCCTACGTCCTGGAGGTGGCCCACGCCTTTCATCTCATCCAGCGGGACCGATTCCTGGCCGAGGAGAAACCTTGGAACAACGAACCAGGAGACCCCTACCTCTTCGAGATTCCTCGCGAACTCGCTTGGGACATCGACACGGAGGACCAGTTCCTGGCCGTGGAGCGCCTCTACGAAGCCCGCTGCTTGACCCCCACGCATTGAACGCGTCGACGGCAACGACCGTGACCGCGATTCAGCGTGACAGTGCCGTCGGCGAAAGAACGACAGTTTCGGTCACGGCCTCCCCGGCCCGGACGTCGCGGGAAAGCGGACGATGAAGAATCTCTTCCACGCGCTGGACGGGAAACCCGGTTCCCGGACGCAGCGCCTTCAGGTCGGACTCACACAGGACGTGTCCCTCGGGAAGGTTTGAGGCGAAATAGAGGCTTCGCCTTGCCGCCTCGCGCACCGCGTGCTCCCGCTCCACCGGGCGTTTGACTCCATCTCCGAGGGCCGCCTCGGTGCGACGGATGGCACCCACGAGTTCTGCGAAGTCGTCCGGCATGGCGGACGCCGCGTGGTCCGGTCCCTCCATGGCCCGATCGAGCGTGAAATGTTTCTCGATGATTCGGGCTCCGAGCGCCACGGCCGCGATCGCGGCCTCATGGCCCAGAGTGTGGTCGCTGAACCCGGCCACGACGTGGAAGGCCTGCCGAAGGGTGGTCATGGCCCTCAGGTTCAGCTCGTCGGGGCGGGCCGGATAGGCGGAGGTACACTGCAACAGCGCCAGTGGTCCGCCGTTCGCTTCCCACCAAAGACCGACGGCGCGGCGCGTCTCCTCCAGGTCGCTCATCCCGGTGCTCATGATGGTCGGCAAACCGGTCGCCGCCATGCGTCGAATGAGAGGCAGATTGACCAGCTCTCCCGAGGGAACTTTCAACAGCTTGACGTCCAGATCGAGAAGAGTCTTCAGGGAGGGAGGATCGAAGGGCGTGGAGAAGAAGAGTACACCGCGGTCCTCGGCGTGAGCCTTCAACTCCCGCCAGTGGCAATCATCCAGACACAGACCCCGGATCATGTCCAGCATACCGCCGTCGACGCGTCCTTTCTGGTCGTCCGTGAGACCCGCCGAGTCGTGAGCGCATTCCTCGGGAACGAAGGTCTGAAACTTGACGGCTTGGGCGCCCGCGTCCGCCGCCGCATCGATCAGGCGATGGGCGAGGACGGGGTCCCCGTTGTGGTTGATGCCGATCTCCGCGATCACGAAAACGGACTTGTTGTTCCACGGGATATTCATGCCTTCTAGTTCGGGTGAAACCGGCGACCGACTTCATGAAAATGCGACGAAAACCCGATAGGAGCGGCATGGAAAAGACGAAGATTTTGGCCGTCACCTGCGCTCGGAGCGATGCCGGGCTGATGGCTCCCGTCTGGCGCGAGATCCAGGCGAGTCCTACGCTCGACCTGGAGATCTGCGCCACGGGGATGCACCTGCTGGAACGCTTCGGACGCACGGTCGACGCCGTCCGCGAAATGGGCTTCGACGTCGCCTACGAGGCATCGAGCCTCATGGAGGACGACCCCGACGGCGGCGGCACCGCCGCGCGTGCCATGGGGCGGGGCATCCTTACGCTGACGGAGATCTACGAGCACGCGCAGCCGGATCTTCTCCTTGTCCTGGGGGATCGCTTCGACATGTTCCCGGCCGCGGCCGCGGCTTTGCCTCTCGGCATCCCCGTCGCCCATGTCTCGGGGGGGGAACTCAGTTTCGGGGCGATCGACGAGAGCCTGCGCCATGCCATCACCAAGCTCTCGCACATCCACTTCCCCTGCACCGACGACGGCGCCCGAAGGATCATCGCCATGGGTGAGGAACCGTGGCGGGTCCGAGCGGTCGGAGCCCCCGGCCTCGACGCCATCCGAGGCTTCGAGCCGTGGCCGGTCGAGAAGCTGACGAGGCGATTCGGTTTCTCCGCCCGCGGGACCAACGTCCTCGTGACCTATCACCCGGTGACACTCACTCCGGAATCGACGGAAATCCGTCTGCGGGAGTTCCTTTCCGCGCTGGAGAGGTTGGACGCGCGCATTCTTTTCACCTGGCCGAACGCCGACCCCGGGAGCGAGATCATAGTGAGGGGGATCGAAGAGTTCGTGGCCAAGCACCCCGAACGGGCCCGCGTCGTCGTCAACGCGGGACATGAGGGCTACCTGAGTCTCCTGTGCCGCTCCGATCTCGTCGTCGGGAACAGTTCGAGCGGGCTCACCGAGGCCGGAGCCTTCGAGACGCCGGTGGTCGACGTCGGGGGACGACAAGAAGGCCGGCTGCACCCGGCGAACGTCCTATGGGCCGACGACGACGCCGAGGAGATTCTTTCCGCATGCAGGCGCGCGCTCTCGGCCGCTTTCCGGGAAAGTCTTCGCGGCTTCCGCAATCCCTACGGAGACGGTCAGGCCGGACGACGCATTCGCGAGGTCCTCGAGGTCCTGCCCCCCCGACGGCGTCTTCTCCATAAACGGTTCGCCTCCCAGGAGATGGGCCCGGACGATTTTAGAAAGTCAATGGATTCAAAAAGCCACCGATCCCCGGCAGGAGTTGGTATACTTGCCCCCGAGACCGCCCGATTCTCGACATCAGCGGAATCCCCGCAAGACCTGGAGACGCCGACGGACCTGGTCCTCGACGACGAGTAACACGGCGGTCCCTTCGATGAGGCGCCGTCAGGTGCCGCCAGGACTGCAACGGGCCGGAGCCCGAACAGATCGCCGATTGAGGAGTTGAAACCGGTGCGCGTGACACTGATCCGTTACCACGACCTCGGAAACATCAACACGAGGTTGCCCGCCAGCCTCAACAAGCGTCAGGGGGCTTTGCCGCCCTTGGGTCTGGGGTACATCGCGTCCTCGTTGAGAGCCGCTGGTCACGAAGTGCAGATGATCGACGCCATCGCCGAGAACCTCACCCGCCAAGAGGTCAAGCAGCGCGTCCTCGACTTCGAAACTCAACTCGTAGGTGTCACCGCCATGACACCTACGTTCCGCGGAGCCCAAGAAGCTGCCCAGATTGGCAAGGAGGCCGGTTGCGTCACCGTGATGGGCGGCGTTCACATGGCGCTTTTCGCCCGGGAAACCCTGACTTACGACTACATCGACTTCGGCGTCATCGGCGAGGGTGAAGAGACCATCGTCAAGCTGTGCGACGCTCTCGAGAAGGGGGAGTCCTACGAAAACATGCCGGGGCTGGCCTACATGAAGGACGGCGAAGTCGTCCTCGGGCCCCCAGTCTTGATCCAGGATTTGGATGCGCTTCCGTTTCCCGCGTTCGATCTGATGCCGATGGACAAGTACTCGTCGATCATCGGTCTCAATCCCGTGACGACGATGATGGGGTCGAGGGGCTGTCCCTATCTCTGCGGCTTTTGCTTCAAGACCCCTTCGGACCGCAAGTACCGCCGACGCAGCGCCAAAAACATCGTGGACGAAATCGTCCACGTGAAGGAAGTCTACGGTGTCCGCGAGGTCATGTTCTATGACGACCTCATGCCGCCCAACTATATCCAGGAACTCTGCGACGAGATCCTCTCCCGGGGCGTCAAGATCGCCTGGGAGGTTCCCCAACGCGTCAACCTGGTGACGCCCGATCTCTTGCGCCTCATGCGCAAGGCCGGTTGCCGGATGCTCCGCTACGGCGTTGAGCAGGGCGATGAGGGCATGATGCAAATCGTCGAGAAGCGCATCACGAAAGACCAGGTTCGCAAGGTGTTCAAGTGGACCAAGCAAGCCGGCATCCACACCTTTGCCTACTTCATCATCGGATATGTCGGCGAGACGCCGGAAACCATGACCGCCACGATCGAGCTCGCCAAGGATCTCGATCCCCGCTACGTGATGTTCACCAAGGCGACTCCCTTGCCGGATACGCCGCTCTTCGAAGAGGCGGTGCAAGCCGGTATCATTCGACGCGACTATTGGCGCCGCTTTGTTTTGGGTCAACGGACCGAGCCCATCCAGCCCTGCGTCCCCGACGCGAAGAAATGGGTGGAGAAGGCCTACCGGGAGTTCTACTTCCGTCCCCTCCGCGTCCTCAAGCAACTGTGGTACATCCGGCGATGGGCGGACTTCAAGAAGTCGTGGAACGCCTTCCTGGGCCTGCTGTTTTTCCGCATGACCGACAACGAGATCTTGGAGAAGGTTTCGACGTCGGTGGACGACGAGGAGGTGGAGCCCTCGGCGGTCGAGAAGCCCGAGGTGAAGGCCGCCCTACCGGAGCACGCCCCTCACCCCGTCGCGGAAGAAATCGAAGAGCCCGACTGGGCGACCTGATGGATGGACTGGCCCCGCCCCCCCGTCGGTTGTAATCTCCGTCATGCATCGCACGCGGGATTTCGCTGCCTTGGGGGTCGCACTCCTTCTCGCCGGGGCCCTTCTCTCTCCGCTTCTGCAAAGCGGGTTTCTGACCGATGACTATCACTACGTGCGCATGGTCAACGTCGGTCCGCGTCACGCCGAAACCTGGGATCCCGAAGATCCGACGGAGGTCTTCAAGGTCTTCTGGACCCAGGCATCCCGGGAGTTCGAACTCTATCGCCCCCTGGTGATTCTCTCGTACGCGTTCAACTACCGGATCTGGGGCGGAACGGACCCGAGGCCCTACCAGGCCTTCAATCTCATCGTTCATCTGCTGGGCGGGGCGGCGGCGTTTTTTCTCATGCGGCGCCTCATCCCCCGAGCGCCGCCTTGGGCTCTGGCCGCCGGGGTGCTCGCTTGGCTGATCAGCCCCATCCAGTTGGAAGTCGTGGCTTGGTCCGCCACGCGTTCGGACGGATTCTCGTTTCTGTTCGGCGCCCTCGCTCTCGCGGTCAAGCTGGGTCGACCACAGCGACGCATCCTGCCGGTTGCCCTCGCCGCCCTCTCGTTGCTCTCCAAGGAACAAGCCGTCTTCTGGATCGGCGCGCTGTTTCTCGTGGACTTCTTGGAGCCGGTGAGCGGCGCCGGACCGGCCATGAGGGCACGGATTCTGAGGACGCTGCGGCGGGGATGGCCTCTCCTCGTTCTCCTGGCGGCCTATTTCGTGCTCAGGATGGAGCTTTTCGGTTCCTCCTTCCAGAAAAACGCCTATGCCAAGAAGGACTTCGACTCCTTCTTCTCGTTGGCGCTTTGGACTCGGTATGGAAGGTCGGCCAAGGTCCTGGCCATGCCCATCTCGGTCCTGGCTTTCCCGGGAGGGTGGATGCGCGCCCTCCTCATGGCGGGATCCGGGCTGGGGATCGCAGGATGTGTCGCACTGGGCGTTCCTCGCCTCGGGCGGGCGAAGCCCTTGACCTCCCTCGTTCTTCTCATTCTTTTCTTCGGACCGTTTCTCCTCGCCGTCATGGTCAACGAAGTCGGAGCCGATCTCGTCAACACGCGGGCCTGTTACACGCCCATGTTCGCCGTGGCGTCTCTGATCGCTCTCGCGGCCGCGTCGGGCAGGGCGGGCCGCGTGGCCTGTCTCCTCGTCCTCTCGGCGTGGGCCCTGGCCTCGGTCCCTTCGCAAGAACTCTACGTGGAAGCCCACCGAGGCGTGGAGGACTCCCTGAGATCGATCCGTGACGCCCTTCGAAGTCCCGCCCTCGAGGGCAGGGATCACGTCGCCATCCTGGGGTATCGGGAACAGGACTACTTTCGCGGGTCCTTCGACCTCTCCGGCGCCATCCGCCCGGCCCTTCAACGTCCGTTCATGGACACAGACTGGCAGCTCGATCTCGTGGGGGCGGATGTCGAACGACCGAATCTCACTCACTGGACCCCTTTCCCCAAACTCTTTCGGAGTGACGACGGGCAGGTGCGCGACCGAGACGATCTCGCCCTCTTGGCGATGACGGGCACAAACGATGGGCGCCTGAGGACACGACTCGTCCATCCCGGCCGGCGCAGCCCTCCCAGAATCCAACTCGTTCGCCCCGCGGCCGGCGAACGTCGCAGGCTTGTCGGCGGCCCCTTCGAGGCGCGATTCGGATTCCTCGCATCGGACCTCGATCCGTCGACGCTCAGACTGCTCATCGTGGAGGCCGGAGGCGTCGCCTTCGCAGGACGTCCGCTCCCCGTCGCTCCCGTGCTGCGTTCCAAGACGCCCAGGGACGCGGGGCGATTCCTCTTCGAGATCGCATTCCCACTCCCCGAGGCGGCTCTCGCCCAACTGCCGAGTAAGAAGTTCTTCGGCTTCGCCGTTCAGAGAACCAGGTCGAGCGACCCCTGGGACGCCGCGTCCTCCCTGCGTCTTTTCCAGATCGTGCGGCCATGACGGACAGACTCGATCTCGGACGAGGCTGTTTCATTCCGATCGCGGAACTGACGTTCCAGGCGGAACCCTCTTCCGGCCCGGGCGGACAACACGCCAATCGATCCAGCACCCGCGTCGTGGTTCTATTCGACCTCGTGAACTCCCCGTCGCTCACCCAGGCGCAGAAGGCGACGCTCACGGAGAAGCTGGCGGCCCGGCTCATCGGCGGACGTGTCCTGCGAGTCGCCATTCAGAGCGAGCGCAGCCAGCTCAGAAATCGGGAGGCCGCCCTGGCGCGGATGGAAGAGCTCCTCCGCGACGCCTTGAAGCCCGCCATCCCCCGCCGCCCCACGCGACCGACCGCGGGCTCGAAGCGTCGGCGCATCTCCGCGAAGAAGCGGCGCGGCGAAACGAAGAAGCAGCGACGCCCTCCCCGGGTCGACGAGTGAACTGTCCTCATCGACCGGTGGCGACGATCCGCCGGAAAAACGTCGCATAGGATTCCGCCACGCGACTCCAGGTGAGGGAGCGAGCGAAGGTGCGATTCCGCCGCAGAATCGCCGGATCGAGGGGATGCGCAACGAGATCCCGGATCCTTCCCGCGAGCGCTTCGGCATCGTCGGCGGGGTACTCGATGATGCGATCCCCCGCCCACGCCCTGACCCCGTCACACGCCGCCGAGATCACGGGCCGCCCCGCGGCCATCGCCTCCAGCACGGGAATGCCGAAGCCTTCCAGGGCGGAGGGAGCCACGAGGGCCAAAGCATCCGCGAGAAGCGCTCGAAGCACTTCGTCCGAAACGGGACCCAACCCGCGAAGCGGGCCCTCTCCCAGAGTTTGCGTGCCCTCTCCCACCCAGAGTATGACGATCCCGGACTGGTCCTCGAGTCGGCGCGCCGCCCGGGCGAGGACATCCGGCCGCCTCCGGGGCCGAAACTTGCCCACGACGAGGACGAAGGTGCTTGGAAGGTCGGGCGGCAGGCAAGACGGGGCGGGCTCGAAGAACGTCTCGGCCACACCGTTCCCGATGGTCTCGATCGGAGCGGTGAATCCCGGCACGACGGTCTTGAAGTCGTCAACCGTCGCCGTGCTGACGAAGACCGTGGGGATGGGCCTCGCCAGTTCTCGAGCCAGCCAAGACTCGCGCAGAAGGCGCCGCCTCTCGTCCCGGGAAGCGCCAGGGCGCGCCCACGGTATGTCGTGGACGCATCGACTGGCTGAGCAGGGCAGTCGCCGAGGCAGGCTGGTCACGGGCGTGTGAAGGTGCGTCACGCCCATTTTCGCGCAGAGGAAGGGCAGGATACGGCGTCGCCACACCGTTCTCGGCCACGCGCCCCCGCTCACGACGACCCGCCCGGTCCCGATGCCTTCGATCGGGCGGCGCGCGATGCCGACGATTTCGTATTCAGCGAGGGCATGCGGCAGTTCACGGAAGAGTTCCCGCGCCTGTCGCTCGACCCCGCTAGGATAGGGGGTCTCCAAGACGCTGAGGTCCAAGGCCAAAAGGGGTCGTGGCGAGGCGGTCATCGATGCATTGTGTGGGGAGTCTTCCGACTTGAGCAAGTCCCGCCGCCGTCCGCCGCCCCTCCTCATGGCGATCGCTGTTCTCAGCACCGTCCTTCTCGTCTCCGGTTTCTTTCTCCCCTGGCTGATCTGGGAGTCCCCCCCGCTCCTCCCCGCGCTGACGCAGCTCCCGGAGAGTCGCCCTGTCGAGGGGTGGCGGGTGCCCGAGTTCGCACGAAGCATCGGGCGGTCCTGGCTGGTTTTTCTGACGGGCATGTTCTCGGAGAAGGAGCCTCCGGACCCGGCCCTCGCCTGGTTGGTCTACCTGTCGCCCCTTTTGGGCCTGCTGCTCCCTTTTGCCCTGCGTGCGTCCCGATGGGCCATGCGCGTCGTCGGCGGACTGCACTTGACGGTCCTCGCCGTTGTCATTCCACGACTCGCCGCCGGAGAGCGCTGGTTCGAAGCCCTCGGATTCGGCGTCGAACCCGCACGGGGGCTCTGGGTGGCGGCCATCGGACACCTGACGGCGGTTCTCCTGGTCTTCGTCGTTGACAACCTTCATGACAACGTCCGGCATCGGGTAGACTGACGGGGTGGAAAACCGAGGAGGCATCCATGTCCGTTCCAAGTTCCCGGCTCATTCTCGTCGTCGCCGTGACGGCTTTGTTCATTCCCCCATCACGCGCTCAGACCCAAGTCGACGACCCCGTGATCCGTCGCTCAGTCGAGGTTCTCCTCGAGATGCAGGAAGGAAACCAGGACGCGGAATGGCCCTACGAAGGGGTCTATCGAGTGGGCGGAAAGATCCCGATCGGCTATCGCGTCGGAGGAACGTCCATCGCGGCCACGGCGCTTCTGCTCACGCCGGGTTACTCGAAGGATGTGAAACGGCAAAAGGCCGTCGGCAAGGCGCTCGACTTCGTCCTCACATCCCTCGAAGATCCCCGCATGCAGAAGGGATTCAACAAACGCAACTATGACGTCCGCGGTTGGGGCCACGCCTACGCTCTTTTGTTTCTCCTGCGACTCGATGAAGCGCATCAAGTCCCTAAGAGCCGGGTCACTCGCGTCAAGTCCGCCCAGAAGTGGCTCGTCAAGACATTGCAAGCCATGTCCATACCCGAGTCCGGCGGTTGGAATTACTCGCTGCCGCGAGGCCCGCAGAGCCCCCTCAACTCGGCATCGCCCTTCATGACGGGCCCGACGCTTCAAGCGCTCTTTCTCGCCAAGTCCAGGGGGCTGTCCGTGAACGCCTCGATCGTGAAGCGGAGCCTCGATGCCCTGGAGCGGGGACGGACGGCCTCGGGGGGGTATGCCTACGGATCACCTCCGACCAAGTCCCTCGCGAAGTCGAAAGAGGACAAACTGAGGTTCATGCACAAGAAGCCGGGGTCCATCGGGCGCATGTGCGTCGCCGAAGCGACCTTGGCCCTGGCGGGTCGCGGTGACCAGAAACGCCTGAAGGATGCCGTCGAATCCTTCTTCGAGTTCCGAAAGGAGCTCGTCGTTCGCAAGCAGAAAAACGGCACCCACATTCCTCCCTATGGCGTGGCGCCCTATTACTTCGTCTACGCTCACCACTACGCGGCTCAAGCCATCGAACTCGTGACAGACAAGAAGTTTCGCGAGGCGGCGCGCGAGAAGCTGCGAACGATTCTTCTTTCCGAGCGAGAGAAAAACGGCGGATGGAACGATCGGGTGTTCGCCCGTTCCCGCAACTACGGAACGGCCTTCGGCATGATGGCGCTCCAGATGCGGCATCTGCCCGCGATCCCCTTCTGGCAACAACTCTGAAACTTAGGATTTCCACGAAGTGAATCGCATGGCATTCCTTGCCGTCGTGCGCCTGTTGTGCGCCGCCTCGGTTCTTTTTGCCCCTCTCGCCGGTCAGGATCCGGGTCCTCGACCGCCTCGCGCCGAGATCGGAATCAAATCGTCCGACCAGGACTTGGCGCTCACCGGTCGGACGCGCCTGAAGATCGACGTTCGCGTTCAAGAACCCGCCTCCACGCCTTTCGCCATTCGTCTGGAAGTGCGCCTGGCCGACAGGCTCCTCTTGCGCCGCGATCATCTCCCCCCCAGGCCGGCCGACACATGGCGAAAGGGGGAAATCCTCTCCTACGAGATCCCCGTCGCGATTCCCGCCTGGGCCCTGGGCGCCAAGGGCGAAGCCGAGGTGTGGGTCGGGTTTCGCGGCCCCAAGTCGGGCAGACTCTTCCCGCCGACAGGCGTTTTGGCCGAGAAGGGCTTGGGACTCGTCGGCTGGATTTCGCTCCCGGAGACCGCACCGCCGGACAATGAGGAATCTCTTGCCGCACTGCTGGCGGCGGCGAAAACACTCGTCAAGGAGGGGCACGGCGCATCGGCCTGGGCGGCCCTCACCGTCGGCTATCGGCGCACCGAGAACGAGTCGGGAAAACGTCGCATTCTTCAGGCTCTCGAGGCTCTTCCCTCCGTCGCTCCGCGCGCCCTCGATCTCGTCGAAGACGCCATCGTGCGGCGAAGGATCGAAGCGGAGAGGAGGCGGTTCCTCCGTCGCGAGGCAGGTCGCCTGAACGACCGGGGGCTCTTGCATGGAGCCCTCCGCATCCTCGAGGCCATCGGCGGTTCTCTGGCGGAGGACGGACGCAAGGCCGTGCTGGGCAGTCTCGCCTCCGCCACGAGAAACCTCGAGGATCGTCAAGACATCCAACGCAAGATTCTGAAGAGGATCTCCGAGGCGGCACGCAGGGAAGCCGCGGTGCTCCTGAAGAAAGTGAAGTCTCCGGACGCTCTCATGAAGCGTACGCGGGACTGGCTGGCCAAACGGCGGTACGAAGCCGCCCGCGCCGTTCTGTTGGAACTGCGCTTCTCCGACGATGAAGACCTTCGAAATCGGAGTTACCGGCTCCTCGCCGAACTCGACAAGGCCTGGCTGGCGGACACGCCCACGAAGGACGCCGCCGCGGTGGAGGCGGCCGTGCATCACCCCGCCTGGGGCCGCACGATCCACCGTGAGAGCCAGGAATTCGTCTTCATCGGCCCGCGTACCCTGGTGGAAGGTATCCCCGCCGATTCCTTGAGACGGTTCGATCTCGCCTATCTCGTCCTCACGGACCTCTTCGGCCGCCGGCCCAACCCGGACGGCGACCGCGTCACCGTCTACTTCAAGGAATTGTGGGATTTCGGCGGGGGTGTCGGCGGCGGCAAGACGATCGACATCGGTCGCGCCAAGCCCAACGCCAAGAAGCTCCGCGTCGACAACGGCCTGCTGTTTCACGAGCTGACCCACTGCGTCGACGACACGAATCCGATCGTCGCCGGGTTTCGCGAAGGCCTGGCGAACTTCGGGGCCGCGGTCTGCTTCGACCAACTCGGGCCGAAACGCGCCTTCGATCGCGCCCGCGCGGCCTCGGCGAAGGC
>CAZLGG010000013.1:0-55922 GCA_964559135.1 uncultured Planctomycetia bacterium
GCCGAGGGGACCCGGGTAAGAGCGCAGCTCTTCCCTGGGCTCGGCCCGCCCGCCGGAGGGGAGAGGGAGGCCGCGGTGTCGCGGGAGGGGCAAGAGGCGGCCTCTCAGCCTAGCCAGCCCTTCTTGCGGAAGAAGACGAGGAGGGCCCCCATGCTGCCCAGGGAGATGATCCAGAAGGCCGGGTAGGCCCACTTCCATTGCAGCTCCGGGAAGTAGTGGAAGTTCATGCCGTAGACGCCGGCCAGGAAGGTGGCGGGGATGAACAAAGTGGTGACGACGGTGAGCACCTTCATCACCTCGTTCATCCGGTTGGAAAGGATGTTCATGTTCAAGTCGGCCAGTCCCCCGGTCATCTCTCGAAGGCTTCCCACGATGTCGAGCACCTGGGCCGCGTGCTCCTGCACGTCGCGCATCCAGGTCTCGGTGGCCTGGCTGAGACGCTCCGCCTCGTCCCGCTGCAGCGCGTCGATCATCTGCCGCGTGGGCCACATGACCCGCCTGAGGGCGAGGAGATCGCCCTTGATGTGGTGGATGCGTGCCATGGCGTCCTCATCCTTTCCTCGGAGCAACTCGTCCTCGAGGTTCTCCAGGTCCTCGCTGTAGTCCTCCAGGATGGGATAGAGACGATCGATGAGAACGTCGAGCATGGCGTAAAGCAGGAAGTCGGCCCCGTGGCTGCGGGTGCGGCCGCCGATGCGTTCGATACGCTGGAGGAGATTCTCCGCCAGGTCTCCCCCCGCTTCCTCGAAGGTGACCAGCACGTCGCGGGAGGCGAGGACGAAGCTCACCTGCCGGGAAGAGAGTTCCTGTTCCTCCACGCAGAAGCAGCGGGCGATGACGAGCATATGGTCCGGGTAGACGTCCTGGCGGGGCCGTTCGGTCGCATCCACGATGTCTTCGGCGGCCAGCGTGTGGAATCCGAGGGCGCGGTGGAGACGATCCACGATGACGGGATGGAGACCCACGACGCTGATCCACCGGGCCCGGGCCCATTCGGGTTTCGGTGGATCCAACATGTCCTCGATGGCGTGTACGTCCACGTCCATCCGCTCGACGCGATCCACGGAGTAGTCGACGCAGCGGATCTTGACGTCGTCGGGAGAACCGTAGTCCTTGGCGTCCGCGATGAGACTCTCGATGCCGGCGGGCGCCCCCATTTCTTCGGGAACCTCTTCCTCCGGCGTGCGGGTGGGAAGGAGATCCCCGAGCTTGCGTGGCAAGATCCGCCTCCTGGTTTTCTTCGACTCGACGCTCATTGTTTGTTCGCCTCCGCTCACAAGGCCGCGGCGCGATCCTGGACGCCCCGGTGTTGTCGAAAATGATTTTATGACTTTTCGGCGACTCTGGACGACGCCATGTCCTCGGAGGTCATCCCGCCTGGTCGGTGTCAACGCGTGGAGGTGATCTTGCGGAGGCCGCGAGGGTGCTCCGGGTCGAGGCCCTTGGCACGGGTCAGGGCCAGGGTGAACCACTGGGCCGGGAGGATGGCGAGAAGGGGGCTCAGCTTTTCCGACGCCTGGGGGATGACGAGCGGGGCAAGGTCCCCCACATCCTCACGGTCGCTCACCATCACGATGCGGGCCTTGCGTTCACGACCGAGCCGCCTCGCCAATTCGATCACGTCGTCGCTGACAGCTCCCGAGGGCGCCGTCACGAGGACGGGGAACCCCTCGTCCACGATGGCGATGGGGCCGTGCCTGAAATCCGCCGAGGAGTAGGGCTCCGCCACCACATAGGACAGCTCTTTCAGCTTGAGGGACCACTCATACGCCGTGGCGTAGTTGTAGCCCCGCCCCAGGACGACGCATTGGCCCATCGCCTTCATCTCGAAGGCCAATCGGTTGGCGGCATGGCGTTCCGGTTCCGCAAGGGCTTCGCCGGCAAGCCTGGGAATCGCCTCGATCGCCTCCCAGTCGCCACCGCCGAGGGCCGCGGAGAGCTGAAGCAGGGCCAGGAGTTGGGCCGTGTAGGTCTTCGTGGCGGCGACGGCGACTTCCGGGCCCACGCCGAGGTCGAAGACGTGCTCCGCCACCTCGGCCAAGGGCGAGTCCGCCACATTGGTGACGGCAAGGGTGGACGCGCCTTGTCTCCGCGCCTCCTCCATGGATTGGACGAGGTCCGGGGAACGTCCGGACTGGGAAATGCCCACCACGAGGGTGTCCCGCAGGACGGGCGGAGTATGGTAACGGGTGAAAAGGGAGGGGAGCGCCATGGCCACGGGCAGACGGTTTTCGATGCCGAAGAGGTACTTGGCGAAAAGCCCCGCGTTGTCCGAACTCCCCCGGGCGATGATGGAGACGAGGCGGGGTCGTCGGTCCAACTTTGCCACGACGTTCTCGGCGATCTTCCGCCCGCGGGCCACGAGTTCTTTCATGGCACGAGGCTGTTCCAGAATCTCTTCCTCGAGTCCCATCATGCAGGCTCCTTGCAAAGACGACCGTCGATCATGACGTAGACGGGGTGACCCTGTTCGTCGAGCAGGAGGAGGTCGGCCGGCCTGCCCGGTTCGAGTCGTCCCCGGCGGAGACCCAAGAGTCGCGCCGGGTTCACGGTGACGGCGGCAAGAATGTCGGGCCGGGGAACGTTGGGCACGAGGTGGAGAACTCGAAGAAGAATGTCGTCCAGAAGGAGCGGACATCCGGCGAGCGTTCCGTCCTCGAGCCGGGCGGCGCCGTCGTCCACCACCACCGTTCGTCCCGCCAGCGTATGGCGCCCGGGTGGCATGCCGGCGGCCGCCATGGCGTCACTCACGAGGATGAGTCGCTCGGGGAGAAGACGCTCCATCGCCAGTCGCAGCATCGCCGGGTGGACATGGACTCCGTCCGCGATAAGACCCACCGTCACTCTCGGGTCGATGAGGAGCGCCGCCGCCAGACCGGGATGCCGGTGATGCAGGCCGGACATGGCGTTGAAAAGGTGGGTGCCCCCGGTGACGCCGACGTCGAAGGCCGCTTGCGCGACGTCGAAGCTCGCGTCCGAATGGCCCGCGGACACCACCTTCCCTCGTTCCACGAGAAGGCGGATGAGGTCGAGGGCGCCTGGCAACTCCGGGGCCAAGGTGACCATGCGCACCAAGGGGTCTGTGAGCCATGGGGGCAGTGGGCCGCTCAGCACCTCTTCCGGTCCGAGCAGGTCGCGGGCCGCGTGGGCGCCTTTCTTGTCCGGAGCCAGGAACGGGCCTTCCAGGTGAAGCCCCAGCACGCGGGAGCGGGGGGCGTCGTCCGGGGGACCCTTCCGGAGGACGTCGAGCGCCTTCTCGTAGGCTTCGGCAGGCGCCGTGATCAGCGTGGGGAGAAAACTCGTCACCCCGCGATCGAGCAGGTCCCGTGCCACGTCCCAGATCACCCGCGGCTCCTCGGTGAAATCGCGGCCGAAGGCCCCGTTGACCTGGAGATCGATCCAGCCCGGGGAAAGGGTGAGCCCCTGCGCGTCGAGGACGGCGTCCTTCGGCGTCGGGCAGGATGCGGAGTCGGGCATGACTTCGGCGATGTCTCCACCGACCACCCCGAGACGAATTGCCTCACCCGAGGGCGCCACGGCGTTCCTGATCCAACGAACGTCTCGCATGGCGTCCAGCCTACCAGAGTCACTCGCCGAGGCGACCCTTCCGCGCGACAATGCGCGCGAGGATTCTCCTTCCGCAAACGTCTTAGGCAGTCATGCCGTGGTGGTGGCCGCCCCACCCTGGGGCCGGTCTGACAGACCAGGAGATTCTTCTCCATGCGCACCCTTACCCGACTTCTCGTTCTCGTTCTGGCCTTCGCCGCCGCGGCGCCGGGATACTCGCTCACACCGTTTGTGACCGACGCGACGGGCAACATCAGTTTCCCGATCGGGCTCAACGTGACGCCCCCGGGTTTCCAGTTCAGTTTCCAATGGGCGGTGGCCGATGCCATGCATCCCTTGGGGTACTGACTGAGCGACACGGTGACGGTCACGCTGGGCCTGCCCTGAAATCGGTCCTGGAAGAACCCTGGAATCGACGGCGGCCGGCATCGCGAAGGACGATGCCGGCCGCCTCGTTGTTCCCGTGCGTCTCGCCGACGTCAGTCGGCTCTCCCGCAGCACTTCTTGTACTTCTTGCCGCTTCCGCAGGGGCACGGATCGTTGCGGCCGACCTTGGGAGCTTCACGGGTGTAGGTTTCGCCGGCTCGCATCTTGCCGTCGTGGTAGTACCAGCGGCCGTCCTTCTTGCGAAAGTGGGCCAGTTCGCGGTGCCGCTGGAGTTCGCCCTCGAAGGTGTACTCGGCGATGAACTCCACCGAACCTCGGTCGTCGTCGGGGCCGCCCTTGTCGACCTCCACCACTTCGAGCCCGTGCCATTCCGATTCCCGCGACCATTTCTCGGTGGCATCCCGGTCGACCTTTTCCTTCTCGGTGGGGTCGTTGGTTTCGATGATGTAATCGATGGCTCCCTTCACGTAGGCCGTGTAGCGGGACCGCATCAAGGCTTCCGCAGTGGGAGGTCGGCGTTTGCCTTCGATGTAGGGGCCGCAGCATTCCTCGTAGCTCTTTTCAAGTCCGCAGGGGCAACTCATCGTTCATCCTCGGTGGTTTCGTTCTCCAGGAGCTTGGCGATCTCCGGGGCCAAGGACAAGGCCCAAAGATCGTGGATGGCCTCGGGGGGATGGGTCCTTTGAGGGAGCTTGCCGTGCTCGAAGAGGATCTTGGTGAGACTCACGATGTGGAGGTCGGGGTCCCTGCGGTCGTCCGTGTCCCCCGACATGAGGGCGAGTCGCATGAGGGACTGCTGGATGCATCCCCCTTTGCGCTCGACGACGTGGGGGGGGGGACGACGAGGATCTTCGTCCCGGGCCAGGTGCGACGAATGAGGCGAATGTTGCGTTGGATGTCGTCGACGTACGCGCCGGGGTTCTGGAGGCGGCCCGTCCCACCGTCGTTCTGTGCCAGGGCGTAGATGACGAGATCGACGTGATGGATGGCGAACGGGGGGCCGTCGGATGTGAGCGGTTCACCACCTTGGCGAAATCCGGAGGGAGCCACGGTTGCTTCGAGCGGAGAATCGCGTCGGTTGCAATGCCCTTGTAGGGAAACTCCAGACGACATCCCCACCACCCGCCGAAGGAATGATTGATGCCCCGCGGCGTCCGGGGATGTTTCAGGAGTCGGCAGGCCAGACGAATGGCCTTCCGAGGCCAGCCGGCCGCGGCGCCCTTGACGTTGAAGTGGAATTCCTTGACGCCTTCGGGGCCGCCATCCGGCTCGAGAACGCTCCCGTCGGCGAGACTGTCTCCGTAGACGATGTAGTTCAGCCACGGGGAGGGCGGCTCCTCCGGGGGCAGGAATCGGCAGTCGGGGTCATGGACCACGCCCGCGAGATCCGCGAAGGCTCCTTGCCGGTCTCCTTCATCGCGGAATCGTTCGATGTGTTGGAGGGAGTCTTGGGGGCAGGCCGGGTCGAGCAGCTGGAGGATCTCCACGTCGAGGGTGTAGGTGCACAGGGGATCCAGATCGCTTGCGAAGACAGGGACGCTGAGAGAATGGCGAGCCGCGTTCCGGGTCTCCCCGCGGGAACTCTTCAAGGTCCAGGCCAGAAATCCCGGCCGAAGACCGGGGACGTTGATGAAATCGGAGGCGAAACGCAGGCCGATCCGGCGGGAACCTCGGAATCGGAGGCTCAGGGTGGCGAGGGTGTGATTCGTGCGCCAGCGCGGCACCGGGCGCCCCTGCGGGTCCTTGCCCGTGTAGGGGTACCAATCGGGGCTCAAGACCAGTTCGTGGGGGAGATCGGGGGAGAGGGCGCCCTTGCGCTGCCAAGTTTTCTCCAGGGATGGAGCGGGCACGTCCTGGGCGCAGGAACCGGCGACGAGGAGGCCCGTCAGAACGAGAAAGGCGAGCCTCTTGGAGAGGACGCTTGATTTCGGCCGCCGCTCTGTCAAAAATGCGTCCCGCACTGCGGGTGTAGCTTAGTGGTAAAGCCTCGGCCTTCCAAGCCGATCACGCGGGTTCGATTCCCGCCACCCGCTCTTCTCGGGCTCATCGATGCCCGACCTTCTCCCCGGTCCCACCCCGGGGGACGCAAGCCCGCCGGGGGAGGTGCCGAAACTTCCTCTCCAGGCGTCCTGCTTTTTCCGCATCGAAGCGCGCCCAGTGTCGGATGCGTCCCAGGATGCGCGCACGGTATTGGGCCACTGAGATCGCCAGCAGAGCGGCTCGAACCCCTGGGCCGTCCCGGCGACAGGCCTCCACTTCCTCCACGAGAGCGCGACGGTAACTCTTCACCGGCCGGAGGCGGTCGTTGACGAGAAGTCCCGTCACGACTTGCGGTTCGTGGCGCCCCATGAATGCGGTCTTGCCGGTTGCGGGGCGGAACCCCTCGCGGGTCACGGCGTCGTGCAGGGGGCCCTTGAGGGGGCGGAGGGGCCGCTCTCCCGAGAAGGCGATGTCGTCGAGGTAGCGGGAATACGCCAGCTCCCAGCGGCGGGCCAGGGACCGCAGTCGCCGATCCAACGGGAAAAGGGCGAGGTTGGCGAGGTGAGAGCTGGTGGGAGCTCCCTGGGGGAGGGCTCCTCTCAGAGTCGTGAGTGCGAGGAGGATCTCCAGCGCTTCTCCCGCGAAGCCGGCGGCTTCGAGAATCGCTCGCACGCGAGCGCCGCTGACCGAGGGGAAGAAGTCCGCGAGATCCAAGACGGCGATCCAGCGTCGGCCCCGATGGGGCGAGGCATGGGTCACGATGGAGCGCCCGGCGACGCCCCCGTGCATCCAGCTCTTGGGAGCCATGCGATCTTCCAGAAGGCGCAAGGCCGCCCGCTGCACAGTCTTGAGAGACGGATCGGGAGCGTGGATGCTTCGTAACCCACCGTTCTTCTTGGGGATACGGATTTCGACGTAGTGCGACTCCGGGGCCTCCGCGAGTTCGCAGAGGACGTCCCGAGGGAACAGGAGCGCCCTCGCGAGGTCCGAGACGTCCGCCAAGCGATCTTGGGCGGGACGGCGTCTGAGCGGTTCGTAATCCACGGTCGGCAAGTCCTCCGGCGCGACCCATCAGCGCGTGGAAAGAGGAGTGCGGGGGACCGGAAAGGGCAAGCTTTCCGTCCGATCTCCGCGGAGTCCGAAGACTCCGTGGCTCGACAGGCCCGGTCGGCGGCGTTCCACGACGTCGCTTCTGTGAACAGTCACTGAGTCCGGGGGTACGGGGTTCTGCTCCAACTCTCTCCCGGGTCATGTCGAGGGTCGGCGCCCCGAAGGGCGGTCCCCCGTATCTCGCGACGACGATCAGCTCAGAGTCCCCAACCGCCTTGTGGAGGAAAGGGCTGATCTCGACGCCAGCGGCATCGTCGAAAAACGACGATCACGACGAGCGGTCCGAGTCACGATGCGCATCATGAGAATGATGACGACGATGATGATGACCTCGGCACGCGGCGAGGAGCAAACTCCAGGGGCAACCCCCGGTCGGACTGTGAGAGAGCACGAGGTCTACCTCGATATGGGGGAGCGGAACCTCGGGTGCCCAAACCCGTGGCCTTCCGTGAGACATCGCTTTGTTTCACTTGGGGAGGTCTCGACTCTTGCGAGTGCGAGACCAATAACCGCCCCCGTGCATGCATAGTACAGTTGAGGGGGACAGACCGCCAGCATTTTTCTCGCCGCCTTCTCTGCTTTTCCGAGGCACTGCCCCCCCCGGTCTGCCGGCGCGAGATCATTGCGGGGACCTCGCTTCGCCCCGAAGGCACCAAGGATCGTCAGTTGCTCCGGGCATCCAGGGGCGATTTCGGGGGCATGACGGTTCGAGAGCCGTGTGACGTTTGGACGTCGCTGCAGGCGTGCTGCGAGATTCGCGTCCCTGGGCGTTCTCTGATAGGTTTCCTTCCCGAATCGAGGCGCGTCCTCTCCGCCCACTTCGGAGGTGCCCGGTGCTGCCGGCCGAGAGGATCCGCCGCCAAGCGTTCGAGATCCAAGACACGGATTCTGGGCATGGCTCACCAAGAGAAGACATGAAGAACACCGATAGCGGCCCCATCATTGCCGAAACGGAAGAGGAGCTTGAACTGGTCTTGGCTCCCATGCGCAGACGCTTGGCGTCCCATCCCATGTACCAGGCCATTCGCGATGAGCCTACCCTGCGCACGTTCATGACGGCTCACGTGTTTGCGGTATGGGACTTCCAGTCCTTGTTGAAGGCGTTGCAGCGACTCGTGACGTGCGTCGATGTCCCTTGGCTCCCGACGACTGATCCGCAGGCGCGTAGGCTCGTCAACGAGATCGTGCTGGATGAGGAATCTGATCAGGCGCCCGACGGTGGATTCCTGTCTCATTTCGAAATCTACCTTCAGGCGATGCATGAGTCGGGTGCTGACACGAAGCCGATTCTCTCGTTCATGGCGCGTTTGCGGCACGGGACGAGTGTGGAGGATGCTTTGCAGGAAACGACGATTCCCGCCGGGATTCGGTCGTTTGTTGGAACGACGATGGACATCGTCGGTTCTTGGCAGGCCCACCGCATCGCGGCGGCTTTTGCATACGGGCGTGAGGAAATCATCCCATCCATGTTTCGCCAACTCATCGAGAAGCTGTCCGCCGTCTCGCCGCACTCATGGGAAACGCTTCGCTACTATCTCGATCGTCATATCGGTCAGGACTCGGAGCAGCACGGTCCTCAGGCCAAGCAACTCGTTCGCAAGCTCTGCGGTCATGATCGCGGGCTCTGGGATGAAGCCATCGAAGCGGCCAAGGCCGCGCTCGGGGGGAGGATTCTTCTTTGGGACCAAGTGGCGAGGTCCCTGGAGGAAGCCCATTCGTAGACGTTTAGCGACGCCCTGCGTCGGCGGCCGAGGCCACTGTGCTCGAGGCTACTGGTCCGTCAGGCGGCCCGGCATGTCGGCGAGGACGAAGCCCATGACGGCGAGCATGGCGGTGGCCCTGCGGAGGTTGAGGGGGTCCACCTTGTCCAGGGTGTCGGCATCGGTGTGGTGCCAATCGAAGTAGTGTTCCATCACCGTTCGGAGAGCCAGCCCCGGAACACCCTCCCGCATGAGCGGGCCGATGTCCGCGCCTCCGCCGCCCGAGGTAATGGAGCCGGCCCCGATGCCCTCCAAGAGGGCGCCGATCTCGCGGAGCTTGGCGAGCATCTTTTCCGCGGCGGGCGTCGAGGCTTTGGAACCTTCTTCGGATTCTCCGTGACTCCCGCCCAGGCTCGCTCCGAAACCCACGGGACGTTCACAGCCGCCGTCCATCTCGATGGCGGCTACGTGATGCTTCACCTGGTCGCCGAGAGCTTTCCGGTAAGCGCGCCCGCCTCGCAGGCCGTTTTCCTCGTTCGTCCACAGAACGACACGCAGGGTCCTTTTCGGGCGCAATCCGAGCTTCTTGATGAGGGTGAGAGCTTGCCACGCAGCCATGCATGAGGCTCCGTCGTCGTGAGCACCCTGTCCCACGTCCCAGGAGTCGAAATGTCCTCCCATGACGACCACCTCGTCAGGGAATTCGCTCCCCGTGATCTCCGCGATGACGTTGTGGGAATCCGCGTCCGGAAGCATCTTCGCTTCCATCGTGAGTTTGACCGTCACGGTCCGGCCGGACTCCGCCATGCGGCCCATCCAGTCAGCATCCTCGGGAGTGATCGCGGCCGTGGGGATCTTCGGTGCGTCCTTGGCATAGCGCATGGCTCCCGTATGGGGCGTGGCCAAACTGTTGCCCGTCGCCGAGCGGACGAGGGCCGCGACCGCTCCCTTGCGCGCGGCTTCCGACGCGCCGCGGCTGCGGTATTGAACGGTCTTGCCGTAGCCCTCCCACGGGACGGCGTAGACGACGATCTTGCCCTTCACGGCATCGTCATTCAGCGCCTTCAACGCGTCGAAGCTCCTCACGACGACGATGGGGGCGGTGATGCCTTCCGGGGGCGTTCCGATGCTGTTGCCGAGGCCCAACATTCTGAGCTCGCGCGGATGGGGCGCCACGACTTGGGCTGACTCCTTGCCGCGGACCCAATGGGGCACCTTCACCGGTTGCAGGGTGACCTTGTCGAAGCCCTCGTGCCCCATCTGTTCACTCGCCCATTGGATCGCCTGCTCGAGCTGGGGCGAGCCGCTCAACCGATTGCCGATCACCGTCGTCAAGTAGGTGAGTTTCTCCCAGCCCTCATCGTCGGTGAGGGCGGCGCCGATGAGGGCGCCCGCCGTCTCTCGGTACTGCTCGGTGAGGGATGTCGGGGCGGCGGATTGGGCCGCCGCCGCCGAGGAGAGCAGGAGGGACACGGACGCGAGGAGAGGGAAGAGTAGGACGTTGCGTGGCGATGGCATGGTGGAACCCCGAAGGCTGCATTGACCCTTCTACTTTCACCCGGGGCCGCCGCGAGGTCAAATCGACGCGGTTCGCGGCTCGAGGTCTCCCCGACCGGGATCAACGCACCTCGATGAGCACCGGGCTCCCGTCACGGACGAGGCGTCTGGGGGGCTTTCCCCGTCCGATGAGTCGGAGCCCCGCGACGACCTTGCCCGTCCAAGGCGACAGGTCCACGAGAACGGCTCCCCGGGGGGTGATTTTTCCGATGTTCAGCAGCTCCGTCTCGCCCCATGGGCCATACGCTTCGACGCGAAGAGTCCGCGAGAAGGCGCCCTCGACATCCAACTGAAAGGCCAGCACCTCACCCCGGGCTGCGGTGTGAGGCTGCGCGAAACTCACGGATTGTCGATAGCCGTCAGGGTCGGACTCGATGGAGTCGAGGTTCATTCGAATCCCAGGAATTCGGGTCGCATCCATCACGAACTCGAGCTGGGTGACGTCGATCTCGACGTCCTCCTTGGTTCCCGTGAGGGTGATATGGGCGGAGTCCGAGATGGGTTCGGGACCGACGAATGGGAGTATGAGCTCCGGCGAATCCGGGTGCCATCGCGAGTAGAGACGATAGTGAGTCGTGTCCGTCGTGACGACGGCGTCGCCTCCGGTGACCCGTCCCTTCAATCGGACCCAGAGGGCGCCGTCCCCCCGAAAAATGATGGCTCCCCGGCCGACGTGGGCTCGAAGAGTCTTCTTCGCTGCAACATGGACGCCGGGATTCAAGTCGGAACTCTTCGACAAAGGGACCTCGATGCCGAAGGAAGACAGTGTCGCCCATCGACCACCCGAGATCTCGGCGAAGAGTCGGCCCACATCGTTCAAGGGGCGCTTGCGGCAAAAGAGATTGTGAGCCGGAATCTCCCAGATCAGCGTCTTCGGCAGGGGGTGGCCGCGGAAGCTGTGAAGGGTCCGACGGAAGGGCTCCACGGGACCGATGGCCGGCCATGCACCGAACCAAATCCGTTGTCCCGTGGCGTTCCTTACGAAGTCTGGGAAGAAGCTGTTGTGGGTGAAACTCGTGCCGGAAGCGGCCGCCGCCACCGGGAGCGAGGGGTTGGTGCTTGGAGGGAGGAGCTTCCCTTTCCGATCGAAGAGGCGAAGGCGGGGGTACTCGGGCCAATCGATCAGAGCCGCGGCGCGGCTTCCCTTCGTGATGCCGATGAGTCGCAACAGATCCCCGGGATCCCGCTGGAGTCCCAAGCTCTTGACCTCGTTGGTGCGCCGATCAGGGGGTAGGCTCGCGCCCATCTCTTTCGCCAGAGCCTCCGCAGCAATGGTCATTCCCAGACTGTTCCAATGACTGTCGACCTTGCGAAAGAGGACCTCCTTCCGTCGGGCCCGATAGGGGGTCATGAGGTCGACCGCCCGCACGCCGTTCTCGGAGAGTTCCCTCAGCAATTCGCCATAGAGATGCGGGCGGGGGTCTTCTCCCCGGGGCAGCATCTCGCGATAGACCACGC
Source organism: uncultured Planctomycetia bacterium (assembly GCA_964559135.1). GTDB lineage: Bacteria > Planctomycetota > DRQF01 > DRQF01. The sequence continues at coordinate 11,760 of CAZLGG010000013.1, forward strand.
TTTTTCTCGGAATGGGCAGCACGATGAGTTCCGAGCCCGCCTGCCGCAGACGCCGGGCCACGGCTCGGAGAATCCGCGCGCTGAGGATCACCCGTCGCTCCTCGTCACCGGCGTCGACATCGATGCGATCCCGCAGGAAGATCCATCCCTCCCTGCCGAGTACGGCCGTGGTCTCGGCTTCGCGCAGATACTGATAGAGAAGAGCCGTGTAGTAGGGAAGCGCGACGGAGCGCACCCGGGAGCGCGTTCGCAGGTCGTACTCGATGAGTCGCGCCAAGGAACCGTCGGCGAAACGGGCGGATTCTCGTCGCTTCTCGATCACCTGCTTCTCCTTGCCGATGACCTTGGGGGCGGGGAGGGGAAAGAACCCATCGACGATGCCCGTCCCCACGACGACCGTGAGGAAAGTCGCCACGACGATGAGGGCGGTCGTCTTGCGGAGCGGGCCGCGAAGAAGGGCTTCTGCGTCGTGGGGAAAAAGATCGCTGTCCTCGCGGGCGGCGATTTCAGAACTGGTAGTAGAGGAAGGGGACATGGCTCTGATAGTGAAGATGGAGGATTGCGACGAGGAATATGGGTTGCAGGCCCAAGGAAACGAAGGGCGCGGCGCGCGCCGCGAGCCGTTGCGAGGTCGGGAGAAACCAGATGACGACGGCCCCGACGACGAGAGCGACGAGATGGATGGGGCGGATGTCGAGGGGGGGGCCGACCCGCACCTGGCCGAACATCATCGCGAAGTAGTGGAGCGCGGAATGAATGTCCGGCGACCTGAAGAAGACCCACCCGAAGAGGACGAGAATGAACGTCAAGGTGATACGGATGAGTCGCGGGGCCCGTCTGTAGAACGAGTCCTTGCCCATGAGCCGCTCCACGATGAGCCAAAACCCCTGGTAGCCCCCCCAGGCGATGAATGTCCAAGAGGCTCCGTGCCAGAGACCCCCCAGCAGCATCGTGAGCGCCAGATTGACATAGGTTCGGATGGGCCCTTTGCGATTGCCTCCCAGAGGGATGTAGAGGTAGTCCCGGAGCCACGAGGAAAGCGAAATGTGCCACCTACGCCAGAACTCGGTGATGCTCGCCGAGCGGTAGGGCCCGTCAAAATTCACCGGAAAGCGGAAGCCCAACATGAGCCCAAGGCCGATGGCCATGTCCGAATAGCCCGAAAAGTCGAAGTAGATCTGGAATGCGTAGGCCAGAATCCCCGCCCACGAATCCAACGTCGAGAGTTGATGACCGGCGAACGCCTGATCCGCGAAGTTCCCCATGACGTCGGCGATCAGAAGTTTCTTCGAGAAGCCGATCTGAAAGAGAAGGACACCCTGGAAAAACTTCGCGAACGTGTGGCGCCTGTCTCGGAGTTGTTCCGCGATGGAGTTGTATCGAACGATCGGACCGGCGACGAGCTGCGGGAAGAGCGCGACGTAGCACATGAAGTCGCGAAATCGGCTCACAGGCCTGGCGGCGCGTCGATACACGTCGATCGTGTAGGACATCGTCTGAAAGGTATAGAAGGAGATGCCGACGGGAAGGACGATCTTCGTCCAGCTCATGGTTTCGAAGCCGAAGTGCCCCAGGATCGCGTTCGCCGTTTCGACGCCGAAGTTGGCGTACTTGAAGTAGCCGAGAAGTCCGAGGTTCGCCACCATGGACACCCAGAGCCAGCGCTTACCCTTGCCTCCTTGCTCTTGCCGCGAGGCGATCGCTTGGCCGCAGAAGTAGTCGAGGACGGTCGAGAAGAGCATGAGGAACACGAAGTCCGGGCGCCACCAGCCGTAGAAGACGTAGCTGCCGAGAGCGATGACGAGGGACTTGAGACTCTTGGGCGAGACGTAGTACGCCGCCAGGAATAGGGGGAGGAAGAAGTAGAGGAAGATCGCGCTCGAGAAAACCATGGTGTAAGGGCTCGGTGGTCCTGGCGTGCGTTTCAGCAGGGTTGGCGCGACTCAACCCTGCACGCAATCGTGTCGAAACACGGCGCCGCATTCTCTCAATGTGAGGGGCTTGGAGCAAGCGCTCCCCTGGACCGGGAGATCGATGGCGTGTCGTGCCCGCGGAGAGGCTTCAGGGGCGCGGGCGGGCCGGTGTGCGATAGGAAAACCAAGCCGTCCCATCGGCCCCCGCGGCGAGGCTCGCCGATTCTTGGGCCGCGGTTTCGGACGGTGTATTGAGATACGCCGCCAGGCCGACAGCCATGAAGCCGGGGCTCTTCGTGCGGATCTCCATGAACACCGGGAGCCAAGCCCGGAAGTCTCTCGCCTGAACGTCGACGCCTTCTCGCTTGTAATGCATGACGTAGACGCCGTCGACGAGACCTCGTTGGCACCAGTCGGGCCAGTCCTGGCAAGCTCCGAGATAACCCTTCGTTCTTCGATACCCACCCGGGTCCGGCGCCCCCCAAGCGACGACGGCGGCGGTGAGGTCGATGTCCGGGTTGGCGAGTTTGACGGCGTTGCGGATCTCTCTCACTTCGGCCGTGACCTGGTCGGCCTTCCAGCGGATGAAACGGGGATCGTCGGCGGATGGAGTCGAACCCGCACCGGTGGCGTCCCGATACCGCCGAAGGCTTCGCTCTCCGTAACCCCAGGGGCCGTTGGGATAGCGGATGTAGTCCAGATGGATGGCATCGACGGGATAGCGACGCGCCACCTCCCCGGCGACCCGGGCCACGTGGGAGCGGGCGGCGGGGTCCGAGGGGTCCAAGGAGATCGAATCCCCCGCGATGCGCTGCCTGACTTCGCCGTCCTTGTCGACGAGGAGCCACTCCGGGTGGGAAAGGACAACGTGTAACGGCGCGGTGGGTTCCGGGTCCGCGACGCCTTTCCAGACCCGATTGGCCACGAGCCAAGCCTCGACGCGCAGTCCGTGCTCGCCCTTGGCGCGCCGGAGGATGTAATCCAAGGGATCAAAGGCATGATCGAGAGGACGATTCTGGGCGACGTCGCGGCCACGGGGGACGAGGCGGCTGCGGTAGTAGGCATCACCGGTCTTCCGCACTTCCACCAGCAGCGTGTTGAAGCCGTTCTCGACGGCCCATGCGATCATCCGGTCGCACTGCTCCGGCGAGTAGATCCCGTCCCCCCAGGAATCCACCCAGAGGGCGCGAAGGGTTGACGGACGGATCACCCTGTCCAGCGTGCCCTCCCCCGAGGATTCGGTGTTCGAAGTGCAGGCGACGGCGACGAACGCGAGAGAGAGAACGACGGATCGAAGATGTCTCATGACCGAGGATTCTACGCTCATCGGAAGACGGCCGCTCCCCAAAGGATCCACCAGTCGCCGGAGGTCCCGTTCCTGGGCACCGCGCTGAGACGGAGGCGCCCCGGTGTGCCGTCGAGAGGGGTTTCCAGCAGGAGCGGTCGAGGGTAAACGCCGCGAAGAGAGTCGGGGCCGGGCTGATGTCGCTGTGATCTGAGGACGCGGAAGTCTTGGGACATCGGCGGCGCGCGCTCGACGAGAAGGTCGAATCCGTCCAGGATCGTGGGCGTCCCCCTTCGGAATTGAAGCCCCGTTTGAATGCGAAAGCCGCGAGCACCCCGCGGGATCTCGAATTCGATGACCGTGCGGGAGGGCGTCCTCAGAAAGCTCCCGCCACGGAACTCGGTGAGGACGGGCTCCTCGATGGGGGGCGCCACGCGAATCGGCGTGATTTGTAAGCTTTCGTGGGCGACATCGGCGAAGAGATTTGGACTGACGATTCTTCCCTCGCTCTCGGGCCGATAGCGCAGCACCCAATAGGGGTGAATGATCACGTCGGCCGGCAAGTCGCCGCCGAAGACACGTGATGCGCGCCCCCAGCCGTCGTCGTCGAGAGCTCGGGAACGAAACGTGGCGGCGGCGCCGGGAATGAGAAGGAACATCAGGATACCGGCGAGACGGGCGCGTGGGCCCCCTGCCCGCCAGATGCCCACGAGGACGGCGCCCAAGGTGATCATGGGGACGAAGCTGTAGCGATTGGCGACGAGGCCGAACAGCAGGGCCGGTCGAAATCGATACGCCCAAAGCGTCGCAAGAAAAACGGCCAGGCCCGCCAAGTGAATGGTGAGCAGACGTGGATGGAGTGGCGCGATGAGAAGGAAGGTCGTTCCCAGCAGTAGGATTGCCGTGGCGATCAACAGAGCCCAGGCACCGCGAGGGTTCTCGGCGATCGTTCGTCCGAGCTCCTGACCGAAGATGCCGACTCCCGCGTAGCGCACGCCGACCACCTGGACCCAGGACGGGTCACGAATGTCGAACCCTTGACTCGTGGGTTGGGTGCGGGCGTCGGGAAGGTCCTTGGATTGCAACCCGGCGCAGCCGAGCGCGATGAGTAGAAGAACGATGCCGTGCGCGTCGCGGCGAACGAGCCAGCGGCCGAGGAAGAGTGGGAGAAAGAACAGGACGAATGGGCCGGTCAGACCCGCCAAGATCAGATACACAACGTCGGTGATGCGTTCCCGCGCGCGCGTGGGCGGCTCCGCGATGAGGAGAAGAATGAGCCCCCAGGCCAGAATGCTTTGGACGTCGGTGAGGTGGAGATAGACCCAGCCGTTGTGAGGGATGAGCAGGGGGGCCAAGGCGATGAGGCGCTTCCCAGGGAGGCGAATGCGGCGGGACACCGCCATCCCCACGACGACGAGCAGAGCGAGTGCGGAGACGATGGCGTAGATATGAGGGGCCCAACGGGGTGGGGCCGCGGCGTCCGCGAACGCCGCCGTCAGGCGAGGGAGCAAATGGTGGTAGCCGTTGTAGGTCTTCCCGATGGCAGCCAGCCCCGACTCTCTCGCCTGCATGAAAAACAGGCCTCCGTCTTCCGCTTGGAATTGGGGGTGGAAGAATTGGTCGGGGCGTCGGAGGAAAAGCAGCCCCAGTGCCGCGGCATGGATCCAAAGCGGACTCGACGGCGCGATCTTGGTCCTCACGGCAGCCCTCATTTTACGAAGTCCCAGGCCGGGCCGCTCGGTGAAATGAGGTGCTCGCGGGGATCGAGTGTGCGGCGGTAAAACCACTTGATGTCACCCGCGGGGAGGGTGTAGGACACGACGCTGAATAGCTTCGGCCTCTCCCGGAACACGCGACCGAGCGGCGAAAGCAGGGAGGCGCGCTCGACGTCCTTTTCCTCCTCAAAGGAACCGGCCAGCATGCTCTCGTCGTAGATCAGTCGGAAAATCGTCTCCATCTCATATGTCATGCCCGAGATGAAGGGGGGCATGACGGCGGGGTCGCTCGGTTCAAAACCCGCCGTCGGGTATCGAACGAGGACAGCCGTGTGAGGCGGCAGCGGCCCCAGGTCCTCCACCATGCGCTGGATCACCCCGCGTTGGAATTCTCCGGCTCGAACCCAGCTTTCCTGCACGGCGTAGCGAAACGTGAAGAATGCGGCGAGGACCGCGCAGAAGGCGATGGACGCCGAGACCCGCAGAATCCGGCGATGTAGAAACCGGAAGAGGAGGGTGATGCCGCCCGTCCAGAACACCACGGCCCCTATTTGCGAGGCGATGTTGTGGCGTGAAAGGGGACCGTCGGTGAATCGAGGGGCCGCGAAGGCGGAGAGCGCCGCGCCGGCCATGATCGCCGCCACCCCGAAAAGGCACAGAACGATCGCGTCGCGGAGATTCCGCTTTGGTGCGGGGCCTTGGCGCAGGCTCAGGAGTGCGGACACGGGAGTGATCGCGAGGAAAACAGCCGCGAAAAGACTGCGGTGCTCCGGATTCGCCGCGACCCCGAACGCGTGGGCGGGCCACCGAAACATGAGGGTCGGGACGGCTCTCAGTGCGGCCGTGAGCGTCGTTCGCGCTATCCCGAGCGGGCCGCCTCGGTCCGCGGCGACGACGGCGGCTCTTATGTCAGGGACGAAACGAGGAAAAATCCACAATCGCCAGGCGACGTAGACCGCGAGAGCGCCGCCGAAGACCAGGAGCCCGTCGCGAAGACTCCTTCGCCGTCCTCCGTCGCGAAACCAGGGCGCCAGGACGAAGGGGAAGGCGCTCAGTTCATAGCTGTAGAACGCGGCCAGGATCAGCAGGCCCGCGATCACGTTCCATCGCCTTTGGAAGGCCTCCATGGCGAGCAACACATAGAGGATTCCGAGCATCGCCATGAGGGTCGCCGCCCAGACATGGGTCGTCACCGCCGGATAGAGGATCAGCAAAAGCCCCGAGATCAGGCCGGCGAAGCCTCCCAGTCTCCGGGCGACGAGTCGGGACAGCAGGATGCCGGACGCGGAGAGCACGGCCCAAAGGACGAGGAACGCCGCGGTCAATCCTCCCAGGGTGTAGGCCCCGCGCAGAAGAACAAACTCGATCGTCCGGAGAGGGCGCCCCTCCCAGGAGTAGAAGAACAGGTCGCGTAGGAACTGCGAAAAAGGCAACGAGCGGTTCCACAAAGCGTTGCCCATGAGGGCCCAGTCATCGGCAAGAAGCCCGAAGCGGTGGGCTTGGCTGAAATCGGCGGCCCAACACGCGGCCGCGATGAGCACGGCGCCGATCCAGGGCCCGTCGCGGGAGGCGACGTTCCGTGACGCGACCGAAGATTCCTGGGAGCCTGACACGTCAAAGATCGGAGGAGGGCGGGATGGTCAGGGTGAAGCCGCCTCCCATGGGTTCCGACGCGATGTGAATCCCGGCCAGAGTCGCCGCCAGTTCGGCAAGAGGCATTTTCGCGGAGGCCGGCGCGAATCCGCCGGGCGGCTCCCCGGAAACGCTGGCCGGGCCGTGGAGCCGGAGACACACTTTGCCCTTGCCTTCCTCGACGTCCAGGGTGAGTTTTCCCGGCCCCCAACGCCGCTGCAGGATCTCGATGAGATCCAGGATGGCCACCAGAGCCAATTCGAAACGCCGGCTCCCGATCGCGATCCCGCTTTCACCATGAACGGTCAGACTCGAGCCCTGCGCGAGCGCATCATCGAGCAAAGACCGGTGCTCGCGAAGAAAAGTGTCCGCCGTGACTTGTCTGGCGTCATGGGGGTCAGCTTCATGGACAAAGGAGAGAACGTCGCCCAGGCGACGAAGTTCCTTGGCCGCCCTGCGGATTTCCTGCAGATGCTGCGCCTGCATTCCGTGCTCCGCCGAATCGGCCAACTCCACTTGGCCGGCGACGACGAGGGCCAGATTGTTCAATCGATGGCCCACGGCGCGAAACGCTGGTCCGAGCAGATGCACGAGTTCGTTGGTCGAGGATTCGTCAGGCATAAAGGGCTCGTCGCATGATCGGAGGACTCGATAGATCCGACGATTCCCATCCTACAGACGAAAACCGCCAAGTGAAGCCTCCTCGTCGCCGCGCTTCTTTGTTCCAATGGCCTCATGATCGAAACTCGCCGAACCGCCTGCAGCCGAGATTGCCCCGATGCGTGTTCCTTGGAGGTGGACGTGGAGGACGGGAAGGTCGTCGCCCTTCACGGCGCAAAGCAGGACCCCGTGACTCAGGGGTTCATCTGCGAACGCACACGCCGGTTCCTCCATCGCCAAAACCACCCCGACCGCTTTCGGGACCCCATGATTCTTCGGGAAGGACGCCGGGTCACCGTTTCTTGGGACGAAGCCTTGGATCACGTGGCGAAGATCCTCCGAGAGGCCGTGGATGAAGGAGGTCCGGAGTCCGTGTTCCATTACCGGTCCGGCGGCTCCCTGGGGATTCTCAAGCACGTCTCGGAGGTGTTCTTTCGAGACCTGGGACCCGTGACCGTCAAGCGCGGCGACATCTGTTCGGGGGCCGGAGAAGCGGCCCAGGAGATGGACTTCGGGATCTCGGAGAGTCACGATCTTTTCGATCTTCTCAACAGCCGCTGCATCGTCTTGTGGGGAAAGAATCCGCACACGTCGGGCGTGCACCTGATCCCGATTCTCAAGGAGGCGAAAAAGCGCGGCGCGCGTCTCGTGACGGTCGATCCCATCCGCACGAAGGCGGCCGGCCTGAGTGACCTCTATCTGCAACCAAGACCGGGCGCCGACACGGCGCTCGCCTTCGGTGTCGCGCGCCTTCTGTTGGACGCGGGAGGGTGGGACCCGGAGGCTCGCACGTACTGTGAAGGGTGGGATGGGTATCGTTCGCTGGTGGAGAGCCGTGAGGCCGAGGCTTGGGCCGCCGAGGCCGGCGTTCCGCTCGAAGGGGTGAGATCCCTCGCGAGCCTTTATGGTGCAGGACCGAGCGCCCTGCTCGTGGGATGGGGGCTCGGCCGTCGTCGGAATGGGTGCGCAACCGTGCGCGCCCTCGATGCCCTGGGAGCCGTCACGGGAAATCTGGGCGTGCCGGGCGGGGGCGTCTCCTTTTACTTCGGTCGACAATCCGCCTTCGACACCTCATTCGGGCTTCCCGTGGTGGAGCCGCCCCGCACCCTTTCGGAGCCGTTGCTTGGGCGCGAGATCCTGGGATTGAAAGACCGGCCCGTCCGGGTGATGTGGGTGACCGCGGGCAATCCGGTTTCCATGCTTCCTGAATCCGAGACCGTTCGTCGGGCTCTGCGGAGCCTGAAGGAACTCATCGTGGTGGACACGCACCCCAACGACACGACGGATCTGGCCACCGTGATTCTCCCCACGCTGACTTTGCTCGAGGACGACGATCTCCTCGGGGCCTACGGGAACCACTGGTTGAGAGTGTCCAGGCCCACCGTCGCGCCACCACCTGGCTGCCGCCACGAGCTGTGGATCTTTCAGGAACTCTCTCGTCGGTTGGGGCTTCCCTCCCTCGCCGAGGGCGACGTGCGGAGCTGGAAACGCCGCGCGATGTCGCGGCTCGAACGGGTGGGCGTCACTCTCGAGGACTTGGAGGCGGGGCCGAAGAGAAACCCCTTCGCCGCCGAGGTCCTCTTCGAGGATCGCCGATTCCCGACTCCGAGCGGCCGGGTGAGACTGATTCAGAGCGCCCCCCGGCCGACGTTCACCCCGACACAGGATTGGCCGTTCGTGCTCATGGCCACTTCCGTGCCGAAGTGCCAGAGCTCTCAATGGAGCGTTCCCGTGCCTGACGAACCCGCCGAGGTCAGGATCCATCCCGAGGCGACTTGGCTCGCGGACGGGACTCATGCGGTCTTGGAGACGGCCTACGGTGTTCTCGAAGTGACCGTGCGGCACGATCCCCGGGTTCATGCCCATGTGATTCTGATGGGCAAGGGAGGGATGGTGCGAGATCGCCGCTGTGCGAATGCGGTGGTCGGGGCGGCGTTGACCGACGGCGGAGAAGGAGCCGCTTACTACGACGAGCCCTGCCGACTGAAAGCCCTCTGAGCGCGAGGGGGCTCCGATTCCCGACCGACGCTCCCATTCAGCCCCGGTGCAGGGCGTTCCACAGACGAAGGGCGTAGTTCACGGGAGCATGGTCCGAAAGGGCGTTCTCGCCCACCGCTCGTTTGAGGATGGACTGCCAGCCGCCCTCGCCGCGAAGCACGGTGGAGATCCGGTCGCGGACTCCTTCGCGGATTCGGTCTACGGCATCGAGGCCAAAGCGCACTTCGCCCGTCCTTGTCAGATGGACGACCTGACCCACGTGACGGTAACGCCACGGAGGCGGCAGATAGCAGACGATGTCGTGCTGATGCACGACGCGCCAATGGGGGAGAGGGGGTTGGGTGCGAGCGAATTCGTCATCGCCGACCCGCGGTGAACCCAACGCTCCCACGCCCAGAGCCGGAAGATCGCGCCTCACCGCCAACGTCGCGAGGGCGGCGCCCATGCTGTGGCCCGTGACCCACAGGCGGCGTGTTCGGGTCGCCGTCCTGATGCGCGGCTCGATATCGTCCCAGAGAACGTCCAAGGCCTCGCTGAATCCCCGGTGGGCTTGACCGCCGCGGTGATCCTCGACGAGGCGAACCCTGGCGTCCGTGAGGATGTTCGACGGCTCTCGGAACATCGTGCCGCGAAATGTCAGGATGGCGTGGTCCGGCGCCAGGGCGATGAGGGCCCGGAATCCCGACTTGTCCACGAGATTCATGCCCGTGAAGCCCGCTTTCCTCAGGCGATCTTCGATGAAATCCGTCTCACGCACGTAGGAGAGCAGGCAGAGTTCGGCCATCCACCAGGCCTTGGCGAGGGAAAGGGCCTTTTCCTCCGGACGGAAGGGGTGAGACCGGTGGTCCGCGAAGTAGTCGTATTCCCGATTGGGGACTCGAAGTGCGGCGATGCTCTGGGGTAGGAGGCGCTGCATGGTGTGCCAGCGTATCCCAATCTCGCCGGCTTCCCAGAGGGCATTGACGATCGGGAAGGGACCCCGTAGGAAAGGCCATGGGTTTTGGATTCCTGATCGATCAGCGCAAGTGCATCGGATGCCATGCGTGCACGGTGGCCTGCAAGTCCGAGAATGACGTCCCCCTGGGGAAGTTCCGGACATGGGTGAAGTACACCGAGAAGGGGCGGTTTCCGGATGTTCGCCGCCATTTCACGGTTCTTCGCTGCAACCACTGCGACGAAGCCCCATGCGTGGAAATCTGTCCTGTCAACGCCCTCGAGAAGCGACCCGACGCCATCGTCGATCTCGACCGCGATATCTGCGTCGGGTGCCGCGCGTGCATGCAGGCGTGCCCGTACGACGCGATTCACATGAACGAGGACCGCGGAACCTGCGAGAAGTGTCACTACTGCGCCCATCGCACGGAGGTCGGGCTGGCCCCGGCATGCGTCGTCGTCTGCCCCGAGGAGGCGATCGTCGCGGGCGACGTGGATGATCCGACCACCACGATCCATCGTTTGATCCATGAGAACGACGTCGAGCAGCGCAAACTCGAAAAGGGGACCAAGCCGCGAGTGTGGTACCTCGACGGATTGAAGGACGCCCTGGTGCCCGGTCGGGCGGCGGAGCCCGAGCAGTGGATCTGGGCGGATAGAGCCCAGCCGTCTCCCGACCTTCCCTCGGAGTTCAGACCGCCCGAGGATCTGATGACCACGTTGGACGTGGACCATGCTCCGGCTTGGGGATGGCAGGTCTGGACCTATCTCGTCACCAAAAACCTTTCGGCGGGTGCGATGATTGTCGCGCCTTTCCTGGCTCTGCTCGGTGCGGAGACGTCGGGAGTGGCGCGTTTCCTTCCCGAAGTCGTGGGGCTGCTCTTTCTCGGTATCACCTTGTTTCTGCTCGTCGAAGACCTCGGACGTCCCGAGCGATTCTGGCGACTTCTCCTCAAGCCGAACACCCGTTCGTGGTTGGTGAAGGGGGCGTGGATTCTCACGGCCTTCGGGATCTTGTCCTCGGCATCTCTCGTGACGGGGCTTTTGGGGATGCACGGCGTCCAACAGGGGCTGCGCTGGGCAACGCTCCCGGCCGCGGTTCTCGCCGCGGGCTACAGTGCTTGGCTCTTCAAGCAGTGCCGGGGTCGGGACCTGTGGTGCGAGCCCGGTCTCTTCTGGCAGCTGTTGATTCGCGCGGGGTTTCTGGGCGCCGGGGTGGCCATGCTCCTGCCCACCTTGTCCGGCCGCATGCCGATCGCCCCCGTCGTTTTCATCTGGTTGGGTGTGGGGACGGCCGTCGGCATCTTCTATGAGCGGATGCGCGTGCATCGGAACCCGGATGCGGAACGCGCCGAGGCGATTCTGCGGCGCAACTTTTCGTCGCATGAAGGGATGAGTCTCGTCATCCTTTCCGCCGTCATCGTCCAGGTGGCGGATCTCTTCGCGGACGTGGGCTCCTTCCTCCGTATCGGCGGATTCGCCCTGGGATTGGTCCTGGCTCTGGCCGGGCTTTGGTTTTACGAGCGCGCCTGGATTCGGGCGCCTCAGTCGGTGCCGAATTCATGACGGACATCAACAAGAAGGCTCCGAGCGGCGAAGCGTGGCGGACGACACCCTTGGAATCGTTCCCGCCACCGGAGAAATGGGACGACTGGGTCGAGTATGATTCGAGCGCGTGGCCCCGAAAGGTCGAACGTCGCTACCGTCTCGTGCCCACGATCTGCTTCAACTGTGAAGCGGCCTGCGGTCTCATCGCCTACGTCGACAAAGAGACCGAGAGAATTCGCAAGTTCGAGGGGAATCCCTACCATCCGGGTTCTCGCGGCCGGAATTGCGCCAAGGGGCCGGCGACCTTGTCCCAGGTCCACGATCCGGAGCGCATCCTCTACCCGATGAAGAGGTCCGGGCCCCGAGGATCGGGACAGTTCGAACGCGTCAGCTGGGACGAGGTGATCGAGGTCCTCGCCGGGCGGATTCGGAAGGCCCTCGAAGAGGATCGCAAGACCGAAGTCATGTACCACGTCGGCCGTCCGGGCGCCGACGGGACGATGGATCGGATTCTCAAGGCCTGGGGCGTCGATGGCCACAACAGTCACACCAATGTCTGTTCGGCGGCCGCGCGTTTGGGATACACCCTCTGGTCGGGGAGTGACCGCCCTTCCCCCGATCACGCTCATGCGCGGTTCATCCTGATGATTTCCGCCCACTTGGAGACGGGGCACTACTTCAACCCGCACGCTCAGCGCATCATCGAAGCCAAGCTGGCCGGCGCAAAGATCTGCACGGTCGATGTTCGCCTGTCGAACACGGCGTCCATGAGCGATTACTGGCTGGCGCCGCTTCCCGGCACCGAGGCCGCGTTGATCCTGGGGCTGATCCGCGTGCTGCTGGACGAGGACCTGGTGGATTGGGGATTCGTGGAACGGTGGACGAATTGGCGGAGCTACCTGGAGCGACGTCGTCCCGACGTCGCCCCTGACTTCAGCGAGTTCAAGAAGGAATTGAAGGCGCTCTATGACCGCTACACCCCGGAGTTCATAGCGTCGGAATGTGACGTCGATGCCGGGTTGATCGTCGAGATCGGTCGTGAGATCGGGAAGGCGGGCAACGCGCTTGCGACTCATGTCTGGCGAAGCGCGGCGAGTGGGAACGAGGGGGGATGGCAGGTCGCGCGTTGTCTGCAGTTCCTCTGCGTGCTGACCGGGTCGGTGGGGACGCGCGGCGGCAGCCACCTCGCCAGCACGAACAAGTTCAAGGCCGCGCCGTTCGCGTCGCCTCCGCCGCAGACCGTCTGGAATGAACTCCTCTATCCGCGGGAGTGGCCTTTCGCCCACCACGAACTCTCGTTTCTCCTGCCTCACCTTCTGAAGGACGGGCGGGGGCGGATCGATACGTATTTCACCCGGGTCTACAATCCCGTTTGGACGAATCCGGACGGCTTTTCCTGGATAGAGATGTTGGCCGACGAGAAACTCGTCGGTTGCCACGCTGCGTTGACGCCGGTCTGGAGCGAGACCGCGCTGTGGGCCGATTTCGTGTTGCCCATGGGGCTGGCGCCGGAGCGCCACGACATCATGAGTCAGGAGACCCATGCGGCCCGTTGGATCGGGTTCCGGCAGCCGGTCCTCCGCACCTATCGGGAGCAGGAAGGGCGTCCCGTCACCCTGACTCACGAGGCGAATCCCGGTGAAGTCTGGGAGGAGGACGAGTTTTGGATCGAACTCTCCTGGGCGATCGACCCGGACGGATCACTGGGGGTCCGGAAGTGGTTCGAATCCCCCTACCGTTCCGGCGAGAAGATCACCGTGGACGAGTACTACCGCTGGATCTTCGAGAATTCGGTTCCGGGCCTGCCGGAAGCCGCGGCGAAGGAGGGGCTGGAGCCGCTCGACTACATGCGTCGCCATGGTTGCTTCGAGGTGGAGAGCGAAACTTACGAGGTCCACAAGAAACCGGTCGACACCTCCGGCGCGGAACTCGATGAATCCACGGGCGTTTGGATGTCCAACGGCGTGGCGTTGGCGCTCCAACAGGATGACGGCCCCGTTGCGGGATTCGCTACCCCCTCCCGCCGCTTGGAGTTCTTCTCGGACACCCTGGAGGATTGGGGGCTCACGGAGCACTCCTTGCCGAGCTACATCCAAAGTCACGTTCATGCCTCCCACATCGACCGGGACGACAACGGTTTCGTCCTCGTGCCCACGTTTCGTCTGCCGACGTTGATTCACACGCGGTCCGCGAATTCGAAGTGGCTCTACGAACTCTCGAATCGCAATCCTCTCTGGGTGAATCCCGGGGACGCCGAGCGTCTCGGCGTCCAGATGGGGGACCTTGTCCGCGTGAACACGCGTATCGGTCACTTCGTCAACCGGGTATGGGTCACGGAGGGCATGCGGCCCGGCGTCGTGGCCTGCTCCCATCATCTCGGGCGCTGGCGCATGGCGGGCATGCCTGGGACGGATCGCTGGGCGGCCGCTCCGGTCGAGATCGAGCGCGTGGGCGAAGGACAGTGGAGACTGAGGCGTACCGGTGACATCGCTCCCTTCGAGTCCGACGACTCCGATTCTTCTCGGATCTACTGGAAGGATGGAGGGGTCCACCAGAACCTTTGTTTCCCCGTCCAGCCGGATCCCATCTCGGGTATGCATTGCTGGCATCAGGTCGTGACCGTAGAGAAGGCCCACCCGGACGACGCCTATGGGGACGTCTTCGTGGACACGGGCAAGTCCTATGAGGTCTACAGGGAGTGGCTGGAACGGGCTGCTGCCGGCCCCCGTCCCGACGGTCTGAGACGTCCACTCTGGTTCGCCCGCGCCGTGCGTCCCTCGGACGAAGCCTATTGGATTCGCGACTGACACGAAGGAATCGCAAAGCGAGCTCCTCCCGAGCAGGCGGACAATCCGGTGGGCGCAAGTCGTCCCCCTGAAACTGCCGATGAACCGAATGGGAATTCATGCGTCGGGAGTGCAGGGATGGGAAACGGTTTCGATTGTCTGGTTTGCGGGTGTCGCGGGCCGGCCGAGGAGTTCTTGAACCTCGGGCGAGTGCCCGCCTCGTTGGGGGCCCCGCCGAGACCAGACGAGATCGATAGCGAACTCGTGGGGCACCTTCGCGTGGTTCAATGCTCCCGTTGCTCGCATCTCTACAACCGCGACATCGATCCGAGTCTCATTCGCGAGATCTACTCGAGGGAGTATTCGTCCGGCCACGCCACGACGCCGGCGATGGTCGAGCGCCTGGCGCAAATCGTCGACGAAGGCATTGGAGCTTCTCGGATTCGTGGTCGTCGCATCGTCGAGATCGGGGCAGGGGATTTCACGGTCTCGTCTTTACTTCTGGACCGCGGAGCCAAGGAGGTCGTTGCCTTGGAGCCGTCCGCCGCGGCTCACGATCCGCCTCCGGGTATCCGACATCTGCCGGCGTTCCTCGAACCCGGTTCCATGCCCGGCTTCGATCCTGGGATCGGCGGCGTGGTGATGCGGCACGTTCTGGAGCACGTTCTGGAGCCGGTCGAACTTCTTCACGAAATCGCAAACGTCCTTGCTCTCGGCGCCTGGTTGTACGTGGAGGTGCCCGACATCGAGGATATCCTCGGTGCGACCCGACTCTATGACTTCTGTTACGAGCACTTGAGCTACTTCTCCCCAGCTCTGCTGACGGAGGTTCTCGAGGATCTCGGCTTCAGAATTCTGGTCGCGTCGAGTTGGGCGGGGCATCAACATTTCGGGCTCTTGGCGGAGCTGTCGACCGACGTCGGTTCCGGTCGGCCGACGCGCTTCTTGGCGGACCGGGACCTCCGGGCCGAGCAGGGCGCGGCTCTTCGGAGGGCCCGGAGCGCGTTCTCTGAGGGCCTACGCCAAGTCTTCTCTCCCGGGAAACACGTCGGCATCTATGGCGCGGGAGCCCACGGCATCGGTGCGACGGTCTTGGCGGGACTGGATGCGAAGACGGTGGACTGCATGCTGGATCGCAACCCCGAGAAAGCGGGGCGAGTCAGCCCGGTCGGTCATATCCCGATCACGATCCCGGAGTCGGAGCGTCTCTCCGTCTTGGATGACATCGTCGTCGTGGCCTCGTTGCATCAGGATCACATCATCGATGATCTCATAGGGGAGTTCGGATTTCGCGGAAGGATCTGGGGGACCTATCCGCGGCTCGAACTCGTGAAAGAGGCTTCATGACATGACCGTACCGGACATCGACGGGGAACTGTTCGAGGTCGCGCGGAAGGGCATGGACTCCTCCAGGCTCTTGGCGCGGCTGGACCGCATCGCGGCCGAGCGTCCCTCGGCGATTCTCGTCGGGCTCGAGCATCTGGCGGTGTTCTTTCCGGACCTCGTCGAATCCGTCGCCGCTCGGTTTCGCTGGTGGTTGAAGGGAGACGGCTCTCTGCACGCCTTGGCGTCGGAGGAGACCGCACCGCCCGCCGACCCCTGGCACCTCGTGTCCTTGACCTGGGAGGTGGGGGGATTCCGAGAGACGCCGTTGTGGAAGGCTGCGACGGAGGCGCATGAAGGGATCACCCTGGAGGAACCCGTTCTCGAGATCCTTTGGCCCGAGATCCTTCGGGCGAGCCCCGGCCTCATTGCGCAGGCCTCGTCAGAGGTCCTGGACAGCCGAGTTCGGATCAGCTTGCTCCTGTTGAGCGGTCTCGACAATCGTCCGGTTTTCACCGGGGCGCTCAGGTCCTTGCGCGAGACGGTTCCCCCGAGCGACGACGTCGAGGTCGTCGTTGTCTCCAACGGCTCGAAAGACGGCACGTCCGCCGAGGCTCTCGAACGCCTTGGGGAGGACTATGCGCTCAGGCTTCTCCACGAACCGGTGAACCGAGGCATCGGGGGAGGACTCAACATGGGGCTCGCGGCCTGCCGCGGCGAGTACGTGGCGTTCATCCAGGACGATCTCGTGTTGAGGCAACCTGGTTGGCACCGGGAGATGGCGGATTTCCTGGACCGCCACCCTGCCGCCGGAGTCGTGGGCGGCCATCGGGGCGCCTTCTATTTCCGGCTCGAGGGTCGCCGGCCATGGGAGGTGCCCTATACATCCGTGCCGTTGTTGCATCACCCGCTGCTCGCAACGCACTGGGTGGAGGTGGATTCCGCGAATTGGATCCTCGCCATGTTTCGCCGGGAGCTCGGTGGGTTCGACGAAGGATTCCTCCCCAACGGGTTGGGCGACCACGATTTCAACCTGCGCGCTCGCCGTCGGGGATACGAAATCTGGTTGTCGGACTTCTCCGTGGACCACGATCTGGGAGATCCGACGCGGAGCGTGACGCGCCGTGCCGGATACGACGGTGCGCGCGTCCAGAGGTTGAGCCGTTTCGAACACTACCGCAGGTTCATGGCGGCCCACGGTGACCAGTTGAGATCCTGTCCCGACGGGATTCCGCCGAGTTTGGAGAGCCTGCTGGCGGACGCGCGCCAGGAGAGGCGGCGGAACACGACCCACCCTGGGGTGCCTTCCCCCCAGCCCCTTTCGGAGTCGTTCGTGTCGCTGGCCGAGCGGGTCGGCGTCAAGATTCCGTAGGGACCGGGGTGATGAGGTAGACGCAGCGGCGATCCCCGTGGCCGATGTGCTCATCCCTTTCCACCCGGGCCTGCGGAGCGAGAATCCGAGAGAAAAGCTCCAGTTCGCAATCGCAGAGATCTTCTGAACAGTGGGCGGCCGCGCCCACGGGACAGTGGTTCTCGACCAGGGCCATGGTGCCGTCCGGATGTTCGACGGCCTCCGCCATGTAACCGAGCCTCTGCCGGGACTCCACCAGAGAGCGTATCTTATCGGCAAGATTCATATCACTGAAGCTTGCTTGCTCTTGAAGCCGGGCACATTCTTTTTCCGCCCAGCGCTCGACCACTCGTTTGACCCCATCGTTTCCATAAATATCGGCAATGGCTTCGATTAGAACTGATACCAGGTCGGCGTGACGGTCCGGGAAGCAGCGCGCGGACGCGGGGGCGAGGTCCCAAAGATGAGCCGGTCGCCCGACTTTTCCCTTTTGGACCGTATGAGACACCAGCCCCTGCTCCTGAAGGATCTGGAGGTGTTGTCTGACCGCGATCGATGTGATGCCCAACTCCTTGGAAAGTTGGATCGCGGTCTGCGGACCTCGGGTCTTCAGGAGAAAAACGATGCGGTCGCGGGCATTTGTTTCGGGTCGCTGGGGCATGGGATTCGTCAGAGAAAAACGACGGACCTGGGATAATAAGTCAACCAGCTTCTGAAAACCATGCGACCAATAGAAAACTCGGGCGTATAGAAACTGGCCACCGTGTCGGAAGGAGAATGCAGACCATGATGACGGATCGAGCCGCCAGACGCCCTCGTGCCCGGCGACCGCAGGAGCCCCTGGATCTCTATCTGAGGGATATCGAAGCTCATCCCCTCCTCACCCCCAAGGAGGAAAAAGAGCATCTCCGGCGGCTGATGGACGCCCGCGACGCTTGGTTGGAGACTTTTCTGCACTCCGAAGGCGCCTTGGAGGCTCTTTGGAAGGATTTCCAGGCATGGAAGCGAGGCGACATGTCGTCCAGCGCTCTCATCCCCGGGCCGCCGCGCCTGAAGCCCGGCCAAATCGGCCCCGAACACCATATGACCCGGCTGGAGCGGATCTTCGCGACTCACGTGCGGTATCACGGTCCACGTCCCTTCCGCTACGCGCTGCGTCGCAAGACCAAGCGCCTGGTCCGCAGCGTCCTTTTCATCGGCCTGCGACCTCGCCCCCTCACGAAGTACCGCGAAGCCTCCATCGCGCGCCACGGTCCCAAGATGGCGGAACGGGTCCAGGCCGCGCGACATCGATTCATCGAAGCCCGTCAACCCCTCATCGAGCGCAACCTCCGACTCGTTCTGAAGGTGGCTTGGGGGTTCGTTCCCGGTCCCATGAGCTTCGAGGAGTTGATTCAGGAGGGAAACGTCGGGCTCCTTCGCGCGACGGAATCCTTCAATGGTCGGTTCGACGTCCGGTTTTCCACCTACGCCTATCTCTGGATTCGCCAGGCAGTCATTCGGGCCTTGGAAGAGAAGAGCCGAATGATCCGGCTCCCGGTGCACCTCACCCATCTGTTGAGAAAGGTGGCCAAGGAGAGAGACCAAGGGGAAGAGATTCCCGCCGTCGTCCACTACCAGGGGAAGAAGTATCGCGTTCCTCAGCTCTTGGCCAATCCCAGCGTCACCGGCGGCATGCTCAGTCTCGACCAGTCGCGGGATGATGAGTCCGGCCTGAGCGAGATCATTCGCGATGACAAGGTCATGGCCCCCGAAAAGGGCGCCCACTTGGATGACCTGACCGGTCGCGTGCGCCAATCACTCGACGCCCTTTCCCCGCGACACAAGCGCATCATTCGACTCCGATTCGGCATCGGGCATCCCCGTTCTCATACGCTCAGCGAAATCGGGGACATCATGGGCGTCAGCTCAGAGCGCATTCGCCAGTTGCAGGAAGAAGCCCTCACGACGCTTCGCTCCGGCCCCGACGCAGGCATCCTCGCGGAACTTGCGGTCGAATAGGAATCCCGGGCTCGCTGCCGGCGAGCCCGGCGCCTCGCGCCCGGTCGGGCCACGAGTTAGAACCTTTGCATGGAGTCTGCCCGCCCCGGTTCGCCTACGGTTTCTCCTTTCCCGATCGACATCGCGTGGTTGTTCCTACTGCGCCGAGCGGCCCTGGCCGGCCAATTCCTCACAATTTTGTTCGTGAGATTCGGCCTGGGAATTCCCCTGCCGATGGCGCCCCTGCTTGCGATCGTAGGGACCACAGCCCTCTCCGTCGCGATTCTGGAAACCTGGCAGCGCCGAAGAAGACCCCGCGACGTCGGTCGTCGCATCGCGGGCGTCGAGGGCTTCGTCATGGTGTTCGACACTGTGTTGCTCACGGGGCTGCTGTACTACACGGGCGGGCCGGAGAATCCCTTCGCCATCTTCTACCTCGTCCACATCCTTCTGGCGGCCGTTCTCCTGGGAGGGGAATGGGCTCTCGGGCTCATGTCCCTTTCCGGAATCTGTTACCTCGCGCTCTTCGTTCGATCTCATCCTTTGGAGGCCCTTCGTGCGACCGACAGTTTCGCCGTCACGCGAATCAACTCGCTGCGCCTCTACGGCCTCTTCGTCGCTTTCGCCGCGACCGCGGGATTGCTCGTGTATTTCGTCTCACGTATCAAGGCGGCCTTGGCCAAGCGAGATCAGGCTTTGGCCGACGAACGTGACCGCCGGGCGCGCCGTGAGAAAGTCGACGCCCTCGTGACGTTGACCGCCGGCGCCGCCCACGAGTTGGCGACGCCGCTGTCGACCATCGCCGTCGTCGTCGGAGAACTCGAAAGCGAGTTGAAGACGCACCCGGGTTGGGACCATGGTCTCGGCGAGGACTTTACGTTGATCAAACAAGAGCTGCGGAGATGTCGAGGTATTCTCGATCAGATGGCGGGCCGGGCGGGCGACCCCCTCGGTGAGGGCCTCGAATCCCTACCGCTCGGTGATTTCATCGATGAGGTCATCGATCCGCTCCGTGCCGGAAACCGGTTGCGACTTCAATGGAGTGGGGAGGAATCCCCAAGAACTCGTGTCGAAGTCCCCCGCAAGGCCTTGCGTCGTGCGCTGCGAGGGCTCGTCAAGAATGCGTTGGATGCTTCCGCGGAGGAGGAATCGGTGGACCTGCGCATCGAGACATTCCCGCGGAATGATGCTTGGACCCTGTGGATCGAGGACCGAGGCGAAGGGATGAGCCCCGAGGTTTTGGCGAGGGCAGGCGATCCCTTCTTCACCACGAAATCTCCCGGGTCCGGAATGGGGCTTGGCATCTATCTTGCTAGGAGCGTCATTGAGAGGCTTGGGGGTGAGTTGGAGATCTCTTCGGTCGAGGGCGACGGGACGACTATGAAATTGCGTCTCCCTCTCAGTCATCCGAGAGACGGCGCCGTCATCCCCTAGTGGGGTGGAAAGGAGATTGTCGCGCCCCCCCCCGGAAGACGCCGCCCTCTGCGCCACGACTTGCTGTACGAAACTAGGTTGGACCCGACTAGGGAGCGAACGAGACATGAATTCCGCGAACAAAGCCCGAGATGAGAATTCTCCGGAGCACCCCCGAAGCCTGCTCATCGTCGATGACGATCAGATTCTCAGGGATAGGCTGGGACGCGCCTTCGAGCGTCGGGGATTCGACGTGAGGACGGCTGCCGGCCATGAAGAGGCCCTCTCGCTCGCCAAGGACGATTCCCCCGAATACGCCGTCGTGGATCTGAAAATGCCCGGCCCGGGTGGGCTTCAAGTCGTCCGGGATCTGAAGGACGTGGATGCCGCAACGAAGATCGTGGTCTTGACGGGGTACGGGAGCATCGCCACGGCTTTGGAAGCCGTCCGACTGGGGGCCACGAACTATCTTTCGAAGCCGGCCGACGTGGAAGATATCTTGGCGGCGTTCGAGAAGGGCGAAGGACCTGCCTTGGCTCCCGTCGAGACCAAGTACAAGGCTCCGAGTTTGGCTCGAGTGGAATGGGAACACATCAATCGAGTCCTCAGCGATTGCGGAGGCAACATCTCCGAAGCGGCTCGGCGATTGGGGATTCACCGACGAAGTCTCCAGCGAAAACTTCAAAAGTACGCGCCCAGGGACTGAATTCGTCCGTGGGCGCGACGGGTTCGATGGGATCAATCCTTGTCCGTCGTCGGCGGCGTCCCCAAGCCCAACATGTCGAGCAATTGCTCCACGTCGAACGGATTGATGTTGTTCGTGTTGATCTCGATTCTTCCGAATGAGAGGCTGTCGACCATTTTTCGAGTGAGGAGGAACTGGGCTCCCGGAACGGTGTAGGCCTCGTTGATGGCTTTCTCTCCCTTGGCTTCGGCCACCGTCTTGGCGAGCTCGCCCTGAGCGATCTTGCGGCGACGGTCGAGGTCGGCTTCCGCCAGAAGAGACTTGGCCGTGAGATCCGCATCGGCCGCGATCTCGTTGATCCGGGCGTCGGTGTCCGCGACGATGTTGGCCACCTCCTGGGTCATCTCTTCTTCGATCACCCGAACCTTGGCGGCTGCCTCCTGCTCAATGGCCTGGGTCTTCTCCAGTTCCCGTTCAAGCTTGGCTTTCTCGACGGTGTATTCTCGTTGCTGGTCGATGAGCTGCTTGCGAACGAGGATGTTTTCGAGGTTGGGGTCGTATTTGATGTCCCGAATGAGGACGTCGACAAGTTCGAGGTAGAGCGGCTCCAATTCTTTCTGGAGTTTCACCTTTGCGTCCGCCCGTGCGTTTTCCCGCTTGGTGACGTCATAGAACTCCTGAGTGTCGAGTCGACCCAGGGCATCCCAGAGAGCCTTCTCCGCCTTACTGCGGAGAACCTCGCGAGCCTTTTGGGGCGTGGTCCCGACCTTGGTTGCGATTTTGTACGCTTTTCCCTCCGCGATGCGGAAGAGGATCGTGACGTCGAAGCGCGTGGAGTACTGATCCTTGCCGACCAGCTTCAAGGCCGGGGTGTCGGCACTCTTGTCGTCGCGCATGTGAAAGGCCTGGATCGTCGGATCCATGATGTGCATGGTGTGCACGAACGGGAATACGAAGTGGAATCCGGGCTCGAAGTCCTGCTCGACGATCCCGCCTGCGATGTTGTCGACCTTGACTCCGACCTCGTCCAAAGCGACCTTCACGAAGCAAAGCTTGTAGATGAGCAGGATGGCGAGGACGGTGCCGCCGGTCCAGTAAACGAACTTCTTGGGAATCTTTTGCAGGATCATCGGTTTTCGCTCCCTCGCGTCGGCCGAGCGGCCGGAGTATTCTTCGGCGCGGCGATCACGCCGTCGCGCCGGTCGACCTGGAGCCGTTCAATCCGCTCACTGAGGCTGAAGGGCCGGCCTTCGATACGGGTCCCCATGTACTTTTTGGCAAGGGCTTCCTTGACGAGTCCAAGCCCTCCCGCCGCATAGGCGGCGGCGAGTTGTGCGATGCCCTCGGCGCGCGCCAACCCTTCCGCTTCGATGGCCTGGGCCTCGGCGGTCGCGACGCTGAACTTCCGCTGCCCCTCCTTCTTCATGGAGTAAGCCTCACCCTTCGCTCTCGCGACCAATTGCTTGGCCTGGTTTTCGGCTTCGACGAGGCGCTTCCGCGCCTTGCCACGAGCTTCGATGAGGGCGTTGTTCTTCTTGCGATTCGCCTGGGCGATGAGCGTTTCCTGTTCCTTGGTGGCCTGTTCCTGGGCCGCGCCCTGATTCAGATACTCCTGGGCCGTGGATTTCTTGAGTTTGACCAGCTTTTCGTACTCCGTGTTGAAGACGAAGTTGGTGGTGTTGATGAGGGTGACTTCGATCCCGAAGGGGCGAAGGTCGGCGTTCATGCTCTCGGTGACGAGGATGTTCTGAGCCGCTCGCTTGGAAGGGTCTGAGATCTCCTCCAGCGTGAGTTTGCCGTACATCTCGCGGATCACCGCCCGCGCGTAGCTGCGAATCATCTTATTCTTGAAGGCGTCGCCCTTGCCGACGTGCTTGATGATTCCAGGCGCCTCCGTGGGGATGATCTGATAGATGACCTCGACGTCGACCTCGATGTTCGAGCCGTCGGCGACCTTGATCTTGACGTTGTCGGGGCCTGGCCGATCACCCTTGCCGCGGTGCCGAGTCATCCGAAAGACCTGCACCGTTCGATCCAGTTTGAAAACATCCGTGATGCCCCACGGAAAATGGAAGACCATTCCACTTTCGATCTTGAGGTCTTCGGCGCCGGTCAGGTTGTTCTTGATGACGGCCACCTCACCTGGATTCACGTAGTCGTAGCAGGTGAAGATCCCGCTGATGAGGAAGACAACCGCGACGATCGTCGCGATCCCCATCAGGATCACACGGGGGGGAAGGTCGATCTTGACGGACTTGCGCCGTCGCGGTGGCCGTGGCGGCCTGGGGAATTCGGGACTCATGAGACCATCTCCTTGTGTTCCGAGCGGCGAGGTGGCTCGGAGTCTCGTCTTCGAGCGCCTACCTATTCGGTGTTGGGTCGGCGTATTTCTCGAAGCAGGGGGACGGAGGTGGCGAACGGCCGCCGACGGCCCCCCGCAGGATTCGAAGATAGTCTGGCAGGAGCGGCGGACACCCGTGGCTTCACGAAGTCATTGATATCGCAAAACCAGGGCGTTTCCGACTTTCAGGACTCCCGGGCTCTCCTCCAAGATGACCTGGAACGTCAGGTCGGGGAGGGGGAAGGGATACCCTGGATTGAAGAAGGAAAAGGGTGTTGGCGTTGCGGAAGCGAGGAAGCCGCAATTCCCGGGACCGAAGGTGCTCCACGCGTCGAAGGCCGGGAGATTCGGGTCCACGTCACAGGGGATG
The DNA here is from genome assembly GCA_964559135.1 of uncultured Planctomycetia bacterium. Taxonomy (GTDB): domain Bacteria; phylum Planctomycetota; family DRQF01; genus DRQF01. The sequence continues at coordinate 35,693 of CAZLGG010000013.1, forward strand.
AAGCAGAAGGTTCCGATTCCCAAGGGGAGAGGAAACTCGTAGGAAGCCTCCGGGACGCCGAACCATCCCAGCAGCGCATGATTGACCGGGACTCCCGAAGTGGGAGGCGTAGCGATCGTCGTCGTGATGGGGCTCCCGACAGGGATCTGTACCAATCTTTGGGTGCCGCCGCTGGAGCCGTTCATGGTGAGAACGTCAAATGGACCTCCGCTGTTGACGCCGACAACGCCCGCCGCGCACGCTCCTAGAAGATTCGTCGTCACCTGGACGGGAACGCTGTCTGCCGTTTCGACCCCCGCTCCGTTTCGCGCTCGGCACGTGACGGAATAGGTCGTCTCCGGAAGAAGACCCGTGACTTGCAATCCCATCCAGGCGGCGGCCGTCTGCCACGTTCGTGTCGGTGCCGGTGTTCCTGACGCGGAAACGATTTGACCCGAGACCTCTATGGAATACTCGGTGGTGGGAGGGTTGCCGATGGCGTTGATCGCAAGGATCTCGAAGCCGTCATTCGTGACGTTGTCGAGAGTGACTCCGAGAGGCGCGTGAGCCGGTGTCCAGACGCTTGCGGGCGCCGAGGGCGCGGTCTCGGTCAGGCTCAACGCGTTGCGCGCCTTGACCGTGTAGGTGTATTGGGTATTGGCCTCGAGGCCGATGTCGACATAGGTCGTGGAAACCTGCCAGAGACTGGAGTTTCCGCCTCCGCCGGTCGAAGACACGAGGTCGAACTTGTATTCCACGGGTGAGGGGTTTGCGATCGTGGCGATCATTCGCGCGATGTCGTCCGTCAACAAACTGGGGGCGAGTTGGAAGGTCATGGGATCGGGGCTGGGAGCCGCACCCGTGTTGCCAATGGTCATGAGAGCTTGGTTGAGATTCACACGGCCGTTCGTCGCCACGAGTCCCGTGAACGCGGGCTTGGAGTCCACGGTGCTGAAGAGGGTGCTGAGAACGAGTTGATAGGTCGCGGCGGGGTTGTGGGCCCGCATCAACGCCACGCATCCCGTGACGAGTGGGGCCGAGAAACTCGTCCCGTCAACGAAGCCGTAGGCCGCGTTGTTCTGCCGTCTCGTCGTGTAGATGTGGACACCGGGTGCGAAGACGTCGACATGGACGTTCCCCGTATTCGTGAAGAATGCAGGTTGGTCGGTGTTGTCCGACGCGGCCACGACGATGAGGTTGTCATTCGTGTAGGTCGCCGGGGCATCCGAGATGACGTTCAGATTCGCACTCGAGTTGCCTGCGGCCACGCAAATGATCATGCCGAGCCCCTGGGCCACGTTGACGGCCTGCTGGAGGACCGGAAAATTCCCGGAGCCGTACCCCGTGGAGAAATTGCAGGCCACGGCACCCATCATCGCGGCATATTCGATCCCCGCGGCGGAAGCGGCGACGAGCGGAACGGCGTTTCCGTCCTTGACGATCATCGCCTGGGCTTCCCAACACACGCCTGAGCCTCCTGCGCCATTGTTGCCTCGGGCGCAGGCGGTGCCGGTTACGTTGGTCCCGTGTCCGTCGATGTCGACGGGGGCGTTGTTATTGGCCGCGAAATCCCAGCCGTTGATGTCGTCGATGAGCCCATTGCCGTCGTCGTCGATATTGTTGTTGGCGATCTCGCCGGAGTTGATCCAGTTATTCGCGCTCAGATCCTGGTGGGTCAGGCGCGCGCCTGAGTCCACGATTGCGAGGATGACGTTGGAGGCGCTATGGCGAATGTCCCACGCCTCGGCGCAATCCATGTCCGCGTCGGCAACGCCTGCCGATCCTGCGATCGTTTGTCCCGTGTTGTTGAGGGCATAGCAGTTGGTGAAACCCGGATCGTTCGGGATCACTGCGCGATGTCCGAAAGCATTGACCTGCGCCCACTCGATTTCGGGTTGCTGCCGCAAGCGTTCGACCAGCACATCGGCGGCGCGGCCCTTGTCGAAGTCCACCCAAAGCGCTCGAATCAGGGGATAGCGATAGTGGACGGAAAGCCCCCATCGCTCGAGGAAGTTCTTCTCCCCTCGGGAATCGACGGAGTCTCGGAGTTTGATGACCGCCTGACCGTCCGCAAATCCGCGTTCGAGTTCCGCGGCGCTTTGCGCGGGCAGAATGGGAAGGATGGTCAGGAACGAGAGGATGAGAATCCAGACACACAGTGTCCTCACGGTTCGGTCTCCAGCAAAAGGCGCGGCTGCGGATGTGTCGCCTTGAACAACGACACCATTGTGGCTCAAGTGTCCCGTACCGGGCAAGGATTTTCGTCTTCTCCAAGGCCGCGGCGTATTCCCCCACCCAGCCCTACATCTTTCGAGGATGCGTTTCAGCCGAAGAGCTCGTCGATCACTCCCCACAGAGCCTCCATGAGGGTGTTGGGCGACGCGGGCGCCCCCCCATGGGTGAGGGCTCCCGGGCGTGGTTTGAAGATGGGATCGGGGGGGAGAACCCCACCGCCCCGGGGCGCCGCCCCCCTTTGCCGGGCCCAACGGATCGCGGCCTCCAGTTCACCCCGGTCCAGCCACACCCCGTGCTCGCGACAGACGTCCAGAAGAATGCCCGAGCGACCGTCGAAGTTGCGAGGAACCATCATGTCATCGCAAACGGGACACGGGAGGTAGCGGAATTCATGGCGTTCGACTTCGATCTTGTCACGTGATGCGGCCAGCCTGAGAGTCGCTGTCGCACTCGCATACTGGGCCTTTCTGATCAGACCCTCGAAGACCTCCGGGGGAATCCAAAGGCCGCCGCACGATGTGCATTCGATGACGCCCGCATCGCCAAGATCGCGAGTGCGAAGGTTCGCTCTGCATCGAGGACAAGAGCCCTTCGGAATAGGCGTCAGGGATTGGGGCTCGATGGGCACGCCGCAGGACGTGCAGAATCGTGCGTCCGTGCTCAGGCGCGAGAGGCATTCCGGACAGATCGAGGAGAGCCTCTTTTCCTCCAGGGTGACTTCGGCTTGACAGAAGTCACACGTGCGGCTGGAGGGAGCGACCGGAGCTCCGCACCCGCCGCACCGAACGGCCTTGCGGTCCTTCGGAGCCTGGTGGAGGACCGTGAAAGTGGTACCGCAAAGGCAGAGAATCTGATCAGCGTCGTCCAGATGAGACACGTCGTATTGGCGGCGGCATTGGGGGCAGGAGTTCAGGTCCATGGCACTCCTTCGTCACTCATGGGCGAAGCGACTTCGCCGGAATTGCCCGCTCCCAAATCATCGCCCCGTCCGGATCGAGACAACTCAGCGTAAGCACTCTCTTGCCGCGCGGTCCGCTGAACTCGAGCAGGCCGAAGTTCCGGCGGTCGGTCACGAACGTGCCGGGGACTCGTGCGTGATTCTCCGCCTCGCGCCCCGGGGCGTGCGTATTCGACAAGAGTGGCGACGATGTGTAGTCGTAGAGGGGATAGAATCCTTTGTCGTCGAGACGAATCAACTCCGTGTGATGGCGGTCGCCACTCAAGAAGAGGACACCCGGAATGCGCCGTTCCTTCAGGGCATCCAGCAGCCTTTGCCTGTCCGCCGGGAAATCCCCCCACCCTTCGTAGAAGCAGAGCGGATTCAGAACCTGACTCCCGCTCACGATGATCTTGAAGGTCGCATTGCTTCCGGTGAGTCCGTCGATGAGCCAGTCGAGTTGTCTACGACCGAGGATGGTCTTTCTTGACGATTTCGGAGCCCGTTCGGGTGACCGGTACCAGCGGCCGTCGAGGAGGAAAAACTCGGCGTCTCCCCATGTGAAGCGAGTCATCACGCCCTTCATGTCTCCGGCGCCGTAGGTGGGGTTCTCCCAGAATAGTTTGAAGGTGCGGAGGCTCGCTCTCTTCAGGGCATACGTCCAGTCGGAGTTGTTCGGACCATAATCGTGGTCGTCCCAGATGGCGTAGTGACTCGTGCTGCCGAGGAGTGGCTGGAGCTGTGGTGTCCGTCGGTTGAAGGTGTAGCGTCGCCGCATTCCCGATTCCGAGGTCCAGTCCATCTCGCGGTAGTAGACGTTGTCTCCCAGCCAAACCATCAGATCCGGCGAGAGCTTGGCCATCGCCGTGAAGATCTTCGGGTCGCCGCCGTAGGGTCGACCGGGGCGGTCGTTGGGAGGGTCGTTGATGAAGGCGCAGGAACCGATGGCGGCGGTGAAATCCGGGGGGTCTGATCGGAATCGCCAGTGGGGTTGTGTCTGAAAACGAAGGGGCCAGGCCACGTCGACCGCCTTGCCATCGACGAGTACTTCGTATTCGTAGTGCACGCCGAAAGGGAGGTCCTCGGCTTTCAGATGGACGCAGAAGGCTCGGGACGCCACGGCCCGAACCGTGGCCGTGGTCTGCGCCTCGGCCTTCTTGCCTTGGGGCCAGAATCGAATGGCGACGTCCGCGGCGGAGCGGGTTTGGACCCAGAAGCGCACCTGCGTCTCGGTGGCATGACCGACCATGGGGCCCGCGGCCAGAGGCCCGGGGTTCTGCGCCGCGACATGCGTGACGACGAGCAGAGCCAGGGTGAGGCCGAGAATCCTGTTCATGTCAGTCTCCGATGACGCCGCCGTCGTCGCGGCGGATCGCCAGCACGGCCGATCGCGCCGGCCCGTTGGATTCTTGATCCGGCCAGCGGCAAGTGGGTTGGGAGAAATGCGCCCCTGGCCCCATGCCCGGGTGTTGGATCGAGAGGAAGAGCGTCGTGTTGTCCGGCGTGAAACGCGGTCCGCAGACCTCCGCCCCGGCGGGAGCTCGAAAGAACCTTCGTGTGAGGGCACGTCGGGGCCCGGACGTTTCGCACGCAAAGAGCCCGTCGGCGCCGCCCCGGTGCCCGTCGGTGGCGATCCAGAGTCGCCCTCGGCGGTCGAAGGTGCAGTTGTCCGGGCAGGAGATCCAACCGTCGTCCGTGACGAGGGAGCCCTGGTAGTCGGCACCGTCCGTCTTGCTTTTCGGGTCGCCGCCGCGCAGGAAAATGTCCCACTTGTAGCTCTCGGCGGCGTGGTTGCCGCCCGGGGGAATCAATTCCAAGACATGGCCGTGAATGTTGTTGGTCCGGGGATTGGCGGCGTTGAGCGGGTTCGTCTTGCCGCGGCCGACGTTGTTCGTGAGCATCACGAAGACGCGCTGGCTCACGGGATTGGCTTCGACGCCCTCGGGGCGGTCCATCGATGTGGCGCCGAGAAGGTCCGCGGCGCGTCTCGTCTCGATGAGAACGTCGGCCTGCGACTTGAATCCGTTTTTCTCATTCAGGGGACCCGATCCGAAAACGAGGGGCATCCAGCGAAGCGTCCCCTCGTCGTCGAACCGGGCGACCGATAAAACGCCCTCGTCCAACAGATTCAGATTGCGCTTGCGATCGACCGGGTGCACCGCGTGCTCCGAGACGAATCGGTAGAGGTACTCGCCGGGGGCGTCATCGCCCATGTAGACCACGACACGCCCGTCCCGGTTCACCAGCGACGTCGCGCCTTCATGGCGGAATCGGCCTAGCGCAGTCCGCTTGACCGGGCGTGCTTTGGGATCATGGGGATCGACTTCGACGACCCATCCATAGCGGTTGAATTCGAGCGGCTCTCGCACGAGGTGGAGACGATTGATGAACATGCCCCAGTAACTCGCCGATCCCAGTCTGCCGGTGACCTCGTAACGGGCCAGGTTTTCGGGTTCGGGATGATCCTTCGTGCTTCCGACGAAGTAGACCTGGAAGTTTTCCTCGCAACTGAGAAGCGTGCCCCAAGGCGTCATGCCGCCGGCACAGTTGGCGAATGTCCCGAGCACGCGCCGTCCCGTCGGGTCGTACCCCGTGCGCATCCGAGGCGAACCGGCCGCGGGACCGCTGATGTCGATGGGCGTGTCCAGACCGGTGATTCGTCGCGCATATCTGCTCTTGGGGACGCGGACCCAGCTCTTTTCTTCGAGTTCGACCTCGATGACGCTCACTCCCTGGGAGGCCAGCTCACACGCGGCGTGAGACTTCGTCAGGCGCATGAGGTCTCTTCGTGTGGCGAAGCCGGGGAACATGTAGTCCGGTCGAGAGAATTCGTGATTCACGCAGAGCAAACCATGACGGCTCGCCGCCGCGCCATGCCCCAGCGGAAAATATCCGATGAAATCGTTGTAGTCGCCGAACTGCGTCTTGCGGATCGCGGCGTTCAGGTTCGTGGGCGAGAAAGCGGGGCCCGTCGGGTCCAGGGGGTCGCCCCAGCGGATGAGAACGTCCGCTTTGTATCCGGTCGGAACGTGATGGAGGCCATCGCGGCCACCGGGGACCTCGGCGAACTTCAACGCGGCGCCTTGCCGTTTGATGGCAAGGCCTCGGCGCCCTCCCATCATGAGTCCCGCCGTGGCGCCCAGGCTACCGGCGAGGAAACTCCGGCGGTCGAGGCGCCGCTCGATGAGATCGGTCAGATGGTCCTGCCCCATGGAGTTCCCTCCAATTCTCCGAGATGTCTTGCGGGAATTCCCCCGCCGCACGAGACTGTGACGTCCACGGCGATGTCGGGCGTCGGCTCGCGGCTCGGGTTGCCCCGAAATCCCGGGCGATGCCCGCCCCGACACTAGCCGGGGCAGGGGATTCGTACAAGTCTCACGAGGAAGGATATGACGCCGGAGCGACTCACGGTCGCGGCCATTCTGCTGTTCGGGTTGCTCGTCGGATTTCGACCCGTGGCGGGGATGGACTATCATTTCCACTTGGCCATGGGGCGGGCCCATTTGATGGAAGGGCCCCGACTCGAGACGGATCCGCTGACGATTCTTCCGACGATTCGACCGCCCGACATGGGGGCCTGGGGGGCAGCGACCCTCATGGCCTGGCTGGACCGGCTGGCCGGGACGGCCGGCGTACAGGCCTTATTCGCCTCGTTGACGGCCCTCTACTTCTTTCTGGCCTATCGCTTGGGGCGTCGGCATCTCGAGCGGCGAGAACTGGCTTTTCTTCTGTTTGCGGTGGCCGCCGCGGCCGCGACGCACAGAATCCGTCTCCGTCCGGACCTCTTCAGCCTGGTCGGGGTTTTGTGGCTGCTCTCCTTGGTCTTGGAGGAGCCCACGCGGCGCCGGGCCGTCTTCGTGTTCCTCCTCGTTCTCGTCTGGGCGCAGCTGCATCCCGGTGTCCTCATCGCGCCCGTTCTGGCCGGGATCGTCGCGGTGGGGCCGGAGTTCCGACGTCGGTGGCATCAACCCATCCTTGCGGCTGCGGCGCTTTGTCTCACCCCCCGGGGGCCCGTCGATACCTTCGACCTGCTCTTCGAGACCTTGAAGGCGCGGTCTCTCGTCTCGGAATGGAATCCTCTTTGGGCACTCCCGTTCAAAGATTACGCATACGCTTGGGTGCTCGTCGCGGCCTGCGGTTTGGCGTTTCTGTCGGCTTCGCGTCGCCTCTGGCGGCAAACCCCCGGGCTCTGGGGACTCGCCGGATTCGGGCTTCTCGGCCCCTTTCGCGGGTACCGGCTCTTGCACCTCGTGGTTCCGTCGTTGCTCGTGTCGCTCTCCGCCCTGGAGTCGATGATTCCCCGGGGGCGCTGGGTGCGACGTTCGATTTGGGCTGCCGCGGTGGCTCTTGTCGTCGCGGTCCCCTTCAAGGACCGGATGGAGCGTGCTCTCGCATGTCGGCGTTTTGGACTGTCGCCCTTTGCCGCTCTCTACGAGCCCAACTTCCCCGTGCAGGCGACGCGATTCCTGGAGGAGACAGGTTTGGAGGGAAGGGTCTTCACGCCGGTGCGGTGGGGAGGCTACGTCGGACTGCACCTCTCACCCCCACCGCGCCTGGCACACGATGGTCGCGTGAGTCTCTTCGGCGTGGACCTGGCACGAGAACTCTCGAGGTGGCGGCGGCCCGGCGAACTCGGCCGTTTGGGGGAAGACTTCGGGATCGAGATCCTCATTCTTCCCGTGGAGGACGCCAACGTGCCGACAGGGCGTTGGGTGCCCGTACACAGCGACCCGGTCGCCGTCGTTTTCGTGGATCGGCGGGGCCGTCACGGCCCCGCCAATCTGGAACGGTTACGTTGAGGGCTGCTACGAGGTCCGCTTCTCAAAGGAAGCGGAGAACGTGGCCCTCCGTGAACGCGGCAATGCCGTTGTTGCTCAGGCTGCTGAGCATGATGCCCTGAACCATGAAGTCGAGGCCCTCGAACCCGGCGGGGATCGTGAATGAGTAGACGGAGCCGCCGGGGGTCAGGATTTGGATGAATCCGTTGACCGGGGCGAATCCGTTCACGAGGAACTGAGCGCCGAACGTGAACTGATTCAGCCAAATGCCCGCAGTCAGGTTGGGAGGCGGAAAACCGCGGTAGTGCAACTGTCCCGCGATGATCAGCGGGAGGAGGTCATAGGTGCCGGCGGGGGACGAGAGCGAGAGCGTCAGTGCATCTCCCGCCTGGGCTTCGACGAGATAGGTGCCCGTGCCGGTCATTGGCGCCCCGTTGACGCCGAATCCGAGGACGAGGTCGTCGCCGGTGCCCGGATAGAGGACGTCGGAGCCCTGATGAACGAACAGGGAAAGGTCCGGCGAAACGTTGTTGGCGACGGCAAAGTCGACGTTGTCGTCTCCGTCGAAGTCCGTTGCGGCGAGTCCCGTCGGAAACACCCCCGCGACGAGGTTGCCCGCCGGGAGAAAGCCTCCGAAACCGTCGTTACGATGTAATTCGATCGTTCCGGCGTTGTAGTGGAGGACCGCGATGTCGTTGCCGTACCTGTGTTCGATGTCGGCGACGACCAGGTCGATCGGACCGTTGCCCACGGGGACCGAGATCGATGTGGGATAGGACCCCGTTCCGTCGTTGTAGAGGACGCTGACCGTATTCGTGAATTGATTCGCGACGCAGAGATCGAGATCGCCGTCCGAGTCGAAGTCGCCATGATCGACGCCTCGGGGAAACGTTCCCACGGAATAGGTCGCGGGGGCCGCGAAGTTGAGCGGGGAAAGGGCGTTGAAGACAAGGATGCTGTCCGAGCCGGAGAGCGTGCAGACGATGTCGATGATCCCGTCGGCATTCGTATCGAAGGTGTCGACGTCCGCCGGGAAGAGGCCGGCGGTCAGGTTGAACGCCACCGAAAAGGTGCCGCTCCCGTCGTTCGTGAGGACGCTGATCGTACCGCTGGTTCCGTTCGTCGTCAGCGCATCGAGGTCGCCGTCGCCGTCCAGATCGGCGAGACGGACCTTGCCCGGTCCGATTCCCACAGAGACGGTCGCAGCGGCGGAAAGAACTCCGCTGCCGTCGTTGTCAAGGAGATGGACGGCGTTGCCGTCGAAATCCGCCACCAGAACGTCGACATCGCCGTCGCCATCCGCGTCTCCCAGATCGAGACCGACCGGAGAATTCGACGTGTAATTCACGACTGGCGCGAACGACGTCGCGGACGTGGCGATGAACACGCTCACGACGTTGCCGGCAAGGTCGGACGAGACGATGTCGATCAACCCGTCGCCGTTCAGGTCCGCCGTCGAGACATCGACGGTGTTGCCAGCTCCCGAGAGAAGGACGGGGGGTGCGTAGTTGATTGTTTGGGCCGAAAGGCTCGCACAAAGGGCGAGGAAACAGATGGCTGCGACTTGTCTGGACATGAGGGTAGCCTCGATGGATTGCGAGTTGAGATGGCGATGAGCAAAGAAGCCGGGCATTCTTCCCGGCGGGCTCCTGGAGATTAACCAAGCGCTTGGTCATGTCAAGACGATGACTGTCTCGGATGCTATGATGCATTTCGCTGGGACGGCTGGAACGAGGCGAACTTCCGAGGAGTCAAGGACATGCACTCTCACGTCCGCGCCGCTGCACGCTGGGTTTTTTTGCAAGGCCTCGTCTTGATCCTGTCTCTGGGTGCGCTCCACGCGCAGCAAGAGAAACCGGACATGCAAGGCGTCGATGATTGGGATCAGCGCAAGCGTCCGGCGCCCTGGGGTAAGGAAGCGCCCGGCGACGAGGTCGTCGCCGTGCGTCTCATGCCTCTCGAGAGGGTTCCGTATTCCCCTGCTTCTCGGCTCCGCAATCCGGTGGGCGATGACGAACTCGTCATCGGATGCGTTGTCGACGGGAAGGCCGTCGCTTTCCCGGTGAAGATGTTGGGTGGCCCTCAGCGTGAAATCGTCAACGCCAGGGCGGGCGCGTCTCTGTTTGCGGCGAGTTGGTGACCTCTGACTTTCACGAGTGTCGTGTACGCTCGCAACGTCAAGGGTAAGACCATCCGCTTGGGGGTCTCGGGAAGGCTTCTCGACTTCAACCTCGTGATGTGGGATCCGGAGACCGACTCCCTGTGGTCGCAGATGACGGGAAAAGCTCTCTACGGGCCTGCGAAGAAGAAGGGACTCGCGCTCGATGTGATGCCTTCCCTGTTCGTCTCCTTCTCGATGTGGAAAGCGCTCCACCCCAAGACCGACGTTCTGGACCTGCCTCCCATTCGGTCGAAGGGGTGGCATTTCACCACGAAGACGCTCATGAAGGGCAAGAATCGGCACGGCGATGTCCTGGGACTTGCCGTCGAGTTCGGCGGAGATGCCGTTGCTGTCTCCTATGAAGCGATGCGCGGACAGGGTGTCGTGCAACCTCCCATGAAACACGCGGCGCCGGTCTTCGTCTGGTTGCCCAAATACTCTTCGGCTGTCGTCTACGACGCACGGCTCGAGGGGAAATCGCTCCACTTCGCCATGAAGGAGGGCCTTCTCGTCGATGCGTCATCCGGACGGAAGTTCGATCCTCTGACGGGCAAAGAGGTCGGGGAACTTCAGGGAGCCTCCCTCGTCCGGCTCAACGCCATGCCGGCCGTCCTGGACTTTTGGAAAGACGCTCATGCTGCGGGCCGCGTCGTTCGCTGACGATCGGTCAAGAGGGACTCAGGCCCCTCCTCCCTGAATGTACTCGCGCAGGAACTTCAGTTCCTGGTGGGTCTCGTCGAGCTGTGCGCGGACCACGTCGCGGATAGAGATCATTCCGGCCAGTTCGCCGTCGTGAATGACGGGGACGTGGCGGCACCCCTTTTTGACCATGGCCTCCATGACGTAGGCCAAGTTGTCGTCGTCGCAGGCGACGACGATGTCCCTGGACGTGATCGCCAGGACCGGATGGTCATTCACGGTCTCTGGAGACCGTGCGAGCTGCCTCAGACAATCCCGTTCCGAGACGATGCCGACGATGTCGTCGCCGTCCGTCACCATGAGGGAACCAATATCGTTGTCCGCCATCATGCGGATGGCGTCCATGACGCTGGCGTCGGGAGCGACACAACGCACCCGGCGCCCCTTGCTTTCGAGAATCGTGCGGATCTTCATAGACATCCATTTTGCCATAGTTTTGAAGTGACGTGGGGAGAAAACTCGTCGCGGATGAGTCGGGGCTCGGGAGGTGCCCGTTTTTCCGGGAGACTGGACGCGCGACGGGCTTCTGCATACAAGAGCCCGTCAGACCCCTGATCGCGGGGGGCCATCACCCTGGGAGATCATTCACGTGAGTACGGTGCCAAGGCCGTCGGGTCGACGTGCAACAGTGATTCGTGTCGGGTTGCTCCTCAGCCTTCTCTATGTCTTCCTCCTCTCGATTCAGGTCATGGGGACGGCCTTCAAGCTCATGGGCAGCGCCCACGCCGAAGGCCTCTTCTCCGGACTGGTGACTCCTTTCGCGGGTTTGAGTGTCGGCATCCTGGCGACGGTTCTCGTTCAATCCAGTTCCATGACCACGTCGCTCGTGGTGTCGGCGGTGGGGGCCGGCCAGCTTCCCCTCGATGTGGCCGTGTTCGCCATCATGGGATGCAATATCGGGACGACGATCACCAATACACTCGTGTCCCTCGGCCATGTGCGGCAGGATGCCGAATTCAGGCGCGCCTTCGCAGGCTCCACGATGCACGACTTTTTCAACATCATGGCGGTTCTGGTCTTCATGCCCTTGGAGATGGCGACGGGTGTACTCCGGAAGTCGGCCACGTATCTTGCGAGCAACATCTACACCGACGGCGGCGGTGGGAAGTTCACGAGCCCCATCAAGGCGATCACAAAGCCCGTTGCCAAGATGCTCAAACACTTCTGCACCGATACCCTCGATCTCGGAAGCACCTGGGGCGGTATCGCGATGCTCGTTCTTGCCCTGGTCGCGCTGGTCTTTGCTCTGCTCCTCATCACGAAGATCATGAAGCTGCTCATGATGGCGAGAATGGAGCGGTCCTTGAACCGTGTTCTCGAGAAGAGCGGACTCCTGGGGATCGTCATCGGCATAGCTCTGACCGTTTCCGTGCAGTCGTCGAGCATCACGACTTCGCTCATGGTCCCCTTGTTCGCCGCAGGTATTCTCAAGCTCGAAAACGGATTCCCCGTCACCCTGGGAGCCAACATCGGCACGACCGTGACGGCGCTTCTGGCCGCTCTCACGACGGGTGTCAACGGGTTGACGATCGCCCTCGTACACCTGCTGTTCAACCTCTCATCGACGGCGCTCATCTACCCCGTGCCCGCAGTTCGGAGGATCCCCATTCGGCTCGCGGAGAGGCTTGCGGAGCTGGCGGTTCGCAATCGTTTCTACGCCGTTTTCTACGTCGTGGGATTCTTCGTTATCATACCCTTGGTTGGCAATCTGATTTTCAGGTAGACGCACGATGTACGAATGGCTGAAAAAACTCGTCTCGGACGGCAACACCCTCAAGCCCACCTTCGAGCATTTCACGAAGATGATCGTTGATGGGCGACATATGTTCGATCTGTCCGCCAACGCCTTGTTGACGGGAATGGCCGTGGAGTCGGTGCGCAACGACCTCTTCGAAACGGACCGCAAGATCAACATGGCGGAGCAGAAGATTCGCAGGGAGATTCTCGTCCACGCCTCCGTGCGCGGCGCTCAGGACTTTCCGACCTGCCTGGTTCTCATGAGCATCGCGAAGGACGCCGAACGTATCGGAGACTACTGCAAGAACATCTTCGATCTGGCGCTCACCCGGCCTCTCGATCCGACGGGTTCCATGGGGAAGGAGTTGATGGGCGTCAAGGACGACGTCTCACGGTTGCTCGGACACCTGGTCACCGTCTACACGTCGCAAGATGAGGAAGGCGCCACCGAGATCCTCCGCGAATCGGACGCCATCGAAGACACCTGCGACAAGCACGTTTCGGAGTTGGTCCGCGATCCGTCCCAGGCCGGAGCCGAGGCGGTGAGCGCCGCCCTCGCCTGGCGACACCTGAAGCGCATTACGGCGCATGCCAAGAACATCGTTACGTCCATCGTGATGCCCGTCGACAAGCTCGACTTCTTCGACGAACCCTGATCACGAAGGGGCCGGGGAGCCCGCCATGTCCGAACTCCCCGAGAAACCGGCCGGTGAAGGTCCCAATTGGGTCCCGGCCGTCTCCGAGGGCGACGATCACGTGCCCTCGGTCGACAAGGGAATCCCAACTCCCGATGCCACGCGACCCATTCCTTCCCGTCTGCACAAGAAAATCCCGCGAAACCTCATTCTCGAGAGCCAATTGCAGTTGGTCGCGCCTTGAGAACAAGGAGATCAAGAATGAACGACGGATTCGTGGGGAGGCTCGTGGGCATCCTGCCGGTCATGGGCCTCGTTGCGGTGGTCGCATCGGCGCAAGTGATCTATGTGGACGGAAATGCCGTGGGGCAGGGGACGGGAGCCAGTTGGGCGGATGCCTACACCGACTTGCAGGCGGCCCTGAACGCGGCGCAGCCCGGCGATCAGGTCTGGGTGGCGGAAGGCACCTACCACCCGGCTCCCTCCACCGCGACACCTCCCGCCGGATTCGCCATGCCGGACGGCGTGGCGGTCTACGGGGGGTTCGCGGGAAGCGAAACGGCCCTGGGCCAAAGGGACCCCCAGATCCACCCGACCATCTTGGACGGCGACGTGGCGGGTGATGACATTCGCACGGTGGGGGTCTACGAAAACGGAACCCTTTACATGGACAACGTGGGGACCGTGGTCAGCTTCGTGGGGACGGGGCCCGGTACCCGCCTCGACGGTTTTTCCGTTTTCGGGGGCAGGGGGATTCACTCGAACCTTCCTCTCCAAGGTCAACCCCGTGGAGGGGGCATCGGGGTGGCCGGAGCCACCGTGACCCTCGCGAACTGTGAAATCGCCTGGAACGGGGATCAATCCCTCTTGCAGTTCCTCGGTCAGATCAACTTCACGACGGGACCGGTGGGGGCTCAGGGGCTTTTCGTCGAGGCCAACTCCACGGTGGTGGTGGAGGACTGCCGGTTTCACGACAACTGGGCGAGTCAATCGGGAGCCGTGCGCCTCATCGACGGGAACCACGTCTTTCGACGTTGCGATTTCACCCACAATCGGGGCACGGCCCTTGCGGGAGCCATGCTGTCGGAGGCCGGCTCGCTCACCGTCGACACCTGCCAGTTCAGTGGGAACCGTGGATACGTCGCCGGCGCGATCCAGATGGAAATCCCCACGTCGCTCAGCCTGCGAGACAGCAGTTTTCTCGCCAATAGCGCAGATTTCAACGCCACACCCCTGTTCGCCTCGGGCTCGGGGGCTGTGGTCGGACGGGGAGCTGTCGATATTCGACGTTGTGTTTTCGACGGCAACGCCTGTGTGAGCACGGAAGGAGGCGCCCTGACCGCCGAAGGAAACTCCCCCGGCCCCGTCCGCGTGGAAGGCTGTACTTTCATCAATAACACGGCTCGCAACTGTGGGGCTCTCAAATCCACAAGGCCCATGACCCTTTTGAACAGCGTTTTCCGCGGCAATCACGCCACGAAGAAGTACGCCGCGGTGGGTGTGTTGGGAACGACGGGCGCTTTGACGCTGCGTGGATGCACCGTCTACGGGAATGTCGCCGACATCAAGTTCGGCGGCGTTTGGGCCGAGACCCTCGACGCCGTCGGCGGGATTTTCTGGGGCAACACGGACCCCATCGGCATCGGCCGCACTCAGCTTTGGGGCAACACCAAGACCATCGCTTCCTGCTGTGTGCAGGATCTTTTCATCGGCCCTCCGGGCGAGGATCCTCCGAACCCCAACAGTTTTCCCAACTCCATCGATCAGGACCCCATGTTCGTGGACGCTGCGAACGGCGATCTCCATCTTCTACCCGGCTCTCCCTGCATCGATGCCGGCGACGAGACGGCGTATTCACCAAACGTGACCGTTGATGTTGATGGAGCCTCGCGCTTTTTCGACGACCCGGCGACGCCCGATACGGGGCTGGGAGTCGGTCCGTTGCCGGACATGGGGGCCTTCGAGTTCGGTGCTGGGTCCGACTTGTTGCTCGACCAGCGCATCTTGTCATTGGCGACGGGTGGAACCGTGACGTTCACCTTGGATGGGGGAGCTTCACACGCTGGAGAGGCCTATTGGTTGGTGGGTTCTCTTGCGGGCACCTATCCTGGCACGCCACTTCAAGGCTTCACGGTGCCCCTCGACAGCCCCGATCCCTACCTCGATTTCACCCTCATGAATCCGAACTCGTCGGTTCTGTCCAACACTTTGGGTTTTCTCGACAGTATGGGGCGGGCCCAAGCGCAATTCCATCTGCCCCCTGGGCTCCCCCTCGGACCGACACCCATCGTGTTGCACCACGCCTTCGTGCTTTTTCAGCCCGTGGGAGCGGTCACCGTCACGTGCGTGAGTCACCCGGTCGCTCTGAGACTCGAGCCATGACCGGGATCCTTGGGCTTCGCGACTCTCACTGAACAAGCGTCTGTGTGAGGGGCGCGGGGCTGGTGGGACTTCGATGTTTGGTGCTGAGGTGGCCGACGGAGTGGTCATCGCATTCACTGGGACGAGACGAGCCCGTCATAGCCGACGACCATGAAGTGAGATTCATCGAAGCGCCAGCGGGAAGAGAACCGCCGGCCCTGCCGATGGAGGAGGGCGCGAAGAATCGGTTCGGCCTCATCGATGACCACGCGGTCGTACTTTTCGTCCGGGTGGCCGGGGAATCCTGTTTCCAGGCTGAAGGTCGTCGCGTTGATCCCGTCGCCCACCGCTTGGATGACTCGTCCGTCTCCCAGGGCCACGATCACGTGTCCTCGATAAACGATGAGGTCGAGGGGACGGAGGGCCTTCGCCATGGTCGCCGCGTTCGAGGCTTCATCGTCCTCGATGACCCGCGCCGCGGAACCGAAGGCTTCGTAGACGTGGCAACTGTCGCCGAAGAAGGCGTAGTCGGTGGCGAGATTGAAAAGTCCCGAGCAGTCGATGCCCGCGGACCTCATGATCATGGCGAGGTCGGGGTCTTCGAGATCCTCGCGCCGCATGAGGCCGCGAGCGATCAGCGCCTCGGCCTGGATGTCGCTTCCCGAGGGGGCGCTGCCCCCGTAGAGGTACGGTGTCCCTTCAAGGCTCAAGAGGGCGTCGATGACATTCTGCATCGGTGGCGCAGAGGCGGCGCGCGTCCCCGCGGGTGGGCCGGGTATCACCCTGACCGCCTCCTCGAGGGCGTAGAGCTCCTTCTTGTAGAAGGGGCGGTAGGCGCTATCCACCACTTCCACCATCCCGTGAGGCGCGGGTCGGACCTCGAGATGGCTGCCCGGGGGCAGGACTTTGGCGATCCAGCCGTCAACGCGGCCGCGCGGTGGGTTCCCCAGTTTTCTTTCTCGCAGAATCTCTCCGCGATCGTAGACCGTGACGAGCTCCGCTTTCGTGAAGAGCGTCAAGGGTTCGGGATTCATCACGTGAACGGTTGCCACGGCCTTCTCGTTGTCGGCGCCAGAGGCCCCTGTCGAGGTCGGCTCGAGGCCGCGGATTATGGGGCACCGCTGGATTTTCACCCACCTGCACGAAGTGTCAAACGGGGAACGAGCCTCGAACGGCGATCGTTTCGCGATGGAAACTCCGGAAGGAGAGGGTGTGCCCACGGGACCATGAGCCCCCTCTCGCACCGTCGTGGCCAAAATTTTTCGAGAACATGATTCGGCAACGGCCAATACAGACCAGAGTGAAGCCGGCCGCACGCGGAAAAAACGGAGCGGAGAAAGGTATCATTTCGTCGTTGCGGGCCTCCCATTCATTTGGATCGGCAAGTGAATCACCTTCACCGATTCTTTCCTGGATGGGCGGTTTCGCATGCCGTCGAAATCCAATTTGCACCATGAATTGAAGGTTCTTTCCGTGACCACCTCCTGTTTCCTCTTGATCGTCCACGCGGCCGGGTCGGGTCGACTCCCAGCCAGGATGTCTGCGAGAGCGCCTTCGACACGGGGGCGCGGCGTTGCCGCAATCGGACCCTGGCTGGTTCGTGCCATGGGCCGGTTGGGGTCCGGTTTTTTCTCGAGACGGCAACGAAGATGTGAGGGATGGCGCACCCGATGGGGGCTCGGGGGGTGGGGATGATCGGGGCGCACGGTTTGAGAATTGACTCGGCTGTGGACGTCGATCCAAGGTATCGCTCCACCCGGTGGTCGCTGATCGACCGTGCGCAGCACGGATCGGACGAGGCCCGCACGCAGGCGATGGATCAAATCGTTCGCCTGTACTGGAGGCCGGTGTATTGGACTCTCCGGCGCGGTTGGCAACGGGACAGGCAAGATGCCGCCGAACTCACTCAACAATTCTTCCTCTACTTTCTCGAACGGGAGCTGATCCAGGGCGTGCGCAAAGCCCGTGGACGATTCCGCGGTTGGATCAAGGGGACACTCCGCAATTTCATGCGCGAACACGCCAGGAACGCGCGGCGTCTCAAACGTGGAGGAGGGAGAGTGCTGGTCCCCCTGGACGACTTGATGGGGATCGAAGCCGCGCCTCCTTCCACTGACATCGCTTCTGACCGGCTGTTCGAGAGGGAACTCATGCGATCGCTCATCCGGGAAGCACTCGAAGAGTTGTCTGTGCGCATGGAACGGGAAGGTCGCCACGAGCGTTTCATGGTTTTTCGCCACTACTATTTCGAAGAGGCCCAGGGTCATCGCCTGACGTACGACGAGCTCGGGGAACATTTCGGGATGAGTTTTCACGAAGTCAAGAACGCCTTGGCCGAAATGCGCGTCGCCTACCGGATCACCTTGTTGAATTTGATGGGGAGCCCAGGCGCGACACAGGAGGAAACGATTCACGAGATTCTTGAAGTCTTCAGAGTGCCATGATCCATCAAGAAGAAGCCTACATCGAACGTCTTCGACGTCTGTTCTTGGAAGACACGGTGGACGCCCACTCCGACCCGGCATCGGAACTGTTCCGTGAATCAGGAGCGGTGGGGGTCACACGATTCGGTTCCTATCTTCTCTTCGATCTCCTCGGCGAAGGGAGATTCTCCCGTGTTTTTCGAGGTCTGCACGTCGATCTCAGCAAGCCCGTGGCTGTCAAGGTGCTGCGGACGGATTCGGAGTCGCCATTGGACGCCGCACGTTTCCGTGCCGAGGCGATCACGGTGGCGTCCTTGCATGATCCTGGAATCGTGCGGGTCGAGGATGTCGGTGACGTCGATGGTGTCCCCTTCATGGCGATGGAGTACGTGGAGGGAGAATCTCTCGCCACTTGGTTGCGGGAGGGGGAAAGAACACTCGTGGACCTCCTGGATGTGGCGATCCAACTCGCCTCGGCTCTCGCCCACGTTCATGCAAAGGGAGTCGTACATCGCGACGTCAAGCCGGAGAACATTCTCGTCACTGGGGAAAGACGTGTCGTCTTGATCGATTTCGGTCTCGCGAAAACGGGGCCGTCGGACATGGGAGAGACCGGACTACGGGCTGGGACCCCTATGTACATGTCACCGGAACAGGCCACCGGTCAGGCGGATGCCATCGGCCCGGAGAGTGATGTTTTTTCCGCGGGATCGGTTCTCTACGAGATGTTCGGGGGCGTGCCGCCTCATCGAGCCGAGGACTTGGAGGATGTCTATCGATGCATCGTTGAAGGCACGTCCCCTTCCCTCTCATCTGTGAATCCTCGTCTCTCAAGGGATGTTGCGTCCGTCATCGAAAAGGCCATGGCTCGAAATCCCTCCGATCGCTACGCGAATGGAGGTGAATTGCACAGCGATCTTTGCCGACTTGCCGAGGGGCGGGTGCCTCGCGCGAGACAACTGGGAACCTTCGCCCAGGCTGCGAGGGGGACCGCACGAGTCATTCAACAGCACCGATGGGGCCTTTTGGTGATTGGCTTTCTCGTGGGGTTGGTCGGCTGGTGGAGCTTCCAGAATCATCGTCACGGAGAGGCCCTGTCCCGGTTCCTCGCCGACCAAAAAGATTACTGCGAGTTCGAAAGGCGAACGCGGCCGATCTTGAATCGCGCGGAGACTCTGCGTCGCGAGTCGGTCCGCGATGTGGGGGCGGAGGCTGACCTCCGTCGTGATCTGGAGAAACTCTTCGAGCGTTCCCCTCGCGCGGAGGCGCTCAAGGCGGGTTACATGGGGCTGTTGTCCGAAACGCTCCGAGATCCTGGCGCGGATTCCTTTTTCGCGGAGGCGCTTCGCCGCTTTCCCCATGAGCCGTTCCTCAGGCTCCTCGATGTTCGCCGGCAGCTCAGGGCATATCTGTCAACTCTACGGTGGCCGACGGTCGAGGTCGACTTCGTCGGCCGGGCGCGCACACGGAGGTTCCCTCGGGGAACCAGCGGACTCCTGAGCGAGCGACGCCGCCGACTCCGAGCTGCCCTCAAACAGGCCCGCCTCGTTTGGTCGAGGGTGAATGAGGACAGCGGCACCCTGCGTGCCATGGAGAAACTCTTCCTGGCCCTTTCGGCTTTCGAAGAAGGCAATGATAAAAAGACCTGCCGCATCCTCGAGGACGTCGGAGAACGTGTCGATTTCCCGGAAGAAATCTACGTCGTCGAAACGTTGAGCTGGGCGCGACGAGGCGATCTCGACCGTGCTTCGGAGTGGGCCGAGCGATTCACCTTGACGTATCCGCAGAGTCTCCGAGCGCGATCCAACCTGGCGCAGGTCCTCCGGTTGAAAGGCCTCGATGCGAGCATGAGGGGTTTGAGTGCGGAGGCCATCTTGGGGCGCATCCGCGCCCTCCTCGGACAGGATTCTGCCGTTCGCCGCGTCGCGTCAGAGTTCAAGTTTGCCCAAGCGATGGCGGGATTCGACTGTACCGACGCATCACGACGTCGGTTGGAGGACGCCCTGGCCGCCTTGAGGCAAGTGGGGAACGGCTTCGAACCTTGGACGACCCAGGCGCAGGAGGGAGTTGTTCTTCGTAGCCTCTCCTATCTTTCCGGCTCGGCGGCGGCTCGCCGAGATTCACTGAATGGGGCTCTAAGAGCGTTCCGCAGGGCGGAGGCCTCCTCCCCGCAGCGATGGCGCATCCTTCCCTTGCGATTGGATTGCGAGCTGGAAGCTTGGGGGTGCGAACTCGAGCCTCCGGGGGCTGCGGAGGAACGGCGTTGGCTGGAAGAATGGGCCTCT
>CAZLGG010000014.1:0-55334 GCA_964559135.1 uncultured Planctomycetia bacterium
GCCGTCGCCGAAGAGGTCCATTGTATGCACCGTGGGGGACAGTGCTCGTGGAGAACACGGGGCCGGCAAGGGGGCCCAGGCATGGGGCGATCCGTGTTTTCCGAGGTCCCTCCCCAACACCCCGTCGTCCTTGCCGTTATCATGGTGCGGGACGCCGCAACGGCGCGATACCCCCGACGGAAAGGAGATGGCGATAGCCCCCCACCCCGAACACACCCACCTGATTCGCAACGACGGGGTCTTGCCTTCCCCCAGCGAAATGACCGCCTACCTGGACCGAACCGTCTATGGTCAGACTCAGGCGAAACGATCTCTCGCCACGGCGGTCTACAACCACTATATCGGTCTCGCCCAGCGAGAGTCGGGCGAGTGTCAGGGCCCCGACCCCCACCACATCCTCTTTCTCGGCCCTACGGGAACGGGCAAGAGCTTCATCGTGAAGACCCTCGCCCGGGGGCTCGGTTTCCCCTTCCATTTCGCCAGCGCCACGTCGTTGGTGCAGACCGGCTATGTCGGCACGCCTGTGGCCGAGATGGTCCGCCAGCTCGTCGAGGCCCAGGGCGGCGACGTCGAACGGGCCCAGCGGGGGGTCATTTTCATCGATGAATTCGACAAAGTGCGTCGTCACGTCGGCGAGGGGGGGGGCCGATGTCGCCGGCGAGGGGGTCCAGATCGGTCTGCTCACCCTTCTCGACGGTGTCCGCACCCACCTGCGGCCGCCTCATGGAGGATCGTCGGGCTGGTCCGGCATCATCGACACATCGCGCATCCTGTTCGTCTGTGGGGGCGCTTTCGTCGGCCTGGAGGAGGCGGCGCGGCAAGCACTCGCCCTCGGCACGGGGGCCCGCGCCCTGCGGTGGATCATCGAGCGATCCCTCGATGACGTGGACTATCGGCCGGTCGAGCTGGCCGAGCAGGGCGTGCACCGCATCCTCATCGACGGTGCGCCGCGAGACGCCCCCCCGACTGGAAACCGCTCCGCTCACCGACGAAGCCCGCCAATCCCTCCTGGCCCTCCGCTGCCGTGCCGTCGATCCGTAAACGTCCGGCGGACCCCATGGTTGCAGGGTGACCTGGCGCAGTGGTAACGCGCCGGGTCAGTCGGCGGCGGGCAGGGCGTCGAAGTCCTCGCCTCGCTCGGCGCGTTTCAGCAGCGCGAGCATCGCCTGTCCACGGGGCCACCGCTGCGGGCGACGAGGGGGATGGCGACCGGGGGAACGTGGAGGGAGGCCGGTGAGCTGGGGAAGAGGCTTGACATGGGGGGGCTGTGAGGTCTAGGGTTGAGGGAAGCGCATAGCGACCATCGCGTCCGCTGAGTCCGTGAACTCAACCCACCACTTGTGAATGAGAGGAGAGACTTACCATGAGACAAGCCATGCCCCTTTTCGTCGTCGTCTTCGCGGTGACGTGTGCACTGGGAATCCGGGCGCAATCCTCGCCCCAACCCCTCTACTCCTTTGCCGGGAATCTGTCCGTCGACCTGCAAGGATTCGCGGTCAGTGGAGCGGGCGACGTCAACGGTGACGGCGTTCCCGACTTCATCGTGGGGATTCCCGGAGACGATCAGATCGCCCCGGACGCGGGCGCGGCCCGGGTGTATTCGGGAGCCACGGGTGCGCTTCTCTACACCTTCAGGGGACTGGTCGGCGGCGACAACCTCGGTTGGGCGGTCGCCGGCGCCGGAGACGTCAACGGCGACGGATTCGCGGACCTCATCGTGGGAGCGCCCCGCGATGACCCCAATGGCCGCGACAGCGGTTCCGTGCGCGTCTACTCGGGATTCGATGGATCGATGCTCTACAACTTCCAGGGCGACGTCACCTACAACATGCTGGGCATGGCGGTGGCCAAAGCGGGCGACGTCGACGGCGACGGCGTTCCCGACATCGTCGCGGGAGGCCTCGGCGATGCCACCCACACGTCGCTCCAGGGGTCGGTCCGCGTCTTCTCCGGTGCAACCGGCGCCATTCTCCACACCTTCGGAGGGACCTCCGTCGTCGGTCTGCTGGGATCGTCCGTCGACGGAGCCGGAGACGTCGACGGCGACGGATTCGACGACATCCTCGCCGGAGCTCCCACGGTCATGATTCCCTCTTTGGGCACCGCAGGCCGGGTGAGGGTCTTTTCGGGCGCCACGGGCACGGTGCTGTACACGATTCCCGGATCGGCGGTCGACGGTCGCTTCGGGAACGCCCTCGCCAGCCTGGATGACGTGGACGGTGACGGCCGTCCCGATTTCATCGTCGGCTCCCCGACGGAGACGAGCCCGACGGGGGACGGCGCCGTGCGGGTGTTCTCCGGCGCCACCGGGACCCTCCTTTATTCGATGCACGGCAACACGCCCGGCGACGTCTTCGGTTTCGCCGTGGACGGCCTGGGCGATTTCAACGGCGACGGCGTCCCCGACTTTGCCGCGAGCCAGGTTCACCCCTTCACGAGCAACAGTGGGTCGGGGTCGGTCCAGATCTTTTCCGGCGCGACGGGAGCGCTCCTCGGCGTCATCACGGGCAACGCTCCCGACGATCTGTTGGGCCGGTCCCTTTCCGGTGTGGGCGATGTGGATGGCGATGGTCTCGCCGACCTCATCGTCGGTGCTCCCATCTTCAATGGAATCGGTCCGGGAGTCGGACAGGCGCGGGTGTACGTGACCGGCCCCGTCCCCCACCTGGAGGAACCCTGCTCCTCCGGCAACGTCGAGGTCGTTCCGGGGTCCCCCGTCGACCTCCTCTTCATCAACGGCTCCGCCGGTGCACCCACACGCATCGTGGATGTGAACGTGTTCCAACCCTTCGTTTTCGAGGTGGCCCAACCGCCGACGACGCTCTCACCGGCCCTCTTCGCACTCGGCGCGTTCACAGGCCTCCCCGGCCCAACCGATGTGACCTCCCTGCCCGGGATCGGCGTCACATGTCTTCCCGTGGGATTGAATTCTCCGGGGTACTTCATCCTGACGAACAACTTCAACCCCATGTCGCCCCAGGCGACCCCGTCGACCCCCACCCCCTGGTCCGTAACCCTGAGTGGGCTTCCCTTCCCGTTCACCCTCACGGTTCAGGGTGTGATCGAAACGCAGCCCGGTGTGATCAAGGTGACCAATGCCGTGGCCCTGAGAGTGCGTTGAGGCCAAGAAGTCAGGGAATGAATCGGACCTCGTGGCCGTGGGTGATCGCGAAGAATCCGTTCCTCGCGGTATTCGTGGCCGCGAGGGCCTGAAAGATGAAGCTGTTTCCGGCGATTCCCGGTGGTGCCGTGAACGCCAGGGTGATGCCTCCCGGCGGCAAGGCCAACGGGCCGAAGGGGCCCGTGTTGCCGTCGAAGATGAGTACGGGCGGAGGCGTTTGCCCCGGGTTCGAGTGCACCTCGGGAAAGCCGGAAGGGCTCGTGGGCGGTGTCCCCGTCACGAAGAACTGCCCGATGAGGATGGGTGGATAGACGTCGAAGGTGCCCTGGAATGTACGCCAGTTCACCACGAGCTGGTCCCCCACAGAAAGGTCCTTGATGTCGTCCAGCCGATCGGGGGTGGCACCGTTGACACCGGTGAAGAGGAATAGATCCTCCCTGGAACCGGGATAGTGGATCGTGGGGATCGGCAGTCGGAGTATCCTCACGCTTCCCGCATCCGGACCGCCGTCGTCGTCCAGGCGCGCCCCCACCGCCACCTCGGGGAAACCGTCTCCGTCCACGTCACCCAGTCCCGTCACCCCGTAGCCCAGCTCGTCGCCGGCATCCTCGCCCTTGTGGGTGTAGAGGAGGGAGCCGTCGATCCCCGAATAGACGGTGAGAGCGCCCGCATCCGTCCCGTTGGCATCGTCCTTGGGGGCCCCCACGACGATGTCCGCAAACCCGTCGCCGTCGATGTCCCCCGCACCATCGACCGAGAACCCGAAGCGCGTCATGGCACTCGTTCCCGCGAGCGTGTGAATGACCGTGAGATCCGACCCCTTCATGACCCGAACGAGCCCGGCTTCCGTGCCTCCTGCGGTGTCGAAGGGGGCGCCCGCCACGATGTCGGGGGAACCGTCGCCGTCCACATCCCCGGCCCCCGCGACGGAGTAGCCGAATTGCGCCGAGCCCGCGGGACCGTTCTGGCTGACGATGACGGAGAGATCCACGCCGGAGAGGACGTAGATCTTTCCCGAGTTGACGCCGTTGCCGTCCTCCAGTCTCGCCCCCGCGCCCACGTCCGGCCTCCCGGCGCCATTGACGTCGCCCACCCCTGCGACGGACCAGCCCAATTGACCGCACACCTCCGTCCCATCCGCCGTCGCCAACTGGGAGTTGTCCGCCCCCGAGTAGATGTAGACCCGTCCCGCATCCGTCGTCCCCATGACGTCGTGGCGGGGCGCTCCGACGACGATGTCGGAAACCCCATCCCCGTTCACGTCCCCCGCGTTGGAGACCGAAAAACCGAACTGGTCCTGGTTCGCCTCACCGCTCAGCGTGGCGATTTCCATCCCCGTCATTCCGGAAAAGACGTGGACCGCCCCCTCGTCGGTGCCCATCAGGTCCTCCCTGGGCGCCCCGATGGCGAAGTCGGGGATGCCGTCCGCATCCAGGTCCCCCAGCCCCGTGACCGACGTGCCGAATTCCGTGAGAGCCGCCGCCCCCTGGACCTCGTGGATCTGAGTGCCGTCGGCTCCAGAGACCACGTAGGCCGCGCCCGAAGACGTTCCGCCCACGTCGGACAGGCGCGCCCCCACGACCAAATCGGCGATGCCGTCCCCATTCACGTCGCCCACGGCGTCCACGCTCTCCCCCAACTGATCTCCCCCTTGGAGGCCCTCGAAGCGGGAAAGGATGGCCGGATCGAGAAACGTGTAGACCCGGGCTCGGCCGGCGTCGACGGCGGCGCCATCGTCTTCCAGATACGCCCCCACGAGCACATCGCCCAGCCCGTCGCCGTTGAAATCCGCGCCTCCGGAGGTGGCGATCCCGAGCTGGGCCCCAGCTTCCGCGCCGTCGATGGCGAGCAGAAGTGAGCCGTCCACGCCCGAGTAAAACCGGATCGCCCCCGCGTCCGTGCCGGCCCCGGCGGCGAAGGGAGCGCCGAGAGCTATGTCCGGGGTGCCGTCCCCGTCGAAATCCCCCGCGGCCGCCGCCGAGAACCCCAACTGCTCTCCCATGGCGGATCCCATGATCGTGAAGATCAGACTGCCATCGGCCCCGGAGTAGGCCCGCGCCACCCCCGAGTCGGTGGCTCCCCCGTCCTCGAGACGCGCCACGACCAGAATGTCCGCATGGCCGTCGCCGTTGATGTCCCCCAAACCCGCCACGGCCGAGCCGAAGAGATCCACCTGATTCTGGCCGTCGATGCTGAGAAGCTGGGATTGATCCGCGCCCGAGTAGACCCGCGCCAAACCGGCGTTGGAGAACGCCCCCTGCGTATCGGCCAGTTGCACGCCGACGAGGAGGTCCGTCACCCCGTCCATGTCGACGTCACCGGCGTCGGCGATGGCGCTCCCGAATTCGTCCCCCGGCGCGTCGCCCGTGAAGGTGGCGATGAGGGATCCATCGACGCCGGAATACACCGTGACCTGGCCGAAGTCGGCGCCCATCTGGTCGACGCGGGGCGCGCCGATGGCGAAGTCCCCCATGCCGTCGGCGTTCCAATCCCCGAGCCCCGTCATGGACTCGCCGAAACCGTCGAAGGGAGCCGTGCCGGAAAGAGAGTAGAGGAGCCCTCCCGTCGGCGCCGCGAAAACGCGGACGGAACCGGAGTCCGTCCCGCCCACGTCGGAACCGGGAGCGCCGACGGCGAACTCGCTCAGACCGTCGCCGTTCAAATCGCCCAGCCCCGCCACGGACGTTCCGAAGAAATCGCCGGGCTGGAGCCCATCGATGGCGATCAGGATGCCTCCGGTCGCCCCGGAATAGACCCGGGCTTGGCCCGCGTCCAGACCGGCGCCGTCCGCCCCCGGAAGCCCGACCAAGATATCCGACACGCCATCGCCGTCGATGTCGTCGACGACGGCCACCGAACGACCGAGGTGATCGCCCGCCGTCGCCCCATCCAGGGTGATGAGCGCCGTGAATTGCGCGCCCGCAAGAGCCGTCAAGAGGGCCAGCAAGGTGACAAGTCGGAGCAGGAACGTCATCATGGGTCTCCGTCAATGAGTGAATCCGAGGCTTCGATCTCACATCGGACATCACGGAGTCTGAACTTGAATCTTTATGCAGCGCCTTCCCTTTCCGACACGCGACGGGCGGGATTTCATGCGCGCCCATCCCTCGTCCTTTTTGCTCTCGCCCTCCAAACGGCAGCGGTCCTCGGACAAGGGGCCTGGCCCGTCGTGGAGTTGAAAAAGGACAACCTCGTCGTCGACCGCTCCGTCCGGATTCGGATTCCGTCGCAACTCGTCATCGAAGATTCCGACGGCAACGGCGTCATCCAGGTGAAGGCGGACGGCATCACGATCACCTTCGAGGAAGGAGGCGTGCTTCGGGGCGCTCCCCCGGGCCGCTCCCCCGACGAGATCCGCGGCGTCGGGTTGAGCATCCGCGGACGGACCGGGGTCACGATCCGCGGGCTTCACGCGCGGGGCTTCCGTCTTGGAATCGACGCGGAGCATGCGAACGGCCTAATCATCGATGGAGCGGACTTCTCGGGGATGTTCCGACAACGATTGAAGTCGACGCCCGAGGCGGAAGATGCCTCCGATTGGCTTCAACCGCATGTCAACGACGATGGGCATTGGGCCCGGGACTATGGCGCGTGCGTGCGGGTGCGACGGAGTCACAACGTCACGATTCGCCGATCACGGGGCCGGGAGAGCCAAAACGGCATCTTGCTGGAATGGGTCGAGGATTCCCGTGTCTATGACAACGACTTCTCGTTTCTCTCCGGATGGGGACTGGCGCTGTGGCGTTCCTCGGACAACCTGGTCAGCCGAAACGCCTTCGACTTCTGCGTGCGAGGCTATAGCCACGGCGTGTACAACCGAGGCCAGGACTCGGCCGGCATCCTCATGTTCGAGCAGTGCTCGCGCAACCGGATCGTCGAGAATTCGGCGACTCACGGCGGTGACGGGTTCTTCGGTTTCGGAGGCAAGGAAGCTCTGGGCGAGACGAAGGCGCCGCAGGGTTTCGACTCCAAGAGAAAGGGCAACAACGACAACCTCATCGTCGGCAACGATTTCTCGGATGCCGTGGCCCATGGTCTGGAGATGACGTTCAGCTTCGGGAATCGCATCGAGAACAACATCATGAACCGGTGCGGCATCTGCGGGATCTGGGGCGGCTACTCGCGAGACACCCTCATCGTCCGAAACCACTTCGAGCAGTGCGGCGACGCGGGCTATGGGCTCGAACGCGGAGGCGTCAACATCGAGCACGGACAACGGGATGTCATCCTCGACAACGACTTCGTCCAGAACCGCTGCGGCGTCCATCTGTGGTGGGATGCCGACGAAGCGATCGCCCGACTTCCATGGGGACGCCGTAACGGGATGCAGGTGGCGGACAACGCCATCGCACGGAATCGATTCCGCGGGGACGACGTCGCGATCCACCTGCGTCATTCGGAAAGCACGACCACGCTCCTCGCCAACGTGTTTGACGGGGTGACGAAGGAGCTTCTTCTCGAGGCGAGTGCGCCCTCCAAGACACCGCGCGCCCTTCCCACCGTGAAGGCGGCGCCCTATCGCGCGATGGGCCAGAGCCGTCCCGTCGGGGCGCACGAAGATCGAAAGGGACGAGAGCACATCATCGTGTCGACATGGGGGCCCTGGGACGGCGCCTCTCCCCTGCTTCGCCGCGTGAGCGACGAGGGCTCAGCGCAAGTGTGGGAGGTTCTCGGAGCGAAGTCATCGCGGGTGACGTTCAGCGGCGACGCGGGGGTCGTCTTCAGGCGGGCCGGGGAAGGCCGGTGGCGGGTGGAGGCGAAAACGCCGGGCCTGCACCGATTCGGCTTCGGAATCCCCGACGGCCCTTCCGTTTCAGGACATCTTCTCTCGATCGCGTGGCGCGTCGCTTGCTTTCCAACCCCCATCGACCCTCGCGAGGACGAAGGCTCCTTTCGAGCTCTGGCGGAGAGGGCCCACGCCATCAGCGTACCGGTCCTCGACCTCCCTTTCGGAATGCAGGGTCCCAGCGCGTTGGCCGCAAAGGGACGCCCCTTCGCCCCCGGCTTGCCTCGCGACCACTTCGGAACCGTGGCCGATGGGGTGCTCCGTCTCGCCCCCGGGTCGTACCAACTCGTCGTGACGAGCGACGACGGGGTGCGCGTCGAGCTGGGTGGGGAGAGACTCGTCGACGACTGGACGCACCACGCGCCGCGGACGGTGGTGAAGGCCTTTCAGGTCGACGAGGACAAGCCCCTCCCTTTGCACGTCGAACACTTCGAACTGGATGGGTTTGCCGTCCTGCGGGTGACGATCCGCCCCACTCATGCCCGATGAAAGGGAGAGATCCGCTCAACGCGGGGTGAACACGACCAAGGGGTCGGCGCTCGGAGACCCGCAAAGGAGTTGGGCCCGCTCTGCGAAAACGCGCAGGGCCTCGCGACCGGCCGCCCCCAATTCCCGGGTGTTATCGTTCACGTAGAGTTCGACGTGGGCGCGAATGACTTCGTCGGAGAGGGATTGGGCGTAGCGCCTCATGGTCGGCAGGGCCGCCTCCGGATCGCCGAGAGCGAGGTCCAAAGACGTCCGAAGCCAACCCACGATCCTCTCGAGAAACGGCACGCCCAGACTCTTCCGGGCGACCAATCCACCCAGGGGGAGCGGGCATCCCGTCTCCTCTTCCCAACGCTTCCCCAGATCCTCCACCAGAAAAAGTCCCTCTTGCCGATAGGTGAATCGTCCTTCGTGGATGCACACCCCGAAGTCCGCCTTCCCCGCGTGCAAGGCGGGCATGATCTCACTGAAGAGCGCCTGCTCGACCCTGGCGCCCGACGTCCCGTGGAACATGCGGAAAAGAAGATCGGCGGTCGTGGCGGAACCTGGGCCGAGAACGCGGTCCCCGGGACCGGGAACGCGGCCCTCGTCGCGGGAAAGGAGCAAGGGGCCGTTTCCGAAACCCAGCGCCGCCCCGACGGGAAGAACCCAGTAGTCCTTCGAATGGGCGAGAGCGGCGCGAAAGGACACCTTGGCCACGTCGAAGCGGCCGTCGCGGACGCCCTCGTTCAACTCCTGAACGTCCGCAAGATGGAACTGCACGCTGACTTCGTCGGTGGGAACGTCCCCCGACATGAGACCGTGAAAGGTGAAGGTGTCGTTGGGGCAGGTGGAGATCGCAATCCGAAGGGGCGTACTCATGGATGTTCGGGACGGTGGAACCGTCAAGGGACCGGCCGCCTACTCCTCGAGCGCCTGCTCGAGGAGGGGGCTCGCGATCTTGACCAGATCGTACTGAGTGACGAGTCCGATGAGTCTTTGCTCCTCGTCGACGACCGGAAGACAGGCCACGCCGTTCTCCTTCATGAGTTCGATGGCCTCCTTGGTCGTCGTCGACGGAGGGATGCTCACGA
The DNA here is from genome assembly GCA_964559135.1 of uncultured Planctomycetia bacterium. Taxonomy (GTDB): domain Bacteria; phylum Planctomycetota; family DRQF01; genus DRQF01. Next base: position 9,467 of record CAZLGG010000014.1, read on the forward strand.
TATTCCTCTGCATGACGGCGCTCACGGGAACCGGCCGGTCCGAGTCCGGCGTCCATCCCTGGGCCACCAGCCTCAGCAGAATCCTCGAGGAGACGAGGCCCACCAACTTGTGGTCGTCGTCTTCGACCGGCACGTGTCGGATGTGCCGCCAATCCATGAGGCAGGCCACGAGATCGACCGCCTCGTTCTGATTGACCGTGAAGAGGTCCGTCGTCATGTACTGTTCGACGCGCTGATAGTGTTTCTTCCAGCCCCCGGATTCGTCGATTCTGGCAAGGCTCCAACTGTGCACGGGAGTACCCTCCTGTTGACGCTTGGCCATGCCCGCAGTGAGGGCGGCCATCCTCTCGGTGCGTGAACCCGTCTTCCGCATGGCGGCGAGCGAACTGAGGATCCACTGCGACCCGGTGAGCCCACATGCGACGCGCTTTTCGATGACACCGAGATAGAGTCTACGATCGCTCTCGGACACGCCGAGAGCTGCGAGGCCCGTCTCGGCGTAATTCAGGAGTTCCTCGAGAATGAGCTCCCTGGCCGGAACTTGCCTGGCGTGGGCCCAGTCGAAGTAAGCGCCGAGCCCCAGCCGCGCGGCGGCGACGAGATTCGAATGGGCGTCGTCGAATTCGAACAGGGGGCGAATGTCGCCGATGGCGAGGTGCATGCCCTTGATGAGGCCGATCCAAAAGGCCGCGTTCGCCACCTCGTCGCGGATCGTGGGCCCCGAAGGCAAGAGCCGATTCTCTATGCGCAGGTGCGCGCGCCCCCCTCCCACACCATAGCAGGGACGATTCCACCTATAGACCGTACCGTTGTAGAGTCGGAGCGCCGTCAGGTCCGGAGCGCGGCCCGCCGCGAGCGCCTCGAACGGATCTTCCTCGATGTGGGCCGCCAAGAGCACGCGGAACCGCGCGATGTCCTCGCGAAAAATCTCGGCGACGGACGACCTCACCCAGGCATCGCCGAAGGCCACTCTCGGTCGTGACTCCCGGGAATGGGAACTCGCCTGCCGCGTATCCATCGATTGCTGAAACAAAGCCAGCCGAGTTTCTCGCCACAGCCGTTTTCCGAACAGGAGCGGAGAGTTTGTCGCCGCCGCCAGAACGGGTGCGGACACCAGCTGCGCGATGTTGTAGACCTCGGCGAATTCCTTGGGGGCCACCTGCAAATGGATCTGGAAGCTCGTATTGCAGGCCTCGATCATGACCGAGTCGTGGTGCATGACGAGCTCATCAGTCCCCTTGATCCTGAACTCGTACCCTCCCCCCCTGAGACGTTTCAAGGCCTCATCGAAGGCGTTGTATCGGGGAGAGTCGTACATGTTCTCGAGGGAGAGATCCGACGGCTGAAGCGTGGGCAGAATCCCCGTCATCACGAGGTCCGCGCCGTGGGAATGGGCGCACTCGAGAAGTCGCCGATTCCCTTCGTCGAGGAACGCCTCCAGCCCGGAGAAGGTGGTCGGGCCCATTTCGAAGGGGGGCGTGTTCATCTCGATGTTGAAGCGGGCCAATTCGGGCGTCACATCCATGCCCGCGCATTCCCGGAGCACGTCCTCCGAGATCGATTTGGCATTCCAGGCCTCATCGACGATGAAATACTCTTGCTCGGCCCCCATCCGAACGCGGTCGGATTCGATCAACCCCTCGGAGAGCATCCGCTCCAAAGCCCGCAGATCTCTGAGGACGTAGCGGACAAAGGCGCGGAGTTCCTCCGAATCCACGTGTTGATCGACATGTTGTTCGCCCATGACGCGAGTCCTCGAGGTTGCTGTCGGCGAGGCATTCTAACCTGCGCCCCCACGAATTGGGTAGTTGGGCACGTCGATTGCGATGGGTGGATCAAAACCCGCAGGACTCTGATTCTTCGAGGATTGGGGCGGCAAAAGTCCTCATCTCGAGGTCCACGGTGGGGAGAAAGCCCCAGGGGGCGGGTCAGGGAGATGAATGATGAGAAACCTTTTTCGATGGCGGGCCGTCACGGTCCTGATTTTCCTCAGTGTTCTGGCCGGATCGACGACGCCCCTTTGGGGACAAGACAACCCGGACACGTCCAAGCTCCTGGAGAAGATTCGGGAACTCGAACGGAAGTCAGCCGCCTCGGATCTCAAGATCCAGGCCCTCGAAGAGCGGCTCGCGACGTATGAGAACGACGCATTCGGGCGCTCCGAACTGGAGACCCTCGTCAACGGCATCCTCGACGACGACGACGCCCGCGTGACGCCGCGCAAGGCCGAGACGTTGAAAATCGGCGGTCAGTTCCGCTTCCGCGGCGAGTACCGCACCACCAAGAACTACGGAGCCGGGGTCGACGACGGCACCGACTTCGTGATCCAGAGAACACGGTTGAACTTCGACTTCCGCATCATTGAAAACCTTCGCGCCTTCGTCGAGTTACAGGACTCGCGCCGGTGGGGCGACGAAGGGAGCGTGGTCAACGATCTGGAAGGCGTGGACATCCATCAGGCCTACGTCGACTTCCAGAACGTTTTTGGGGAGAAATGGACCTTCCGTGTGGGGCGCCAAGAATTGAAATACGGTGATCAGCGCCTCATCAGTCCTCTGGACTGGCACCCTGTCGGCCGGGCCTGGGACGGCGTGCGCACCTGGTTCGAAGGCGACGACTTCCAGTTGGACGCCTTCGTCACCAACGTCAAGGAGGCTCACCCCGCCGGAGAACGGGACGACGACTGGGTCTTCGCGGGCGCCTACTTCCACTTCACCGGCATCGAGGACCACGTCATCGATGCCTACGTCTTCTACCGTTCCTTCGCGGACGGTTCGTTCATCAACGAAGCCGGCGGAGCCGGAGACCTCGAAGACGCGACGTTCGGCTTGCACTTCAAGGGCAAGACGGGCGGTTTCAGCTACATGGCCGAAATCGTCGGCCAGGCGGGTGATCGCGCCGGTGACGACGTCTGGGCGTACGCCTGGGTCGCCAAGGCCGGCTACACCTTCGACACCGACTGGAAGCCCTACATCGGCGCCGAATGGACCTTCGCTTCCGGCGACGACGATCCCACGGACGGCGACTACGAAACCTTCGATCCCCTCTTTCCCTTCGGTCACGCCTACCAGGGCTTCCTGGACATCTTCGCCTGGCGCAACGGTCACGACATCGTCGGACACGTCAGCGTGAAGCCGCGAGATGACTGGTGGATGGGAGTGGACGTGCACTACTTCCTCCTCGATTCCGACACCGATGCCTGGTACGGCGCGGCGGGAACGCCGATTCGCCGTGTCACGGCCGGCGGCGTGAGCAACGACGTGGGGCTCGAACTCGACATCCACGCCAAACACGACCTCAACGCCGCCACGAAACTGTGGTTCGGATACAGCCACTTCTTCCCGGGTGACTACGTGGACGACACGGGCAGCTCTCCCGCGACGGACTGGGTGTATTTCCAGATGACCATCAACTTCTGACCCAAGCCATGACGGATGGGGTGTCCCGCGGGAGCGGGGCGCCCCTTTTTTCTTGGGCGCAGTGAAAGGACCTTCTCACGGAGACGCGAAGGCACGCAGAGACACGGACGCGTGCCTATGATTCCCCACCGCCTTCTCCGCGGCTCCGTGCCTCGGTGAGAGAAACCCGGAACGTCGAACGAGCCCGCGCCATGTGTCCACGCCACGCGTCAACGTGCAGAGCCGGCTCTGCGCCCCACAGTCGACGGATCGAGAACCTCCCGGAGCCAGGCGAGACGGCGAAGAGTTCTGAAGCGGTCGCCCGGAACTCCATCCTCCCTCCCTGGTAGGGTGGTCGTGGGAGGGATGAGCCCATGGATTCGGCGCTGGATCTGGCCCGTCTGCAATTCGCGTTGACGGCGAGCTTCCATTACATCTTCGTGCAGCTCACGCTCGGGCTTGGGCCCTTGATCGTGTTTTGGGAGACGCTCGGCTGGTGGGGTCGTTCGGCCGCGGCGGGGCGCGCGGCGCGGTTTTGGGTGAAGGCCTTCGCCCTCAGCTTCACCTTCGGAGTCGTGACGGGACTTCCCCTCGAGTTCCAGTTCGGAACGAACTGGGCCGCCTTCTCGAAGACGACCGGGCCCGTCGTCGGCCAAACGCTGGCCTTGGAGGGTCTCTACGCGTTCATCCTCGAATCCGCGTTCCTGGGCGTTTTCCTCTATGGGCGAGACCGCATTCCCCGCTTCCTGCACTGGCTGTCCGCGGTCCTCGTCGTCCTCGGCTCCTGGCTGTCTTCCTGGTTCATTCTGGCAACGAACGCCTTCATGCAGCATCCGAGAGGCTTCTCCGTAGACGAGGAGGGCATCTTTCGGCTGGAGAGCTTGCGACAGCTCCTGTTGAATCCATGGTTGGAAGGGCAACTCCCCCACACACTTTTGGGCGGTGTCTTGACGGGCGCTCTCGTCGTGGCGGGGATCTCCGCCCTGTGGACACTGAACGGACGTCATCGAAGGCTGGCGCCCATCTCCTTGGAGACAGTTCTTCCTGTGGGGTTCCTCGCGGCTTGTCTCCTGGCGTTTCCCACCGGGGACCGTCAAGCACAGATGGTGGCCCGCCATCAGCCGGCGTCATTCGCGGCGATGGAAGGACACTTCGAGACGGAAAACGCCGCCGCCATCGTCATCCTCGGTCAGCCCGACATGGAGAATCTCAAACTCGACAACCCCCTGGAGCTTCCCGGCGTCCTCAGCTTTTTGACCCACAAGAGATGGGCGGCCGAGGTCCGGGGCCTGAAAGATTTTCCGAGGGAGGAATGGCCGGATCACGTCCCACTGCTCTACTACAGCTATCACATCATGGTGGGACTCGGAACGCTGCTCATCGCCGTCCTCGGGCTTTCCATGTGGTCCATGGTGCGGGGACGAATCCTCTCTTCGCGGCGCGTCCTTTGGATTCTGCTCCTCGCCTGGCCCTTCCCCTTCCTCGCCAACACGGCGGGATGGGTCACGGCCGAACTCGGACGACAACCGTGGCTCGTTTACGGGCTGCTCCGAACACAGCTTGGACCTTCGCCCCAGGTTTCGGCCGGCAACGTCCTTTTCACACTCATGGGCTTTCTGGGCCTCTACCTGCTCTTGGGGATCCTGTTCCTCGCTTTCTTTGGACGCCTTGTCGTTCGAGGCCCGAAGGAGGTCAATCCATGACCCTCGAATTCACGTTTTTCCTGGCGATCGTCGGCATCCTGGCTGCCTGGGTCGTTCTCGACGGATTCGATTTCGGTGTCGGGATGCTTCTGAGATTCCTCGGCCGAAACGAACAGGAACGCGAGGAGGTGCTGGATAGCATCGCGCCTTTCTGGGATGGCAACGAGGTCCTCCTCGTCGCGGCAGGGGGCCTTCTCCTGGCCGTTTTCCCAACGGCTTTCGCCGTCATCTTCAGCGGATTCTACCTCCCTTTGATGGTCTTCCTCTGGCTCATCGTGTTCCGCGCCCTCTCCTTGGAACTGCGGCATCAGCTCCGCAATCCTCTTTGGAGAGAGGCCCTCGACACGGCCTTCGTTCTCTCCAGTCTGGGGCTGGCCCTCATCGCCGGCGTGGCGTTGGCCAACCTCACGAGAGGTGTCGCCCTCAACGAAGAAGGGCACTTCTTCGCCCCACTCTGGACCGACTTCACGGTCCGAGGTCGTGTGGGGATTCTCGACTGGTACACGCTCCTCGTCGGCGGCTACACGGTGGTCATCCTCGCCCGCCATGGAGCCCTGTGGGCCTGCATGAGAATCGAAGGCCCCTCGGCCGACCGTGCGCGCGCCGTGGCAGAGAGACTGGCCTGGCCGGTCATCATCGGTGCGATCGTCCTCGCGGTGGGCAGTTATTTCGGGTGTCGGCATCTCGCCGACAAAGTCGAGAACGCCCCGGCCTTCGCGGCCATCCTCGCCATCCCTCCCCTCGCGGCATGGGGATCCCGCGGCGCGCATCGTGCCGGCCGCAAGCGATGGGCGTTCCTGCTGTCGGCCACGACGCTGGTTGCGCTGATCGCTTCGGCAGCCCTCGCCCTTTGGCCCGTGATCTTGCCGTCCACGATGACGGACCGTCCGGGCCTCAGCCTCCTTTCCGCCTCGGCCGGAAAAAGCGCCCTCCAAACAGCCTGGACATGGTGGCTCCCCGGCGCCGGCGCCGCGGCCCTTTGGTTCGTGATCGTCTACGGTTTTCTCACCCGCCGAACGATTCGGCAGAATTCCTTGAAATCAAACTCGTCCGACGCGTAGATTCAATGTCGTCGAATGAAGGGGGTCGAATCACGCGTCACCTCGCCGGGCAACTCGAAGTCCTTCGCCCGCGGGCCTCAGGCCTGTTGGTCACGGTCTCGCTGGTGGTCTTCTTGTGCGCGATGGCCGCCGAATCCGGCCACCATCACCCCAGCACGGCTGATTCCGCACCCTGCGCCGTTTGCCAGGCGGCCTCACAAAGCTTCCTCTCCCCCGACCCGGGCCCCTGCCCGATCGCTCAGGGGTCGCCGCTGGAGGCCCTCGTCGTCCCACCGCGAAGCGACGCACGGCGCTCCGCCCTCCCCACATCGTTTCGTCCGCGGGCTCCCCCCGCTTCCTGAGTCCGAGTCCATTCCTTTCGAGTCCGGCGCGATGCGTCCGGACGCCGCTCATACTCAGACTCAAGGGAGACGAAACCATGTCGATTCTCGACAGGGCCGTAGCGCCCGCATGCCTCGCCGTGGCGGGGCTCCTTTTGGCCGCACAACTGCAAGGCCAAACCAACCAAGACGTCCAGAAGAAACTGGACGCGATGAAAAAATCGTATCAGCAGGCCCTCGATGCGCTGAGAGTCGATTACGAGACGCGACTCCAGGCCTTGGAGGAAGAGGTGCAAGACCTGCGGGCCCAAGCGGACGAAAACGGAGGCAACGGTCCCGGCGAACTCGAGCAGGCCATTCAGGGGGTGAGCCGAGAAGGCCTATCCAACTTTGGTCAAAGCACCATCTTCGACAACCGCTTCAACCCGGCCTTCGGAATCGTCAGTGACTTCATCTTTACGGCCTCCAACAAAAATGATGGTCATGACCTGTACAACCGCTTCATCATGCGTGGGGCGGAACTGGCCATCGCCGGCGAGGTCGACCCCTTCATTTCCTACTACGCGATCATCCACATGGATGAAGGGGAATTGGAACTGGAGGAAGCCTACGGCGACGCGCACGATCTCCTCCCCGGCAACATGACACTGAAGTTCGGCCGTATGAACGTCGACTTCGGGAAGCAGGCCCCCATGCACGAGCATCAGCTTCCCTATGTGGACAAACCCGGCGTCTTGCAGGAATACCTGGGAGGCGCTCTCAGGGGGACCGGCGTCGAGCTCCACAACTGGTTTCCTCTGGGAGAAGATCATCTGATGCGGTACACGGTCGGAATCTTCACACGCCCGGATTCGGACGCTCATGTGGTCGCGGGGCCCATCGCCGGTGAGGAACCGTTCTCGCCTGGTCCGGTGTTGGGTGAGAGGGGACCCGAGGATCTCGCCTACACATTCCGACTGACCGCACTGTTCGAGACCTCCGATACCGCAACCCTCCAGGTCGGCTTCAGTGCACTCTGGGCACCCGAACTCAAGACTCCACTGGCGGATCTTCTTGGCCCCGCCGCGCCCGCCGGCGCCCAAGTCGGTCTCGAGAAGGCGGTCTTGGGATTCGATTTGGAGTACCTCGACATCAGCCCGGAAGATGGTTCGGGATGGCAAGCCGGGAGCGAATTGTTCCTCTCGATGACCAGCTTTCCCAACGACACGGGTACGAGCCTCGAACGGGAGAGCGCCCTCGGCGCCTACGGGTACGGCGAGTACCACTTCGACAAGTACTGGTCGGTCGGCGGTTCCGTCGACTGGTTCCAGCACGCCCAAGACTCAGGGCAGGACTGGATCGACGCCGGCGCCTGGGTCACCTGGAAAATGGACAACTTCAATCGACTCCATCTCGAAGTGCGATGGTTGGACGACGACCTGCTCAACGAGGACTGGTTCGTGGTGATGGTCGAATGGTCGACCATCATCGGGTCGCACGGTCACGGCATTCGCTGGTAGAGGGAGACGAACATGAAATTCTTGATTCGCATCGTTGTTGTCATTCTCGCCGCAACTCTCCAGAGTCCGGCTCAGAGTCTTCGGGTCGTCACGACGCAGCCCGACCTCGCATCCTTCGTTCGGCTCATCGGGGGGGACGACGTCCAGGTCTCCAGCCTCACCGTGGGCTCCGAGGACATGCATTTGCTCCGCCCACGGCCCTCCATGCTCGCCAGGCTCTCCCGCGCGGACCTGCTCATCGAGATGGGCCTTTCTTTGGAACACGCGTGGCTTCCGGCCATCGTGCGCGCCGTGCGCAACCGCAAGATTCGTCCGGGGACTTTGGGCCTTCTCAACTGCTCGGTTCTCGTCCATGTCCTGCGGAAGCCGAAAACCAAAACCCGCGCGGAGGGACCGGATCTGCACCCCATGGGCAATCCCCACTACAATCTGGATCCGGAAAACATGCGAGTGGTGGCGGGTCTCATCAGGGACCGTCTCTCCAAGCTGAACCCTGATGGAGCAGAGCGCTACAAGTCCGCCTGCGCGAAGCTGCAGCAAGACATCGACGCTCACATGAAAACCTGGAAGGCCAAACTGGCGCCGTTTCGCGGAGCGGCCTTCATCGAATACCACGATTCCTGGATCTACTTCGCGAAGAGGTTTGGGCTGAGGATCGTGGAGCGACTCGAACCGGCTCCAGGGCTGGCGCCGACACCCTCTCATCTGGGCCACGTCATCTCGGTCGGGAAGAGCGAACATGTGAAGCTGATCGTGTCTCGCCCCGCGACGGCCGACGTGGCGGAAAAGGTCGCTCGTGCGATCGGAGGCCAAGCGGTAACCCTACCGCTCTCCAGCACGAGGAAGGGCCGTTACAAGGGGTATTTCCACTTCATGGACCAAGTCGTCGACGCTTTCGCGGCGGGGCTGAACAGGCCTGCGAAGTGATGAAAGAGCCCGTCGTCTGCAAGAACTTGGTGGTCGGTCACTCGGGAGTCCGGGTGGCCGGCCCGGTCGACATGGAGCTGCACGGGGGCTCCATCGCCGTCGTGCAAGGTCCCAATGGAGCCGGCAAGACCACCTTTGTCCGCACTCTGCTCGGCCTCCTTCCACCGATCTCCGGCAAGGTTCAAATGCCGCCGCGGACGGTCGTCGGCTACGTTCCCCAGCACATCAAGCTGGATGAGGAGTTCCCGATCACCGCGGCGGAATGCGTCGCCATGGGGCTGCCCCGCAGGACGTCTCGCCGAGAAGCGCGACGCCGCATTCGTCACGCGATGGAGCGGGTCGGGATGCACCATCGACACAGAACCTGGCTCTTTGCCCTTTCCGGTGGCCAGCGTCAGAGGATCCTCATCGCTCGGGCGCTCGCCGGAGAATCGTCCTTGATCGCGCTGGACGAGCCGACGGCCTCCCTCGACCCGGAAAACGCCGCCGTGATCTGGACGATCCTCTCAGGACTCGCCAACGAGGGGCGCCTCGTGATCGTCATCACCCATGAGGACCCGCGAGACATCACCGCCCCCCATGTCCGCGTGAGGGTCGATGAGGGTGAGTTTCAAGTGGAGGGGAAAAGCTCGTGATTCAGGACCTTCAAAATACCTGGGAGCTCGTTCACATCCTCTGCTTGGATGGATTCATCACGGGCATGGTCCTCGCCATCGTCGCTCCCTGGATGGGAACCCTTCTCGTCGTTCGTCGCATGCCGTTTCTCGGGCTCGCCATCCCACAACTGGCGGGCGCCGGCACCGCCGTCGCGTGGCTCCTCTTTCCCGTCTTCTTTCCCGAGGCTCTCGCCCACGCGGAGGCCCACCAACACCCGAACACGATGTTTCTGCTGGCGGGATCCGGGGCCGCCATCCTGGTGGGTCTCGTCGGGCTGACGATCATGGGACGCAAGGGACGTGTCTCCTCCAGCCATGCGGCCATCGTCTACCTGATCGGCCTGGCGGTGGCGGAGATCGCCTGGATCACGGGCCCCTATCCGGAGATGGCCGAATCGTCGGCGCGCCGGGGTCGCCTCCTCACAGTCCTGCCTGAAAGCAGAGACCTCGTGGTGGGAGCGTCCATCGCCGCCCTCATCCTCGTGATCTGGCTGCGTCGTCAACTTTGGCTCGCGGCCTTCGACTCGGATCTGGCCCGGTTGAAGAAGCTGAAGCCCTCCGTGTGGCTTTTGATCACTCTTTTGCTCTTGGGCGCCCATGCCGCCCTCACCGTCCCCGTGACGGGACCGGAAGTCCTCCTGGCCCTGTTGATCATTCCACCGGCGGTCTTGAATCGGGCGGTGCCATCGCTTGCAAGTTACGGACCCTTGTCTTCCTTGGCCGGCGTTCTCGGGACGGCAGCCGGCTTCCACCTTTCATTCCAAAGAGACTGGCCCCTCAACCCGAGTGTCATCGTAGGCCTGGTGGTCAGCTCCCTCGCCGTCGCCTTCGGTGCGGGGCTCGTCCGGATCCTTCTGAGGATCGCAAAGGCATGAGTCCTCACGGACGGCGGAAGGTGTCGAGGAGCCAGGCCTCGGGCGCGTTGCGGTCAAAGGTGAGCTGGCTGCTTGATTGCCGGAGCCCGAGGGAGCGCCAGATCGCATCGAGATCGACGGTGACGGCATCGTCCTTCCACTTCTCGTAGAGGGGAAGGAGAACGTCGACGCCGACGGCCTCGTCGCCGACGGCGAACACCCTGGGAAGAGGCTGGGAGACGTCGAATCCTCCCAGCTTCTCATGGATGGCTCGCACGGCGAGGGCGAGGTTCTTTTTGCCGTGGGTCCGTCGCCGGATCTCGAGATCCGCGACGAAGCAAAAAAGAGCGCCCCCCCAATAGGTGCGCCCCCACGTCGGCGTGTTGTCGAGACCCCTGTCGCCTTCCTTGGGTTGTCCCATGGGGAGCCCACGACGCAGGTCCGCGAACACGGTCGCCAAATCGATGACGCCGGCTCGGTGTCTCACCCAAGGTTCCAGGTAGGACGCCAAGCCCTCCTCGATCCAGTGGTGGCGTTCCGCAACCTGGGGCCAGACGAAATGGACCATTTCGTGGACGAGTACCCAACCCTTGCGCAACTCGCTCATATGCCCACGTCGCGAGATCGGCCAAAGGATTCCCGCTCCGCCCCGTCCCAGCGCGGTGGCGACATGGGCTCCGCGCCCGCGTCGGGTCACGGCGACCAGGGAGTGGGGAGCCGGGAACTCCCCGCCGAAGTAGTCCGCGACCATCGACGCGGCCTCCCCGACCCACTGGGCGAGTTCCGCTCCATCGACGCTCGGAGGGATGGCCAGCAATGCGACGTCCATGTCCGCTCCGCCCACATGGAGAGCATGTTTTTCGAAGTTCCCGAGGACGGTGTAGGTCAAACCGGCGAACTCCGTCACGTCGAAGACGTATCCGGAGTCCGAATCGTTGCGGCGGATGCCCGTTGCGAAGTCCGAGTCCCCCAGGGTTTCCACATGAAGGACGACGGGAATCCCTCGCGTCACCCGCAGGGGACGGACGAGCCACGCGGACGGCGGGGAGAGAAACGCCTCGCCGACCCTGAGAGCGCTTCGCGGGTGTCTCAAAGCTTGGGCCGCTCCCGCCAGATCGAAACGCCACCGCAACCGGAAAGGGCCGTCCTTCGAGGGCGGAATCCACCACGAGTCCTCGCTCCGCTGGAGGGGAAGCGTTCCGTCACCGTCGATCAGGACCAACGATTCGACGAAATCCTCCGCGCCGGAGGCCACCGAGAGCTCCCGCGAGACCCCAGCTGGCAGATCCGCCTCCAGTTCCAACATCCTTGGGTCCGAAGGGACGCGCAACCGATAGACCCAAGGGGATCGCGACGGCGCTCCGCTGGAGCCGCAACCCACGGTCAGAAAGAAGAACGCGAAGACCGCGACTCTCGACATGACACGGGTCCTCGACGATGAGGGGGCGATTGGGCTATTCTCCGGCGGTGTCCGAGACGCGGCGAAACCAGATGCGCCCCGGAACCGAAGCCGCGTCCGCCGATCACCGTGAGGGCCGCACTTGTATCGACCACAGCTTGACGGACTCAGATGCCTGGCGTTTCTCGGCGTCTTCGCGGCGCATTGCCGTCCCGACATCATGTGGTGGGGCGGCTTCGGCGTCCAGATCTTCTTCGTACTCAGCGGCTTTTTGATCACTCATATCCTCCTCGACCACGACGATGGGCCTTTCTGGCCGACGCTGCGGATCTTCTACATACGAAGGGGGCTCCGGGTCTTTCCCGCCTATTATCTTCTGCTGGCCGCCATGCTACTGATCGGTGCCACGCGATTCCTCCCGTGGCACGCCACGTACACGTTCAACATGCTCTGCTGGTCTCTGACCAACCATGGGCGCCACGCGGAACTCCTCGCCAACTGGCATGGCGAAGGACTTCACCTATGGAGCATGAGCATCGAAGAGCAATTCTATCTGTTGTTTCCATTCGCCCTCTATCTGGTCCCACGGGTCGGGCGCATTCCTCTCACCGCTCTCAGCATCTTGGGCAGCATCGCCTGTCGCGTTCTCCTCGACCGCCACAATCCCCAAGCCTACTACGGGGCCCTTCTGCCTGTCTGCGGGGAATACATTCTCTGGGGCTCCCTGGCCGCCCAGCTCGATGTGCAGGGACGGCTCGACCGATTCTCTCCCCGACTGGTTCGCTGGGCAGGGATCATCCTATTCGCGGGACTCGTCTGCGTCGGGAAACCTTCCCGACCCACGGGAGCGATCTTCGCCCAGTTCATCCCGGTGCCGAACGACGCTCTGTGGGGTCTTGGCATGCAGACCGGATACGCCCTCGCCTTCACGGCCGTCGTGTGGGGGCTTTGGGCCGGGCGAAGGAGCGGGCTCTCTTGGCTCCTCTCGAAGTCTCCGTTCACCTACCTGGGCAAGATCAGCTACGGACTCTATCTCGTCCACCTCCCTCTTTGGGGAGCCGTCCCCTTCTTCGTGAAGACCTTGGAGGGCGCTGGACTCCCGGCCGGCAACGGCATGATCTTCGCTTCCTTGTTCCTCTCGACCCTTGCGCTCGCCGCGGCGAGTTGGCGGTTCGTCGAAGGGCCGATCAACAACCTCAAGCGACGCTTTCCCTATCCACCACCGTCGTGACCGCGCCCTGACCTCCCCTTGGGTTACGCTCCTTTCGTGGCGAACCGACACCCACTTCTCATCAGTGCGCACGGCCCCCAGGATCTGGAGCAGCGAATCCTCTCCGATTTGCAACGCCGCATCGCGGATCGCGACGGGCCTTTCCCTCCCCTGCCTATTCTCGTGGTCACGGCGACGGGCGCATTGCGTCGCCGGTTGAGTCGCAAGGCCGTGGAGGGATTCGGAGCGGTTCTGGGCTTGCAGTTCCTCACGCTCCAACAGTTGGCGGGCCGCGTGTTGGGCATCGAGGGAGAGCCCCTTCGCCCGTCGGAACTCTTCGAGACCGAGGCGCGACGCGCGCTGGCCGCGGAGCAAGCGATTGCGGACGCGCTCTCAGATTTCGACGATGGACTTGCCTCCGGCCTCTCCGCCCTCGGGGACCTCCTATCCGCCGGGCTCGAGCCTTCCGCCGGGGAGGATCTCGAAGAACTCGTCGCATCGCCTCTCGCCAAAGGAGTGGTCCGAGCCGCGGGGCGCACGCTCCAAGCGGTCCGCAAGGGGCACATCGCACTGTCGTCCGAGACGATGCGCCGGGCGGCGGATCGCCTGCGGAGTGAATCTCCGGATCTTCTCCGGGCGGAGGCCGTCCTCCTCGCGGGGATCGACGACGCCCCGGGTCGAACGCGGGTTTTCGTGAAGGAGGTTCTCGAACACCCGCAGGCCCGATTGTTCCTCGACGTGCCCCCGCCGACGGGAGCCTTCCCCAAGGAGCGAAGCGACGCCCTTCCCCTCCGGTTCGCCCGCCGACTGGGGTTTGCGGTCTCGGGGTTCGACGACGTTGGAGAGTCCCTCCCGACCCACGTCCATGCCTTCGACGCGGTGGGTCGCCGCCTCGAGGTCGCTGAGGTCGCCCGGCGTATTGAAGCGCTTTGCGAACAGGGCGTCCTCCCCGAAGACATCCTCGTGACCACGCGAGACATGGAGGCCTACGGCCCCGACATCCAAGAGGAATTCCTGGATCGGGGCATCCCCTTCAGCGGCGGAAAACTCCAGGCCGTCTTCGACCCCCGCCATTGGCGCCGGCTGGCGGTCCTGGAACTGGCCGAGCGAGGAGGAAAGGCGCCGCTCGTACGCATTCTCGCCTGCCTCGGCGCGAGCCTGGAAGAGGGGCGGCTGGGCGACCTCGATCTCGCGTGCCGTCACCTGGGGCTGTCGCGTCTGGATGACCTGGCCGATCTCGACCTCAAAGCCGTCCTCGGCACTTGCGACGCCTATGTCCTCCCTTGGCGACCGCGCGTCGGGGGCAGGGAGAGCGAGGACGTCGACCCGCCGGAGGAGAATCCCGAGGGCTTCGCGCCGGCACGTCGTTATCTCCCCCGCGGCGTCCTCGAGGAGGCGTCCCAAAACGCCCGACAATTGCGCGATCTCGTCGCCGCGTGGCCGGAGGAAGCAGAGACTGCGGAACACGTACGTCAACTGAAGCAGCTCGGCGAACCCGACCCTCAATCGTCCTTGGCGCTCGAGACACTGATCCGGGAGATCTCTTGTCACGACGATTCCACCTACGTCCTCACGCGGGCCGAGTTTCTCCGCCTCGCCACGTCGCGGTGGACGAGCGACCTGGAAGCGGACCTCGGCGGCGACGGAGGCGGTGTGCAGGTCATGACGGCCGCGCAGGCCAGAGCACTGGCATGCTCCCACGTGTTCATCCTCGGCCTCGAGAGGGGGAGCCTCCCGCAGTCCGGAAGCGACGACCCTCTCCTTGCCGATGGTGAACGACGACATCTGCGGAACTCACTCCCCGACCTCGAACTCCTCGAGCAACGGATCGAGGAGGAGTATCACCTTTTCGCCAGCCTCCTCGCGGCGGCTCCCCGCGTCACGCTGTCATGGCGCCGCGTCGACGAAGACGGCGGCCCCGTTTCTCCTTCGCCGTTCGTACGGACGTTGATCACGGAAGGCTTGGACGTGTTGCACTGCCCCGCGGATGCCGTGGGGCGCATGGAGCGCGATGTGACCCTCGGCCGCTCCTTGGACCCCCGCGACGCTGTGATCGTCCAGGCGTTGACGGGGTCCCCTCCCCGCCTGGCACGCCTCCTCGAGATCGAAGATGAGGCCCGTCGCGGGTCATGGGATCTCGATCCCGCGACCATCCCGCCCAAGAGCATGGCGAAGGGATGGACGGACGTACTCCAGTACCTCGTCTCGTCGTCCGGTGTCCACCCGTGGGTGGGCTGGATCGGGCCCGTGCGGGCAGGCGACCCCCGTGAAGAGCCCCTGTATGTGACGCGTCTGGAGCAATACGCCACCTGTCCGTGGTCCCATTTCTTGTTGGGAATCCTCAAGGTGGCCCCCTCCCCGGACGCGACGGCCGCGCTTCCCGCGGTGGACCCGCTCCTGTTGGGACAGGCCGTCCATGGGGCGATGGAGCGTCTCGCCCGCGAAGCGGGCGCCCTTTGCGGGGGTTCCGTCGACGATCTCCTTCCCCGCCAAGCCGTCCCTCTCCCCACGCCCGACCCGGATGCGGTGGCCGCGGCCGTCGAGGAGGCCTCCCGATCGGCGGCGACCCAGGCGGGACTGGTTCTTCCCGGCATCATTCAGGCTCTCGAGCAGCGAGCTCTGCCCTCGGTCGAGATCCTCCTCGGCCTTCTCCATCGCGACCCCGTTCTCACCGGATTGCTCGGTGTGGAGACCGCGGGCACGGTCGACCCTGACGGACGCGACATCGGTCCTTTTCACTTTCGCGCGGACGCCGTGGGCGTTCGCGGAACGTCCTTCGTTCTCGACGACTACAAGACGGGCTCCCCATTCACGAAGGCGACAACGGAACCCACCCGAAGACGCCACCTTCTGGACGGCCTCCGCCGCGGCCGCCACCTGCAAGCTGTGGCCTACGTCCAAGCCGCCGCCGCCATGGGATTCGACGCCGAGGGCCGCTATCTTTTCGGCAAGGACGACGGGAAGGACTACGAGCGGATTCTCTCGTTCCGCCACGACGACACGGAGGCGCTCGATCTTTTCCAACGCACGGTGCGCACACTGAGGGAGGCCAGGGCACGGGGCATCTTCTTCGCCCGAGCGGAAGACGAAAAAGGCGACAGTCCGGCCGCGTGCAAGGTGTGCGAATGCCGTATGGCCTGCTTCCGCGACGAAACGCGAGAACGAGCCCGTCTGGTGGGCTTGGCCTCGCAACTCGCCGGCGCTGACCTCGATGACGAGATGGCCCCCGTCCGCGCACACCATCGGGACGTCTGGTTCCTGGGCGAGGAAGGAGGCGCCTCGTGAGCCGCAACCACGACACGGCCGCCATCCGCGCCTTCGACACCCAGGCCAGGGAACTCGCCGTATCCCAATTCGATCGGCCCGTGGCCCTCGTCGCGGGGGCCGGGTCGGGCAAGACGGCCACGCTCGTCGCGCGGGTGATCGTCTGGGCCCTCGGCCCGGGCTTCACAGCGGCGGAGCAAGCGCTCGCGGCGCGATCGCATGCCCAGATGAGGTTCGAACAGGCCGCGGTGGACACCCTCGACCGCATCCTCGCCATCACGTTCACCGAAAAAGCGACCGTCGAGATGAGTGATCGCATCACGGAGGTCCTGGTGTCTCTTGCACGCGGCGACGCTCCTCCCCCGTGGGTGCCGGTCGAAAAACTGCCCACCGAGGCCGCTGAGCGGCGGGCGCGCGCCCGCGCACTGCTGGACGCCGTGGACCACCTGCATGTGGAAACGATTCACGGTTTCTGCCATCGGCTCCTCGCCGATCACGCTCTGACAGCCGGACTCCACCCACGGTTCGAAGTGGATGCCGAGGGGAAAAAGACAGGGGAGATTCTCGACGACGTCATGGCCGAGTGGGTGCGGCGCTCCTTCAGGGATCCCGTGGACGACTCGGCGGTGGCGCTGGTGGGCCGAGGGATCGGCCCCGAAGAGATCCGTGAACTCTTGGAGATCCTTCTGCGCTCCTCGGTTCGCCCGGAGGAGTTGAAAGAAGACAAGATCCCTCCTGATCGCTTGGCAAAGCGTCTGCGTGAAACCGCCGACCTCGTGAACGACGTCCTTGCCTTCACGAAGCCGCTCCTTCCCATCAAGACACTGAGGACGACGACGGCTCTCGTGGAGGAATTGGAGACGCTTCATGCCCTGCTCGAGGCGACGACGCCTCCCGAAAAGGTCCTCGAAGCTCTCGCGGCGACGTCATTCGACCGGATCGGCACCACGCTGACGGCTTGGCGGAAGGCCAAGTTCCCCAAAGCGATTCAAAAGGTGTACGAGGACGGTGAACTGGTCAAAGCGCAGCGCAACGCCCGATCACTGCTCTCGTCCCTCGCGCACCTGCGCACCCTGGACCCGGAAGGTCTGCGGGCGCTCCATGAGGCGATCGCCCCCATTTACGACGAGCTGGTTCTCCGTCGTCGGCGACGCGGTCTTTTGAATTTCGACGAGCTGCTCCATGGAGCGGCCGATCTCCTCCGCGATCACGCCGATGTCGCCGCGGCTCTCCGCCGCGATCTGGACCAGCTCCTGGTCGACGAAGTGCAGGACACGGATCCCGTCCAATACGACATCATCGGACGCCTCGCCCTCGAAGGACCCGCAAACGAGCGGCCGGGATTGCTCGTCGTGGGCGACCCGAAGCAGTCCATCTACGGATTCCGCGGGGCGGACCTCGCGGCCTACGAGGACTTTCTCGAACGGGTTCGCGCCGAGAAGGGAGCCGTCGCTTCTCTCCAGGTCAACTTTCGCTCCACGCCCGGGATTCTTCGCGAGGTGGACCGACTCCTGGCGCCCACGATGATTCGAGAGGCGGGTCTGCAACCGGACTTCGAGGTCCTGATTCCCGCGCGAGAGGAAGCGGAGAACGGCACCACCCTCGAGGTGGAGCACTGGGTCTCCTGGAGCCGCAGTGCCACGGGAAGCACCTACGCGAAAACGAGCCAGTCCGTCGCCACGGCCATCGAAGCCGAGAGCGTCCAGCGAGAACTCTTGCGACTCAGGGCGGAGGAAGGCGTTCCCTGGCGCGACGTCGCGATCCTTACGAGGACGGCCGCCCAGCAGGAGCCCTTCCTGGCCGTGCTCCGGGCGGCGGGTATCCCTTATCAGGTCGAAAACGACAAGGGCTGGTACCGACGGCGCGAGATCGTGGAGGCGACGGCCTTCGTCTCCACCATCTTCGACCCGAGAGACCAGCTGTCCCTCATCACCTGGCTCCGATCTCCCGTCGTGGGACTCCCGGATGCGGCCCTCCTTCCTCTTTGGTCCCGTGGATTTCCCGCACTCGTCGCAAGCCTCGTCGAACCGTCGGCAGGCGTCATCGCATCTCTCGATGCGATCATCCAGGAGGTCGCGGCGGAGCTTCCCGACGACCTGCACGGAGGAGGCCCCCTTCCCCATTGGTCCGCTCTTCTGCGGGAGGCCGCGAGGCGCCTCGCACGCGCCCGCGCGGCCTCCACCAAGCTCTCAGCCACCCGCTTCGTCGCTTTGGTCCGAGACCTCTTTCCCATCGAAAGCCTGGAAGCCGCCCGGCCCCTCGGCGAACACCGGATCGCCAACTTGGCGCGATTTTTCCGACTCCTGAGAGAAGCTCTCACCGAAGGGGCCGACTCCCCTCTTCAACTCCTCGCTCGGTTCAGAGGCAGTGTGCAGAGGAAGGAGGAGGCTTCGGAAGCGCCCCCCGGCGACGTGACGCGCGATGCGGTCCGAGTCATGACGATCCACAAGGCGAAGGGCCTCGATTTCGAGGTCGTGTTCCTCCCTGGACTCGCAAAAAAAGACAGCGGGCGCGCTCCGCAAAATGCCGTCTTGCGACACGGTCCCGGAGCACCCGCCGAATGGTGTTTGCGGGGAATGCCCTCCTTGGACTTCGACGTCCTCGCGGAGCGACGGCGACGGCGCGAGGGCGCCGAGAGAATTCGGACTTTCTACGTCGCGGTGACGCGGCCGAAGCGCAAACTGGTTCTGGCCGGTCCGTGGCCCCCGTTGGATCGAGCCCTCTGCGATCCCACGGACGAGCCCAGCTTCGCCCACCTCCTCGGTCACCGCCAAGGTGGGCTTCCCGATCCCCTGCCGGATCAGGACTCGACGAAGCCTCGGCAGTTCGCAACGGAGGACAAAGTGGGGTTCTTCCTGATCCACGGCACCGAACCGGCCTGCGATCCTCTGGGCTTCGCGGAGGGTCCCAACGGCGAAATCCCCCCGGAAGACGTCGAGAAGGCCTGGAAGGCGCGCCGGACGGCCCGCGCCGAGGCGATTTCTCGGATGGCTCGCCCTCTGCTTCTCAGACCGAGCGAGGCCCCGAACGACGAAGAAGACGATGTGCGGCGATTGCGCTCGACGATCGCCGACACGGACCGAGCCATGCGTTTGGGCTCCCTCGTCCACATGGCTCTCGAAGTCTGGAACTTCGCGGCCGATCCACCGACCGAACTCGAACGCGTCGCAGGCCAGGTCTTGGAGAGTGTCGCGGCAGCGTCGCCCCTCGCCGTCACCCTTCGCACATTCCTGAAGACGATGATCCAAGGCGAGCTCTTCAAACGGCTGCGGGAACTCGGCAACGGGAGCATCCTCGGCCGAGAGGTGCCCGTCCTCATGAAGGGCCCCCACGATGCCCAGGTGTACTCCGGAACCGCGGACATGGTCTACCGGGATCCGGGCAACGGAGACGTCGTGGTTGTGGACTACAAGACCGACCGGGCGCCCGACGACGATACCGTCGAGCTTCTCACGCGTCACTATTCGCCCCAGCTCACTCTCTACGGCGAGGCCGTTCGAAGAGCCCTCGGCCTGGACGTTCTCCCCCGACTCGAGTTTTGGTTCCTCACCGTGGACCGAATCGCTTGCATTCAGGACTGATCCGGTCTCTCGAAATGAAGCCGACCCGTGGAACGGTGGAGGGCTTCTCCATCGAACCCGATCACCCTATTGGGTAGAACAGCCCATGAAGAAGGACACCTCGTTGGACGGGCTTTTTCGACCCCGTTCCGTGGCCGTGGTCGGCGCCTCCCGTCGACCCGGCGGCATCGGCCATGAAGTCGTACGCAATCTCGTGATGGGCGGCTTCCAAGGGCCCGTGTATCCGGTCAATCCGCGTGCGGACGTGGTCCATTCCATCCGCTGCTATCCCGACCTTGCGAGCATTCCAGGTCAAGTGGATCTCGTGGTGATCGTCGTTCCGGCCCCCTTCGTCGAGCAAGTCATGCGCCAGGCGGCCAAGGTCGGCGCCCGCGGGGCCGTCGTCGTGTCCGCCGGATTCAGAGAGACCGGCGCTGACGGCCGTGCCCGGGAAGAACGGGTCCTGACCGTCGCCCGCAAGGCCGGTATCCGCGTGATCGGTCCCAACTGCATGGGGATTCTCAACACCGAGCCCGGCGTCGCGCTCAACGCCTCCTTCGCCGCGGAGACGCCCATTCCCGGGCGCGTGGCCTTCGTATCGCAATCGGGGGCCTTGGGCGAGGCGATCCTTTCCCGAGCGAAGAGTCGTGAACTGGGACTCCGTATGTTCGCGAGCGTCGGCAACCGGGCCGACGTGGGCGCTCACGACCTGCTGGCCTACTGGGAGCACGATCCGGAGGTCCGAGTCATCCTGCTCTACCTGGAGTCCTTCGGCGATCCGGAGGCCTTTCGCCTGGTGGCGGAGCGCCTGCGCGGCAGAAAACCGATCGTCGCCATCAAGTCGGGGCGTTCGCTCGCCGGGCGCCGGGCCGCCGGCTCGCACACGGGAAGCGTGAGCGGGGAAGACCGCGTCGTCGAGACGTTTCTCAGACAGTGCGGGGTCCTCCGCGTCCAGAGTATGCCGGAGCTTTTCGATACGGCTCAGGCGCTCCTCTCGCAGCCTCGACCGCGTGGACCTGAAGTGGCCGTCGTCACCAATGCCGGCGGGCCGGGAATCCTGGCCACCGACGCCCTCGTGGGAACGGGCCTCGCCCTTTGCGAATTCGAATCGAAGACGCGGAAGAAGCTGGAGAAGATTCTCCCCCCAGAAGCATCCGTGCAGAACCCCGTCGACCTCATCGCATCCGCAGACGCGCAGAGGTACAGAAAGGCCCTTCGCGCCGTCGTCGCGGACCCCAAGGTCTCGTCCCTCCTCGTCCTGTTCGTCTCCCCCATCATGATCGACGCCGCCGCGGTGGCCCGAGCCATCGTCGAGGAGACCCGCGCGAAGAGCATGCCCGTCGTGGCCTGCCTCATGGGGCGCTTGGGCGAGAAGGAGGGGATGGGCATTCTCCGGGATGCGGGCATCCCGGTGTTCGAGTTCCCCGAGGAGGCCGCCCTCACGCTTTCGAACCTGGTTCGCCAGAGCGAACGCGCCGCGCGCCAGTCAGGCAGGCGACCCAGGATTCGCGTGGATGCGACCCGCGCCCGACGCATCCTGTCCGCCGCCAAGATCAGCGACGATGGGTGGATCCAAACGAAATCGGTCTTCCGTCTGCTGGAGCACTATGGGATCCCGATGGCGACGACGATGCAAGCGACAACGCCCCGGGGAGCCGCCCAGGCCGCGCGGAAACTGAACTATCCCGTCTGCATCAAGGCGCAAGCATCAGCTCTCGTCCACAAGTCAGAGCACGGAGGAGTCGTCACCGGAATCGCCACCGAGGAGGAGGTCCTCGATCAATCGGCGCGGATCCTCACGGCCTTGAAGCCCCGGTATCCGGACATCACCCTCGAAATTCAGGCCATGGCTCCCGGCCACCGAGAACTCCTCTTGGGTTTCCGCAGAGACGAATCCTTCGGACCGGTGTTCGCGGTCGGCTTCGGAGGGGTGGCCGTGGAAGTGCTTCGCGACGTGGCGGTGCGCGTGGCGCCGCTCTTCGAGAATGAACCGAAACTGATGCTCGACTCGCTCCGCGGAGCTCCGCTGTTGGCCGCGTTCCGAGGCGCACCTCCCATCGACCGACGCATCGTGGAACAGAGTCTCCTGCGCCTGGCGAGGCTCGCCGACGATCTCCCGCGCATTCAGGAACTCGAGATCAATCCCTTCATCGCCGATCGCCCGGGAGGCCGGACGCTCGGCGTGGATGCGCGGGCCCGCGTCTGCATCGAGAAGCGGTGATCAGAGTCGGCTGAGGTAGGTGTTGCCGTGGAGGACTCTGAGGAAAGACCCCTTGTACTCCGCCACGCGTTCGCGGCCGAGGCTTCGATCGACCATGCGGTCGAAGTCCCTGACCATGGAGCTGGGCGCAAAACCGAAGTAGTCGAGGGACTCTTCCACGGAAGACCCCTCCTCCACCTGAACCACGTTGAATTCGTGAGAATGTTCCACTTCGATGACGGCTTCGTTCACGGTCCCGAAGAGGTTGTGGAAATCGCCCAGAACGTCCTGGTAGGCGCCGGCGAGAAAAAGCCCGATGTCATACGCGAGGTCATCTTCGCCATTCACAGGCAGCCAGAGGAAATTTTGCGGGCGACCTCGACCGATGAATTGATCCACCTTCCCATCGCTATCGCAGGTGATATCTCCGATCGTGGCGGGAATGCGCTCCGCGGCATCGAGTGACGAGAGGGGGCAGACGGGAAAAAGCTGCTGGACCGCCCAGGAATCCGGAGCGGACATGAACACCGAGAAGTTGCAGACGAATTTCGGCGCCAGTTGCCTCTCCAGCTCCTCCATATCGTGGGTTCGACGGGATTGACGCCTCATGCGCTTCCTCACGGCGAAGCAGATGTCCCGATAGAGGCACTCGGCGACGGCTCGATCCTCGAGCCCCACGTAACCAAGTTTGAATCCCGAAAGGACCTCTCGGAGCAACTGGGTCGCATCGTGGAACGCTTCCCGGTAGTTCGAGTCGTCAATCTCCTGCAACGTCACCTTCATGTCGTCGATCTGATGGGCCGTGGTCGCATACTTGGTGTAATCGCGACTCTCATGGCGACCGACAATCCTCAAGGACGAGACGACGAGGACCGCATGATACGCCGTCAGAGCCCGTCCCGATTCGGTTACGAGGATCGGGGGACGGACATGAGAACGATCACATGTCTCCTTGACGATGTAGACGGCATCGCGCGCGTACTCTTCGAGGCTGTAGTTGACGCTCCATTCGGTGGCCGTTCGGCTGCCGTCGTAGTCGACACCCAGCCCGCCGCCGAGATCGAGGATGTCGAGTTTCGGAGCCCTCCTCTTGACGACGCAGTAGAGTCGTGCGGTCTCCTTGATCGCCGCCTTGAGATTCAGGATGTCGCAGACCTGCGACCCCATGTGGAAGTGCATGGCGACGAGGTCGTCGATGACTCCGGCCTCTTCCAGCTCCGAGATGCCTTCGAGAATCTCCATGGTCGAGAGACCGAACTTCCCGCGCTGCCCGGAAGAGGCTTGCCACCGACCGGTGCCCTCCGTGTGCAGGCGCGTCCGAAAACCGATGAGGACCCTCTGGTCGAGCTTTTTGACCGTGGCGAGGATGTCGTGGATCTCCTGGGGATTCTCGGCGATGAGAAGGACCTTTCTGCCGTGCCGCGTCGCGTGGACGGCAAGTTCCAGGTAGTCCCGATCTTTGAATCCGTTGCAGATCAAAAAGGCCTCCGGATGGGCATCGAGAGTGAGCGCCAAGCACAACTCGGCCTTGCTCCCGACCTCCATTCCGAACCGCCGATCGCGTCCACTCCGCACCAACGTTTCGACCACGCACCGCTCGTGATTGACCTTGACGGGGAAGACTCCTTGGTACGGACGGGGATACCCGTATTCGGCGATGGCGTCGTCGAAGGCGCGCTGGATGCGTTTGCGTCTCTCCTCGAGGATTTGAGGAAAACGAAGCAGCATCGGGTCGCTGTGCCCTCGTTCCCGCAGGGCCTTCACGACGTCGACGAGACGCACTTCAGGTCCTTGGGGTCCTCGAGGGCGGATGCGTAGGAACCCCTCCCGGTCCGCCCGGAAAAATCCAGCTCCCCAATCCTCTATGCGGTCGCGATCGATGCGTTTCTGGTCGTCCGTCATGGGGTGACATCATAGTGGGGTGGAACGGAAATCCGTAGGGGGAAACCAAACGGCGGCCCGCGACTTCGCGCCCCCACAATCCGGAAGGTCGGCATTTTTTCTGAACGAAGCGCGGATCGGCGGGTACCAGGGTCTTGTGACGAAGGAAAGAGACGAGTTCGAGTCCGCTTGGTCCTCCTACAAGGAGCGGCTTCACGCATGGATCACCGGACAGATGTCGCCCTGGGAGGATGCAGACGGCACCTTCCAGGAGGTCTGGCTGGGGTATCTGCGCGCCATCGAACGAGGGCGCGCCCCCCGATCCCCTCGGGCGTGGCTTTTCACCGCAGCCCGGCGACTCGTCGTGAAGGGCCGAAGACGGCGTGCGATGCAGGCCCTCGGCGAAGAGCCCGCGGCACGCACCCCCCCACCCGGAATCACGGGTGCCGAGGCGGCCATCGAACGTCTCTCCCCCACGGCCCGGGAGGTCTTCATCCTCCGGGTCCACATGGGTCTCACCTACGACGAGATCGCTCAGGTCCTGGAGATTCCCCGCGGCACGGTGGCCTCCAGGCTCCATGACGCCGTGACGACACTCAGGCGGCATTTGATGACAGAGGGCTATCGCGCCCCGAAATGGAAAGAGAGTCGATGACGCACTCATCATGTCCTCGCGCGGCCGAAATCCTCGAGGCGGCCACCGATCCGGAACGACGCCCCCTCGGCGCCGACGCCGTTTCCCATTTGAGAACCTGCCCCCATTGTCGCGACCTCGCGTCCGACGTCGCCCTCGTGGAGCTTTTCACGCGGACGACGCCTCCCGCGTTGCCGGCGGCGCTGGAGACGCTACCGGGGCAGCTTCTCACCCGCCCGAGGTCGTTCGCCCTTCGCAGCCGAATACGCCGTGGGGTGGCCGCTGCCCTTTTGCTCGGAATGGCTTTCATCGCAGGCCGCTGGTCGAGCGGGCGCCCCAATTCCTCGGCCGCGCCATCCCGGAGCGGCCCGACGGTCGTCCGCGTGGAGTCGCCCAGGACCGATGGGCTTTTCTCGAGACGAGAGATCGTCGTCGAGCCCACGAAATCACCGCGGGGTTTCCTCGCCGCACTCAAACCCAAGTAGGAGTCAGTTCATGCGTAAGATCACTACCGTTTTGCTGGCATTGCTCTGTTCGAGCCTCTTCCATCCCCGTGTTTTTGGCCAAGAGGACTCACTTCGATCCCAACTCGCTACCGTGGAGCGCGAGTTGGAGACACTGGTGGCTCTGGCGAAAAAGCAAGACTCCCCCAAGCTCGAATCCGTCACTCGTCTCTTGAAGGACACCCGCGAGCTGATGGATTCGATGGCCGGTGGATCGTCGACGGACGAGATGATCTTGGTGGAGATGAAGTTTTTGGAATTCGAGGATGGAACGGACGACACGTTCTTCTTCGGACGAGAGGCGCTTCAGGTTCCAAGACCGATCCATGCTTTGAAAAACGTCACGGACGAGGAGCTGGAGGCGCTGGTCTCCCGTTCCAGCAACGTCGTCGCCGCGCCCAAGGTCCTCGCCATTGCGGGAACCGAAGCGGCCATCGACATCGTGGACGAACAGGACTACGCATTCCTGGAACGGGACGACGACGGACGGTATTCGATGCACACGGTGAAAGCCAAGGAAAGGATCGAGTTGAAAGTCAACGCCTCCCACCTCGGTTCCAATGAACCCCCGCCCCCCCATGCCAAGGTCATGGCGTCCGACTATGGCCCGGATCAGCCGGCGCCCATCCACATCCGGATGAGGGCGGCGATCGATCGGGTCTTGGGAAGATCTCCCTGCACCAAGAACGCGCGGCAGGTTGGGATGCCGATCGTGGGGAAGGCGGCCAAAGAACTGGAACTGGTGATCGTCGAGAATCGGTGGGTCGCCGCCCGCCTCCCCCTGCCCGGCTCCAAGCAAGAGGGCATCGTTCTGGTCCTTCGTGCGTCGTCGGTGAAATAGAGGGTCTGGCCCCCCTGCCGGCGGCAGGGGGGAGCCTCATGCGGTTCATGACTCTACGGCCGGCGACCTGCGATCATTCCGTGGGGCGCTGCCCTTCGATGCGAACGTTGAGCACGCTGCCCAAACGATCGGCGAGGCGCTCGATCTTCCGGATGTGCAAGACGTTGTCGAGGACGATGGTCTTGCTGGGTGCATGGACCACAACCGTTCCCGAGCCATAGAACGGGTGGAAATACTCGACCATATCCTTGACCTGGACCTCGACGCGAGGATTGAGCATGGCGATCCGCTCCCGATCGCCGAAGAAGGCATTCTTGTAGATCTGCATCTCGTTGTGCTCGAGAACGGCGTAATTCAGCCGGGTCTTCACGAACGAGACGAAGGCACAGAATCCGAAGAATATAGCGTAGAAATAGTAGGCCTGGACGGAGTGATTGAGCTGGAGTTCGCGCAGCCAGTGGTAGAGGTTTTCCCAGACGGGAAAGGACTCGCTGTCCACCGCAAAACCGATCGCCACCGACATGACGCTCAAGGCAAGCATCACGAGAGTCCACGCCCTGTTCCACTCGAAGATGAAGATGTTCATGTAGAACACGAAGAAGAACGTCCAGATCAACCCCCAAGTGTTCTCCCAGGTCCCCGAGAAGGTGACCGCGATCCCGCAGATCAGCGAGATGATTGCCATGGGGATGAGGAAGATCGACTTGAAATGGGACCGGATGATGATCATGTGCCCGGCTTCGAGACGAGCCTTGCGCCATTCCTTCATCTTGACCTGAGGGGGTTTCGTGCTCTCCGGTTTCTTCGCTATCTCGAAGATGTCGGGAGTCTCGGATGTGTTGGCTTTCTCGTCGCTCACGATGTCGATCTCTCTTCAATGTCTTCCGATGGTCTGCTCTTCGGTTCCAGCATAGCCCACATCTGGAGGGATTCCACTCCTCCACGACCGAAGCCTCGACATCTACTCTCATGAAAGAGCCGCCCCCGGGAAAAAGGGGCGGCTCGGAACGGAACGCGGGTCGAGAGCCTCGGGGCCGTCCGATCGACGACATCGGGCCCTCCCTTCGAGGTGCTCAGCGCTCTGGATTCAAGGGAATTCGAGTCTCCGCGGGAAGCAGGACCGGCTGTTCGACCTTCTTGCCCTCGTCGGGCCCATCGAGCCATGAGGAGATACGGTCGCCCAGTTCGAAGTCATCGGCCCCGTCGAGGTTGTCGCCCTCCTCGCCGATGAGGGGGCTTTCATTCTCGATGAGTTGGGATTCCACATCCAGGCGCTTCTGAATGTCGGCCAGGATCCCCTTGACCTTGGACAATCGGCTGGTATCGATGTCGAGATCCAACGTCGCGGCCTTCTTGGCCTCGTTCTCCCGCAAGCGAGCCTCCAATTCCTCGATCTTGACCTGAACGTGGGCCTGCTGCTCGACGAGCTCGCTCATGGTCTGACGGGCGGAGGCGAGAGCTTCCGAGAGCGCCTTCCGGCGAGCGTATTTGCTCTCGAGAATCGACCGCGCCATCTTGACCCGCTCGAAGCGGCGCTTGGCGTCCCGCGTCATCTCGCCACGATTGATACGGCGGCCGAGGAAGACATAGGTGTCCCGGTGTTCGTCGAGGGCGGCCGCCTGATCGGCCAATCGCTTTCTTGCGGATTGATACCTCTGCTCGAGCTGGGTGATGTCTTGATCCAGGTACTTCAGGTCGACCTGCTTTTGGGCAATCACCCGCTTGCACTCCCGTATCTCCGGGGCCATATCCTCGACGAGAGATCGAGCCTGGTCCAGCTGATACTCGACCGGCACGGTGTCGTTCACTTGTTGCTTGACCCACGAGGCCCCGTGAGACAACCAAGCGAAAGTTTGGGTCCCGAAGAGAAGCATCGAAGCGAGGAAGAGAACGCCGCCCGTGATGAAAACTTTCTTGAACATGATCGTGTGAACTCCTGATTCCGAGGCCGACCCGCCGTTTCTTGGGGCGTGGGTCACGAGGGGGCATTCGTGAGTTTCCGACGGCTATTTTTGCTGGAGAAACCTTGACTCGCGGGGGGCCGACGTGGAGGATGCAGAGCGCCAATCACCTTGTCTTCGGAGAAACGCATGTCCCCCAGAATAGCTCTGACAGTCACCGTCCTAACCCTCTTCCTATCAACCGCTTTCGGACAGACCGGGCTCCAGGTTCCCGGAACGTTCCCGACGATCCAGAGCGCCATCGCCGCGGCGAGCAACGGTGATGTGATTCAGGTCGCTCCCGGCACCTATCTGGAAACCCTGGATTTTCTCGGGAAGACCATCGAGGTCGTCTCGTTCGGGGGCCCTCAGGTGACGATCATCGATGCGGCGGGGCTCGGCACCGTCGTCCGATTCGTCGGGGGTGAACCCCGGGCGACCCACCTCGAGGGCTTCACGCTGCGCGGTGGGCTGGGCATCGCCAACGTAGCGGGCGTGGCCGAAGGCGCTCCGGGGGGAGTTCTTTGCGTCGCCTCCGCCCCGACTCTCAGGAATTGCATCATCGAAGCGAATTCGGGCGGGCTCGGCACCGGAGGCGCCGTCGCCGGCGCGGGAGCCATCTCCATGCATGCGAACGCTTTCCCCCTCCTGGAGGACTGCATCCTCCGCAACAATGCGGGAGGGCTCGGCGTCGGGGGACCAGGTGGTCCCGGGGCCGTGCTCTCGGTCGGCGGGATGCCGGACATGATCCGGTCCCGTATCGAAAACAACACGGGCGGCGTGGGCACGGAAGGCGGCGCCGGCGCGGTCGAAGCCTTGGGCGGAACGATGGTCCTCGCCAACGACGAATTTCACGGGAACACCGGGGGCGCCGGGACGTCGGGAGAAGGCGGACCAGGCGTTCTGCGCATCGATTCCACGGCCCTCGGCGGCATCGTCAACTGCGTGCTCGCGGGCAATCAGGGCGGCCTCGGTTCTGCGGGGATCAGCCCGACCGTGCACCGCACGGGGATGGGACTCACGGGGAGTTTCCTGGTCTTGCACGCCACCGTCGCCGACAACATGCCCGTGGGAACGGGAGGCAACACGTTCGAGGGGCCCATGGAGGTGCGCAACAGTATCCTCAGGAATCCGGCCTACGCCGCGGAATTCGCAGGCCCCGGCGCCGTAGCCTCCTCGAACGCCATCGGACTCGGGAGCGTTCCCAACCTGGGAAATATCGACGCTCCCGCACTCTTCGTGGACGCGGCGAACGGCGACTACCATCTGCAAGCGGATTCTCCGTGCCGCGATGCCGCGGACCCGGCGTTCACGGGTCTCCTCGACCTCGACGTGGACGCGGACCCTCGGATCGTGAATGTCCTCCCGGA
Source organism: uncultured Planctomycetia bacterium (assembly GCA_964559135.1). Classification (GTDB taxonomy): domain Bacteria; phylum Planctomycetota; family DRQF01; genus DRQF01. The sequence continues at coordinate 38,687 of CAZLGG010000014.1, forward strand.
CATGGGGGCCGATGAGGTCTGCCTGGAAGGGACGATGGAGGACTTCATCATGACCTCGACCGTCAACGGTCAAGGCGACCCCATGCTCTGTGTGAAGCACGCCGCTCCGGGCGATCTGCTGAGCGTCGGCTGGATCTCTCCAGGCGGCGCCTTCGTCGGCGGCAACGTGGTCCTGTTGGCCCAGATCTACGACCCGGCCCAGGGCCCGCTCTATTCACCCTTGGCCTACCAGAGCCTTCAGGTGAACGCCTTCGGAGCGGCCTTGATCAGTGTGACGGGGATGCTCCCCGCGGCGGGCGACTCGTTCAGCATCAACGCCCTCGCTCTGCCTCCCGGCATCACCGCCCGGATCCAGGCGGTCGTCCTCTCGGCGATGGCGACCAACCACATCTACGCGTCCACGCGCGCTCACGACATCATCACGCTGTGAGATCCATTGGGATCGAGTGACGGGAAGCCTGACGGCTCTCCCGTCGCTCGCCATTCAGCGCTTGCGGAGTTGCTCCAAGAGGACGGCGCTGCGACGCATGGCGTCGTCCATGGCCCGCTCGACGCGACGTTCGTCGCCCCGAGCCACCAGATCCTCCAGACGTTGCACCTCGGCTTGGCAATGAGGGCACTCGATCGTGTCCAAGTGGAAGGCGATGTAGTCCTTCTCCTCGGGATCCAAACCGTCGTTGACGAACCCGAGAAGAATGTCCGCGTGGGGGCAGGTGATCCGTTCCTTGACCCAGAGGGAGCCCACGCAGATGGTGAGTCCATCCGATTCATCTCGCAGGGCCGCCAACACGTCGGCGCAGGCGTGACAGGAACGGATGTGGTCCTGCAAGGCCTCGGAAAGCTCGTCACGCTCGACGGCTTCGACGATCTGCTGAACGGGGGGGCAGGACATCCTCAGGACTCCCAGAGCTTGGAAAACAGGGTCTTGTTGGGGTCTCGCCTGCGGAGACGGTCCTGCCAGTCGCGAATGGCCCGGAACTTCACGCCTGCGATGGCCTTCTCGTCCTGATAGCCGAGCAGATCGGCAATAGGACGGTGACGCCAGCGACGTAGAAAAATCAATTCGATCGTCTTCAAGCGGCGGAAATCCCGCGACTCCCAAAGGTCCCCCACGTAGTCCCTCAGGATCTCCACGAGAGCGTCTCGCTGCCTCATGACCTTCTCACGAACGACGGCGAGTTGAGCCGGCGACATCTCCTCGGAGGGCACATTGCCAAAAAAACTCGAAGAGTCGTCGTCCTTGCCGGAGATCTGCCGTTCGTGTCCCGACTTGCGCATCCAGTCGATGGTCTTCTTGCGAGCGATCCCGAAGAGGAACTGCTCGATGTTGTAGCGTTCGTCGAAACGAGCGATGCCCTTGAGCGCTCCCAGAAAGGTCTCCGACGTGATGTCCTCAGCCGTGTCCGCGTCGGTGACCTGGCGCTTCACATAATAGAAAATGCGCTGGTAGTAGTCGCGCTGCAACGCCTCCCACTCCTCGGCATCCATGGCCTGGAGCTTGGCGATGTCGTAGTCGAATCGTTCTCTGGGCAAAGGGGGTTACCAACCTGCGAAAATGAGTTCTCCGTCGAATCCCCGCAGCGCGGCGTGAATCAGCAACGCCAGAGCCAAAGTGATTCCGATGACGAGAGCGTATCGCAGGAAGTTCGCGAAGAAAACTCCCAATCCGCGAAGGATGCCCTTGAGCAGCCCCATGACGCCACTGATCAGGACGGTGACGGGGCGAAAGAGCCATCCGAAAAATGACCGGCGACGCCTCGCGGGGCGGGACGGCCTTGCGGCGGCCGCTTCGTTGGACGGAGCAGCGGACGGTTCGTCCGGGTCCTCTTCGAAATCGATGTAGACCGAATCCTGACCGACAGGCTCGAGGACTTTCGCCGCCCGAGCCGCGGCGAACTCCGCCCGGTATTCCTCGGACCTGGGATTGCGCCGGGCGACTTCGGCCAGACGTCCGAGTTCACCGCCAAGTCGTTTCTCGACCCGGGTGCGCTTCCGGAACCCGCCGCATTCCCCCGACTTTCGTGGCAAGGGAGGGGGGCCGCAGCCACGTTTCGGCGACGCTGCCGGCGGCCTCGACGCCGTCACAGGGCGACCCTCGAGGAGCGCCAGGATCTCGTTCACGCTCTGGAATCTGCCCTCGGGCTGCTTGCACATGCACCGCTGGATGATGCCGCGATAGGGAGGTTTGACGATGTCGGGAATCTCGAGTTTCTGATTCTCGTGCTTGCGGAGGACCTCCCATTCACTGTCTCCGGTGAACGGCACTCTTCCGGTGAGCATCTCGTAGAGAATCACGCCCAAAGAGTAGATGTCGCTGCGATGGTCGCCCTTGCGCGTCAACATCTCGGGCGCCATGTAGTAGGGTGTCCCTCGACCGATCGACATCGTCATGTGGGACTCACTCACGAGCTTCGAGAGCCCGTAATCACCGACGCGGGCATGGTGTCCCTTCATGAAGATATTGGCCGGCTTCAAATCGAAGTGAATGATCGACTTTTCGTGAAGTGCGGCGACGCCGGAGCAAATCTGCCGGAACATCTCGTCGGCTTCCGCTTCGGGAAGAGCACCTTGAGCCAACCTCTTCTTCAAGGTCTCATCGCCGGCGTAGCCCATGATGATGTAGGGGATACCCATCACCTCCCCCTTGTCCTCGATGCTCACGAGGTTGGGGTGATCGATCTGAGCGAAGAATCTGAGGGAGTCCAATTCCTTGAAGATCGCCTCGCTGACGCGCTCGTCGGTCACCTTCAGGAACTTGATGGCGTAGAACTTGCCGATGGACTCCTTGCGGGCCTTGTAGACCTCACCGAAGACGCCGCTCCCCAGCTTGTTGACGATTTCGAATCCGGGGATGAAGCCTGGTTTTCTGTAGGAGGTGAAGAAACCTTCCCAGTCCATGGTCCACCTCTCATCCCGGTTCGAAGTCCGATCCTCTTGTCCCCTCGCGTCGACGGGGGGAGTCTTTTCAGGGGCCAAGTCAGACATGGATGTTCAAGCTCCAGATGAGGCCCACACCCATGACGACCAGCATAACAAATCCAAGTTTCGAAAGGACGGCGAAGTGCCCCTTCAGGAGCCAATCCACCTTCAACCAGAGCAGCAGGGCGAGGACGGCGAAGCCCAGGCTGAAGCCGAGTTTCAGCCAGGGTTCGCGGCGCTCGGCCAACATGGAGAGCGCCACGCCCTTCGCCAAATCCCTGAGGTCGCGACGACTCGCTACCCAGCTGACCTCGACTCGATGAAAGGTATCTCCATCGACGTCCACGGTCTCGGGTCGCGTCTGCAGGGCTCCGAGCCCCACGAGAAAGTCCCTGGAGTAGCGATCCCAAACACGGCGCTCATATTCGGAGGCGTCGGCCTCGTCGATGGCCGTCGAGACGAGAGCCAAGTTCCACAGTTCCTTGCGGATGCGTCTCGCCAACAGATCCAACGCGTCCTCGCGGGCATCGTCGGCACTCAACGTCACGGCGGTCTTGAATCTCAGAATGGAACGGTCGGCGCGGGGCAAATTCCGCATCTCGAAATTCAGTTGAGAGTCGACAACGTCACCGGTGTCCTCACCCTCGATCAGGATCTCCCGCATGAACCCGCCGTCGCGTGCGTACACGCCAAGAAGTTCAGCATCCTCGCCTTCCTTGCGCAGAGAGACCTCGAGGGTCATGCCGCCGAATCTGCGAGCCTCTCCGTCGCGGGCATTCACTCCTCGCACCCGGAGAACCTTGACCAGTCGAAGGCGGGCCGAGCGGATGTCCGGCGCGTCGTCCCTGCGGCGCGCCTCGACGACTCCGACCTCTCGAATACGACGACCGCGTAGACGCCCGTTTCGGGTCAAACGCTCGACGGAATCGGCGACGGCATCGATCGCGTCGGAAAGGGTGGATCGCACCTCGACGCCTTCGGGACCGTATGGGAGAGCTTCCGCCGTGCCGGAATCGATCGTCACGCTCACCCCTTTCTCGCCGGCCCTGACTGAAGCCTGAAAGCGACTCTCGGCGGCCTTGGTTCGCTCGACGGTGGCTTCGCGGACGAACTGAGCACGGGCCCTGCGAGACCGAACGGTCAATGACCAAACCCCCATCACCACGAAGAGCGTGATGAGCGAGACAATGAGCGCGGCGAATCTCGAAAGACCTTTGACCATGAAAACCTCCGGTTTCCAGAACACTCATCATTCTGACCGCGGCCGAAATATTCCCGTTCAATCGGATTGGGCGATCGAGCGAAAAACCAGAGTCAGATCATCGGCCCGGGCCGTGCTGCCATCGCGACAGAACCCCCGGCTCCGAGGTGCGTCGCCGTCCACGGCGACGCCGTTGGCGCCCTGGACCACGAGCTGCCCGCCCTCCGCGGCCGTTTCTCGATAAACCTCACAACTCCCCGAAAAATCGGATGTTGCGACGTGGGCGTCAACCAAATTCCCGACACGGATCGCCCCGGCGCGACCGGTGGGCGGCAGCAGAATCGCCTGCGTAAGTCCCTGCACCAACTCCGCCCCCTCGAAGTCGAGGATGGGCGCACGTGACACCTCGGACGGATAGCGGAACCTGAAACGCACTCGAGTTCCAAGTGCCACCCGGTCCCCTTCCTTCAGCGTTGCGGAGGTGATGTCCTCGCCGTTGACTCGCACGGGCCGTCCTTCCACGGATTCGATGACATAGGCATCCCCACCATGAAAACTCCGACGACGACGCAGAATCGCATGGCGGGCCGCGAGAGGGGCCATGAACATGAGATCGGCGACGCCCCGCGCGGCACTGCCGAACATGATCTGCTGTTTTTCCACGACGAGGATCTCGCCGTGCTCCTCCACGCCGAGAACCCAGAGCGGTCCCAAAGCGCCGCCGTGAGCGACGGCACGGGGCGCGGCTCCTCCGAAGCCCGCGGGTCTTTGTCGTCCGTGATCACCGACGAGATCATGAGGCTTCGGGATGGATGGCTTCGTTCTCTCCAGATGAGCGATCTCTCGCCGCAAAAGGTCGACTTCGGGATCCTCCCAGCCGAGAGCCTCCAGGCGTTGCAGAGCCGCGGAGGCCGCCTCCAAGCGTCGCTCACCCACGCGGCGGCGGGCTTCGTCGAGATGTCGCAACGTCTCCGTCCACTGGGCGTTGATGCGCTCCAGAAGACGCCCGGCCTTCATGTGGCCCGGTGCTCCTTCCAAAATACCCAGGACGAGCGCCTTCGCCTCGTGGAGCGCACGTTCTCTCAAAAGGCGCGTGGCCTCCTCGATCGCCGGTTGGATCTCCCGCCGTGCGCGCTCGATGCTGCGGCCCAACTCCTTGAGATGGGCGGACCGGGGGAGCCGAGCCGTCGCCTCCTCGAGGCGAGCCTTGGCGTCCTCGTAGCTCCCCTGTTCGAACGCCGTCCGCGCCTCGGCCAAGCTCTTGAGACCTCTGCTCAGAGACTCCAGATCGTGGTCACGAGCCAAGACGTCGCTTTGACGATCGATCAAACGTTCGGCCTCGGCGTAACGCCCGGCTGCGAGATGCTCCCGAACGCGCTTCGAGAGGAGCTTCACCAAAGCCGCCTCGCTACGGACCAGGTCGGCCGTCATCTCGCTGTGGAAGTGGCGGCGCTTGAAGAGACGCCAGTCCAGGAGGAACGCTGCCAGCGCCCCGTCGGAAAGATCGCCGTCGGTCACGAGCTTCACCTTGCATCGAGCGAGGTCCCGATAGAACTCGGCGAGCTCCGGAGCCTGGGGGTGGAGGGCCTCGGCCTTGCGAGCCAACTCTTCGGCCTGCACGGGATCCGCGGACAGGATGGAACGGGCATCGCCGATCCAGCGCAGAGCATCCTTCGCACGCTGCTCGATCTCGACGAGCAGCTCATTGATTTCGGGGGTGCGTTCAACGGAGGAAATCGCCGAAAGCAGGGCGCGCGCGCCGTCCATATCGCCTCGGTCGATGAGCAGACGGGCTTTGTAGTATTTTTGCCTCATGCGACCGGCGTCGTCCTCGCGATCCTGTTTTTCTCGACGTAAACGCCGCTCGTGGAGACGAAGGGCGTCGTCGTCCCTCCAGTGACGCAGTTTCTCGATCTCGGCCATCGCAAGGGAGAGGTCTCCCTCCCGCTCATGGCGCTCCACCTCACCCGCCAGAGCCTCGAGAGCCCGGTCCCGCAACTTTTTCGCCTGAAGGTGGTCCTTGACCTCGGGATCGTCCGCGAGGGAGAGGGCCTCCTGGAAGCGTCCTTCCTTGAACGCCTTGCGAGCCTGTTTCAGTTTCAGGATCTGTCGGAACATGCACTCAATCCGGGCAGAGGACCTCGGTCCGTGACATTGTATCCCCTCGCGAGCCTTCTCCACGACAAGACTCGCCCGGCAGCATCATTCTTTCAGTCCGGCCCATTATTTTCCCAAGTCTCCTCCTCCCCCATCCATTGATCCCCCACGACCTTCCGTTAAGATCCCGTTCCAAGCCGGAGTGGCGGAATTGGCAGACGCGACGGATTCAAAATCCGTTTCCTGTAATGGGAGTGAGGGTTCGAGTCCCTCCTCCGGCACTATTCGCTCGTCCCCCTGAAGCCCCCTCCCCGGGGGCGCATCGTTCGGACACCCTCGGCCCCCCCCTATCTGGGCCCTCGCGGGGCGAATCGGTAAGATGAGGCCGCCGTTTCATCCATGGAGAATCCGTCATGCCCAAGGGCAAGCCGTCCGTCCTGCTCCTCGTCCTCGCCCTGGTTCTGTTGGGCTCACCTTCCTGGGCCCAGGAAGCCCTGCGCGTCGCCACCTGGAATACCCAGTCCCTCGGCAACCAAGGCAGCAATGAGTGGAATCAGACCGTCAACATCATCCAGCGGATCGGTGCGGACGTGGTCGCGCTCGAGGAAATCGATACGGCCTCGGAAGCGGCTCTCGTCCCGACGCTGGCGACGGCGGCCGGCTATTCCGATTGGGCGGTGTCCTCGGTCTCGGGGACGCTTTCGGGGGATTTCCGCGGAGCGGTCCTCTCCAACTTTCCCATTCTCTTCACGGCGTCCCACAGTGCGGCACAGCTCTCGGGCGACCCCAATGCCAATGACATCACGCGGGACATCTTCGAAGTCCATGTCCAAGTGCCGAACGCCGCCGAGAGAACGGCGCTGTTCATCCTGCACCTGAAAGCGGGTTCCTTCAGCGAGAACAAGTTCCGGCGCGCCATCGAATTCCACCGCCTCGCCCAGGCCATCTCCGCCTATCAGACCCAGTACCCGATGGGGAGTTGGCTCGTGGTGGGAGATCTCAACGAAGATCTCGGCGACGGCCCCTTCGGGCAGACGTTCAACGGGATCCCCGGCGGTCTCCCCCAAACGTACTCCCTGGGGTCCGACATCAGCTTCCCCGTGGTCTACGACCCCTTCAACAGTCTCATGGCCATGGGCGCCCTCATCGCGGACGCCACCCAGGAAGACAGCACGACACTCTACGCCACGCGCCCTTCCTCGGGCCGGCGCCTGGACTATGTGATCTACGCGAACGGTGCTCTTCTGAGCGGCGACGAGGTCTACAATTCGGCCCGCGACAACGGCATCGATGACACACCGATCGGGAACTGGCTGCCAAAGGTCGGCGCCCCCCTCTCTCCCACCGCCAGCGCCCAATCCTCCGATCATTTCGCGGTCTTCGCCGACTTGACGGTTCCCAGCGCAACGGTGAACACCGCCCTGTATCCGGGGAGCGGAGAGGATTTCGTCATGTCGACCGGCGTCAACGGAGTCCCCACGTCCGGCCCCGGAAACGAGGTGAAGACCGCACAGGCCGGCGACTTCTTCTACGTTCACTACGTCTCGCCGGGAGGCACCTTCGACGGCGAACCTCCGGTCATCATCGTGGAGCCCTTCCCGTTCCCGGGAATCCCTCCTTTCGGTCCCCTGCCCGGCATGTGGTTCAGTCTCCAGGGCACCGCCATCGTGCTTTTCAACGGACTCGAGCAGCCGGGAGGCTTCCAGGCCGCCATCGCCCCCGTCCTCGGCAACACCCACAGCTACCTGGTGCCGCCGGGATTCGCTGGCGTGAGCATGCTGGTCCAGAGTCTCGCCATCTCCCCGGTGGCTTCGAACGGATTCCTGGCTTTCTCGGACGCGCACCAACTCGATCTGGTTCCTTGAGGTCGCGCCCGCTGCTAACCTCGCGGCATGGAAACCCGTCGATCCGCATCCCATCGCACCAGGACGACCATCATCCTGGCCATTTTGTTGATCCCCATCGTGCCGGCGGTGATCGTGCAATGGTTCGTGCACACGAGCCCGCCGGGCACGGCGATTTCCCCCCTGGGAGAATCCGTGGATCGGGCGATCAAAGCTTTGCCCCGTCCCACCGGGGAAGCCGTCCGCCCCAAGTACGCCTTGAATTCCGGTGAGACCTGGGATCTGGAGAGCCGACTGGACGCGGAGACCCGGCAGCCCGAGGGCGACGGCCTCGTTGGCATCCCCGCGGGGGGGCGCTTTCGTTTCCGCGTGGAAGACGCAGCCCCCGGAACATGGAAGGTGCGTCTCACCTCCCTGGATTCCCCCCCCGCCCCCTGGGTGGGCGTTGGAGGCCTGCTTCTCACTTGGACGGCCGACGGCAACATCCGTCTCGCTTCGAACGGGTCCAACGCGCGGCCTGTGCTCTTCGCCAAAGGAGGGCTCTTCTTCCCCGGCCCCTTTCCCGCGGCGGTGCGCAAGCACCAGCGGGCGGCGCTCATACCTCCTCTTCCCACGTCGGCGTCCGCGGGAGTCGCGCAGAGGATGAAGGTCTCCTTGGAGGAAGAGGTCTTCCCTCCCCTCGGTGGCGTCTTTCTCGAGAACTGGGCCCCCGGAACCACGCTGGAGAGCCGCTTTGAAGTCCTGGCCTACCGGCGACGGAAGGCCGCGGGTTCGACGTGGTCCGGCTACTTCGAGCAGATCTGGCGAGGTCGCGTCGAAGCGCGGGGGGGCCGACTTCACCAATGGCAAGGGGAGATCCGGTTGAGAGAGGTGTTCGACCTCGTCCGTGATCACACCACCCGGGGCGGCTCGGATCTCTCCTTCCGCATCACCCAGCATCTCCTCTGAGCGCCCCTCCTCGACCGCGCACTCAAGTCGGAGGGGCTCCCTGCCGAATGATTATGCAGGGAGACGCCAATGTCTCCGCCTGAGGGAGAGCAGGATGCAGCCGAGACTGAACACCGACTTCCGGGTGGCCGTCGTGGGACTGGGATACGTGGGACTCACGCTGAGTTGTGTCCTCGCCCGCGAGGGGTTCCTCGTCCACGGCATCGACGTCGACCCGGAGCTGATCCGAGGGATTCGCGACACTCACCCCCGGTTCCACGAGCCGGGAATCCCCGAGATTCTCGCGGCCCACATGGAGCGGAACCTCTTCGTGGGTGAAGACCTGGGCAACGCGACCCTCGACGCCGTCGTTCTCGCCGTCTCCACGCCCGTGGATGACGCCACACGCCGTCCACGGCTCGGCCATCTCATCGCGGCGCTGGAAGGTCTGGCCGGGCACATCACCTCGGACACCCTGATCATCGTCCGCAGCACGGTTCCCGTGGGCACCACGACGCGCATCCTGCAACCGATCCTTCGCGACATGCTCCGTACGAAGGATGTCCTGCTGGCATTCTGCCCCGAGCGCACCATTCAGGGACAAGCGCTCCAGGAGGTGAAAAACCTCCCCCAACTCATCGGAGGCGTGAATCCACGCTCCACCGAAGCCGCACGTGCCTTCTTCGGGCGGTTCTGCACACGCGTCGTCACCCTCTCGTCGCCGGAGGCGACGGAGCTGACGAAACTCGTGAACAACGCTCACACCGACGTCCTCTACGCCTTCGCCAACGAGATGGCCGGGTACGCGGAACGCCATGGCGTGGATCCGCGAGAGGTCGTCCACGGGGCCAACTTCGAGTACCCGCGACCCGACGTGGCCCATCCCGGATTCGTCGGCGGAGGGTGTCTCTCGAAAGATCCCTATCTTCTGCTCGACGCCCCGGCGGACACCGAGCCCAGCCTCGTGCGGGACGCACGGCGGATCAACGAGGAATTACCCCGAAAGCTGGGTCGCCGCCTCGTCGAAGGGCTCCTTTCGCTCGGCAAGAACCCCTCGTCGGCCCGCGTGTTGTTCTGCGGGGTCGCCTACAAGGGAACGCCGCCGACGGACGACACCCGCGGCAATCCCCTCGAACCCATCCTGGAAGCCGTGGGGCATCGGCTGGGCGTGGTGCTCGCCCATGACTTCCAAGTGAGTGACGCGCGCCTTCGCGCCATGGGAGTGGAACCGACATCGCTTGCCGAAGGCTTCGAGTCCGCCGACGCCGTGGTGTTCCTCAACAACCATCGAGGCTATCGCGAACTTGGCGCCAGCCTGCCCGTGCTCGCTTCTCGAGCTCACGCCCCCTTGCTCTTCATGGACTGCTGGCGGATCTTCGACACCCCACTCGCAGGCGCACTCGGGATGGCCATCGAGCAGGGAACCGTGGGCCCCACGGAATTTCGTCTGAGCGAGGCGGACGCCTCCCCCATCGCGGTCCGCGACATTCCCGGAATCGTCTACCAATCGATCGGACTGGCTCCATGCATCACCTCATCACTGGCGGCGCGGGTTTCATAGGTCTCCACCTGGCCCGCGCCCTCCTTTGCGCGGCCGGTCCCGAAGATCGCATCACCCTCGTCGATACGCTCCGTCGGCATGGCCGCGATGCGGACCTGGACGCTGTCCTCTCCGACCGGCGCGTGGGGCTCATCGAAGCGAATCTGACGACGGCGACGGCCCTGGAAGCCCTCCCGAAGGGTGTCGACCGGGTCTACCACCTCGCTGCCGTCGTCGGCGTGGACGCGACGATGCAACGACCGGCGGACGTGATTCGCACGAACACCCTGTCGACGATCCACGTCGTGGACTGGGCCTCCGAAGGAGGGCTCGCCGAGAACGGACGCCTGATCTTCTCCTCGACGAGCGAGACTTACTCTTTCGGCCTCGAACTCGAAGGCGGGCTTCCCCTCCCCACGCCGGAGACGGTGCCCCTCGTCGTCACCGACCCGAGCCACCCCCGGTCGGCCTACACGGCCAGCAAGATCCTGGGCGAGACCTACGTGCTCCAAACGGCGCGCCAACGAGGCCTGCTTGCCGCCGTCGTCCGCTTTCACAACGTCTATGGCTCCCGCATGGGCGTCTCTCACGTCATCCCGCAAGTGATGGAGCGTCTCCATCGCGGCGAATCTCCCCTTCGGCGATTCGGAAGGGAGCAAACCCGGGCGTTTTGCCACGTCGATGACGCGGTTCGGGCCACCACGGCCCTCATGGAATGCGACAGCTTCGATCGGGCGGGCATCGTCCACATCGGCGACGCCACCGCCGAAACCAGCATCGCCGATCTTTATGACGCAATCATGGAGACCGTCGGGCGGCGTCCGGCCCTCATCGACGAGGAGGCCCCCTCCAAGTCGCCGGCAAGAAGGCTCCCGGACACGTCCAAGCTGGAAGCTCTCACCGGATTCGCTCCGCGAGTCACCCTGAAAGAAGGACTGAGAGATACGTGGCAGTGGTATCGAAAGCTCTTCGAAGACGGCCCCGCCACGGGCGTTTTCGATTCCACCGACACCGAGACCCCGATTCCCCTGGCGGTCCCCGTGATCTCGGAGAAAGACGTGGACAACGTCGTGCGAACCCTCCGCTCCGGCTGGGTGAGCGCCGCGGGCCCCGAGGTGGGAGCCCTCGAGAGCGAAGTGGCAGCGGTCCTCGACGTCGATGCCGCCCGCTGCGTCGCCCTGGTCAGCGGCACGGCCGCTTTGTTCCTCGCCTATCGAGGAGCCGGCATCGGTCGTGGCGAACTCGTGATCTCTCCGGACCTCACCTTTGCGGGAAGTGTGAATCCCGTGTATTCCTTGGGCGCCCTGCCCGCCCTCGTGGACGTGAACTGCGCCACCTGGGGTCTCGATGCGGAAGCCGTCGAACGTTTCCTCAGCCGCTCCTGCCGTCGCGAACCGGCAGGGGTCATTCACACTCGAACCGGGCGTCGGGTCAAGGCTCTCGTCGCGGTCCACATGCTGGGCCATCCGTGCGGCTTGGCGGCTCTGCGCGATCTGGCATCCCGGTGGGAACTCGCCCTGGTCGAAGATGCCGCCGAAGCGCTGGGGACCCTCACGCCGGCCGGGCCCACCGGGTCGCTCGGAGACTGGGCGGCTCTCAGCTTCAACGGCAACAAGATCGTCACCGGAGGGTCGGGCGGGATCCTGGTCGCTCCCACCGTGCAGGCCGCCCAAAAGATGCGACACCTCGCCACCACGGCACGCACGGGACTTCCCGAAGACCCCACGGAGTGGGTCCACGACGTCCCTGCGCACAATCTCAGGATGTCCAGTCTCACAGCATCCCTCATCCGTTCCCAGTTGGCGGATCTGAAAACCCGGGTGGAGGCCAAACGCGCCATCGCCCAGCGTTACGATGCGCTCTTCCGCGAGGCCTCGATCCCCGGCATCACGTTCCACAAGGAAACGGACGGTGGCCGATCGAACCACTGGCTCTCCGCCGTCTTGGTCAACGAGGCGGAATTTGGCATCACCAGACGGGAACTCTTACGGTATCTGAAAGGTCGACGCATCGAGACGCGGCCCGTATTCGCACCGCTTTCCATGCAACCGGCGTTTCAGGACGCCATCCGCGAAGAGGCTCCTCGCGCTCGCGCCATCTGGCGAAGCGCGCTCTGCTTGCCTTCTTCACCGGACCTGGAGCCCGAGGACCAGATTCGAGTGGTGGGGGCCGTCCGCGAGGCGGCGTCCCTCGTTCCTGCGTGAGATCCACCGATGCAGTTCATTCACTACGGGCACGCCTGTCTGAAACTGGAAGGCCGGCCGGGTGCCGCGTGCATCATGGATCCATGGCTGAGCAGGGAGGGCGCCTTCTTCCGCTCCTGGTTCCAGTTTCCGGAGAACTATCCCCTCCAGGACGAAGCCGTGCGAGACGTCACGGACATCTGTCTGTCCCACAATCACGAGGATCACTTCGATCTCGATGTGATCACGAGAATCCTGAAGGCCGACCCCGAAGCGCGACTCCACATCGCCCGTTTCCCATCCTCCTGGTTCGTGCGGCACGCTCGACGTCGGCTGGGCGCACTCGCCGATCGCATCATGGAGCACGACGCGTTCGCGTTCTTTCCTCTTCGGGCGGGAGGCGAGATGTGTTTCGTACCGGAGGAATCCCCGGGGCAGGTGGATTCAGCCATGGTCTGGCGCGACGGCGATCGCAATCTTTTGAACCTCAACGACGCCCGCCTGAATACGGACCAGTTCCTGCGCATCAAGGAGACGCTCGGGCACGTGGAGGCTTTCTGCCTGCAAGGCTCGGGCGCCAGTGAGTACCCCGTCTGCTACGACTACGAATCCGACGACATGCTCCAGCGCAGGATAGAGAAACGCACCCTCAAGCTCGAGGCCTTTGAGCGCGTGATCGACCTCATGAACCCCGACCGGGTCCTGATCTTCGCGGGGCCGCCGGTATTCCTCGATCCTGAGCTGAGCCGCATGAACGACACGAGCTCGACATCGGTGTTCCCGGACCAACTGGACATCGCTCGCCATTTCGCATCCCGGCGGCCCGACATAGCCAAGCGGTGCTGGTTCACGATGCCGGGCGACCCCCTGGATGAAGAGCATCTCTTCTCGCGCACCGACCTCGATGACCCGCGTTTCGGGGCCTACACCGACAAGGCCTCCTACATCGAGCATTATCGAAAACGGCGGGAGGACTTGGTGTCCTACGACTGGGGCGATCTGCCGCCGAAAGACTCGGCTCTCGGCCACTTCCGCATCATGGCAACGGTCTCACCCTGGATCTCAGAGAAGATCGGAGGCTCGGTGGACTTCGTCATCCGCGGCGAGAAGGACCAAGCGACCTACTCCATCGACTTCGCCCGCGGTCTGGTTGCCGAGGGACCGTCGGAGAATCCGCTCTACATCCTCGAGGCTCCCGCGTCCTCCGTGGGTTCCGTTCTGGACGGACGAGCGACCTGGGACGACGTCATGCTTTCCCTGCGCATGGTGTTCCGCGAGCGAACCCCACGATTCGTTCCCCACCTCAAGACTCTGCTCAAGTATCAGGACGCCGAGACGCTGCAACGCCTGGCCGCATACGAGGAGACGCTCCAACGGCGCGCCGCATCGGAGGAGACGATACGCGTCACGTCGAACGGGAGGTGCTACCAGATCGCTCGCCACTGCCCTCACGCGGGCGTCGACCTGGAGAGGCATGGCGAAGTGAACGACGACGGCACCATCACCTGCATGGCCCATCGGTTTCGTTTCGATCTGAAGTCCGGCGAATGCCTCAACGCGGAGGGATTCCGGCTCGCGGTGCGGCCGGAAGCTCCATCCGAGTGAATCCGTCCCTCACTTGAAGGTCTTGAATTCGCCCCGCTTCAACTTCCCCATGTAGACGCCCAGGGCCTTTTTCACCTTCGGCGCCAAGAAGTAGACCCCCAGGATGTTTGGAAAGGACATCCCTAGGATCATGAGGTCACTGAAGTCCAAGATGTTGGTGGCGCTGACCACCGATCCCAGGAAGACGAAGACGAGAAAGAGGACCTTGTAGCTCATGGAACTCTTCTCGCCGAAAAGCCAGGTCCAGCAACGCTCGCCGTAGTACGACCACGAAATCATCGTGGAAAACGCGAAGAGGAAGACCGCCACCGAGAGCAGGTAGGGGAACCAGGAGATCTGCTGCGAGAACGCCAAGGAGGTGAGCCTGGCCCCGTCGTTGGCGCCGCGCGCGGCCACGAACTCGGCGGAACCGTTGTCAAATGCGCCGGTGATGACGATGACCAGCGCCGTCATCGTGCAGACGATGACGGTGTCGATGAACGGCCCGAGCATCGCCACGATGCCCTCGCGGATGGGCTCCTCGGTCTTCGCCGCCGAGTGGGCGATGGCGGCCGACCCGACCCCCGCCTCGTTGGAGAAAACGGCCCGCTGGAATCCCACGACGAGGACACCCGCGAAGCCGCCGTAGGCCGCCGTCGGGCTGAACGCTCCCGCGAAGATTTCGCCGAAAGCCGCCCCGATGAGGTCATAGTTCTTGAAGAGGATGAACAACGATGCCGCGACGTAGATGCCGCACATCAGCGGTACGATCTTCTCCGCCGTTTGCGCGATCCGGCGAATGCCACCGATGATCACGATGGCGACGAGGACGACGAGGATGAGCCCGTAAACCCAGTTGTACTCCTGCAACGCCGGAACAGAGTAGCCGATGGCGCCCAAGGACTGCTTCACCTGGAACATGTTGCCGCCGCCGAACGAGCCGCCGACGCACAGGACGGCGAAGAGCACCGCCAGGACCTTCCCCAGTCCGCCGACGCCGCGCTCCTTCAGACCGATTCCCAGATAATGCATCGGGCCGCCCGAGACGCGCCCCCTGTCGTCGACGCTGCGGAACATTTGGGCGAGGGTGCATTCCACGAACTTCGAACTCATGCCCAAGAAGCCGGCGACGATCATCCAGAACGTGGCGCCCGGTCCGCCGACACTCACCGCGATGGCGACTCCCGCGATGTTGCCGAGGCCCACCGTGGCGGAAAGAGCCGCCGAAAGGGCTTGGAAGTGGGTGACCTCTCCCGCTTCCTTGGGATTGTCGTATTTCCCCGAGACGACCTGGAGGGCATGCCCGAAGGCCTTCAGATTGATGAAGCGCATCCAGAGGGTGAACACCAGGGCCCCGATGACGAGCCAAAGGACGATCACCGGCAGCTTGATGTCCTTCTGCCAAAAAAGGACGTTCCACATGAGGACGCCGCTGAGGGCCTTCACGAGGACCCCCGCGCCATTGTCGGCAGCTTTCTCGAACCGCCGAAAGATGTTCTCCTCCTTGGGTGCCCCCTCGGTCTCCTCTCCGGGCGCCGCCGCCGCGACTCCCGCGGCGTCCGCGAGCGGCGCCGGAATCGAGGCGGGGGCCGTCTGGGCCAACCCCAAAACGAGGACGACACAGGCCAAGATACGTGACAACGGATAGGTCATGGGGGCTCCCCTCGCTCCGAATCGATGATGGCGCGGATTCTACCCGAGCCCCCTCTCCCTGCAAGAAGAGGGGCAAAGAGAAAGCCGGGCGAGCCAAAAGGCTCGCCCGGCTTGAATGGCGGAGAGACTGGGATTCGAACCCAGGGTCCCCTTGCGAGGACAGCGGTTTTCAAGACCGCCCCGTTCGGCCGCTCCGGCATCTCTCCGCCGTCGGCATCCGCGGCCTGGCGTACGCCGATGTGACGCTACCACGAGACACGCGGAGGGTCAACGCGAGCGTGGCGGCGGGCGTGCGGCAGCGGCGCGGTGTGTCGTCACGACTTTTCCGGAACCTCGATTCCTGCTACACTCGGGACCGGAAGGAGAGGGTCGGCGGCGGCGCCTCGCGGCGGGTTCGCCGCCATGAGGTCTCACGCAACCCCCGTACGCGACCGCGAGGACCGCCACGCCCGTACATCCGGATGCGCACCGCACCCGTACCCGCACCAGAGCATCTTCCCGCAGGGGGAGCGAGCCCGAGCGACGCGTCCACGCGCCGCGGGGAGCTCCCGTCGGTCGCCACGCTCGTCATCGCCTCGGTCGTCGCCTCCGTCGTCGCCCTCTCCTGGTGCACTCCGGCCGCCGCCCAGGGGGTCTTCATCCGCGGCGACTGCGATCAGGACGGCTCGCTGGCGATCTCCGATGCGATCCGCGTCCTGAG
>CAZLGG010000015.1:0-51016 GCA_964559135.1 uncultured Planctomycetia bacterium
CCTCGCGCACCGTCAAGGCGTTCGAGTCGGCCGACCAGATCACTCGCATCAGTTCGAGCTCGAGGTTCGTCAACAGGGTGCGTTTGGCCATGAGGCGCTTCTCCTTCGAAGACTCCGGTCCGCGGGGACCCTCTATCTACTAATCTTTTAGGAGTTCGATGTCAAACTCTTTCTCGATGGTCGTGTGTTTTTCCCCGCGTGCGGGCCGCCGTGACGAGTCCGTGTAGAAAAAAAGATTGGACTCTTGACCCGGATTCTTCATCCTCGTCCTGGGCCTTGGGGCAAGGATCGAGGAGACGGGATGTCCGAAACCACACAAACCTCTTTCTCCTGTGACCTCTGCGGAGGCAGGAAGGCTTCCTTTTTTCTCGAAAAAGGAGGCGCCCGGTATCTTCGATGCCCGGAGTGCGATTTCATCTTCAGCGACCAGGGATCGGAGGCCGGCGGGGCCGCCAACCACGCCTATTTCGAGAAGACTCTCTCGACTTACGTCGCCAAGGCCTACAGCACGAAGAAGCAACGGGCCTACCGTGCGAAGCTGAGAGCTTTCGAGCCCTACCGGAAGACAGGGCTCTTTCTGGAGGTGGGCTGCAACGTGGGGGGGCTGCTCTACCAAGCCCGTGAAACGGGTTGGGATGTCCGAGGTGTCGAGCCGGTGGAGTCCTGTGCCCGCTGGGGGCGGGAGCGACACGGCCTCGACGTTCAGGCCTGTCTCCTCGAGGAGGCGGACCTCGAGGAGGGCGCCTTCGACGTCGTGTATTCCAACGCAGTGCTGGAGCACCTACCCCATCCGGGCCGAGTCATCGAGCGCATGGCGCGTCTCGTCCGGCCGGGCGGCGTCGTTTTCGCGGATACGGTCAACGTCGACTCCTACACCTGGGACTTCGTGGGTGCGGACTGGAAACTCGTGGATCCCCAGGTCCACCTGTGCTTGTACACTCCGCGGACCCTACGTCGCTATTGCGAGGATGCCGGCCTTCGCGTGGTGAAGATCTCGACCCACGGTGTGCGATTCCGGCCCAACCACGCCCCGGCCCTCAGCGGCGGGGCCAGGCTCATGGAAGAGATGCGAAAACTCCCATGGAGCCTCAGAACTCGCTACAGTCTACGGGGAGACAGCATTGCGGTCCTGGCTGAGCGACCGGCGAACTGAACAGAGATGATCGTCCGCTGCCCCGATTTCGAAACCCGGGGCGGGTCGGCGACGTGTGAACGGGGGAGCCCGGAGGGAGGTCCGTCATCGACACCACGTTCGAATCCTTGGTGCGAATCCACGGTCCCCGGGTCCACGGGCTCTTACGCCGTCTGCTGGAACGGGAAGAAGACGTCCAGGACGTCTATCAGGAGACTTGGTTCGCGCTATGGAAGGCCATGATCCGCTTGCAGCTCAATCGGGACCCCTGGCCCTTCATCCGGAAGACAGCGGTCCGCAAGGGCATCGATCGGCTTCGTCGCCGCGCACGCAGTCAAGAGATTCCTTGTGCGTTCGAGACCGAGCCGAAAGCTCCCTCACGTACGTACGGCGAAGAGGTGGATCTCGGAATTCTGCCACGGGAAGAGCGGGCCTGTCTCGTGCTCTACTTCTGGGAGTCCTGCACCGTCAAGGAGATTTCGGCCGCCCTGGATGTCCCACCGGGAACCGTCAAGACATGGATGTTTCGGGCTCGCGCGAAGCTGCGGAGGCACATTCTCAGGAATCGATCACGGACGTCCGAGGAGGGCTGCTCATGAGAGATCGATTCCACTTCGGCCCGTTGCGGCTCGTTCTCGCGATCCTGATTCTCGTCGTCTCCATACCGGCCCAGGTTGATACCCAATCCCCCGGTCGCGGGGAAATCGCCGGGATCGCTCCGGGCGTCAGTCGCTTGCGGACGCCTTTGAGGGTTCGGGCCGCCGTGGAACTCGAAGACCGTTCCCGATTGACCCTCGGACCGGAGAGTTTCTTGGAACACTGGCTCGTCAGCGACCTCGCGGGCCACATCCCAGGTGTACAGTCGGTGGAGATCCTGGAGCGCGTCTTGGCGCGCTCGGATTCCATGGGCATCGCCGCGACCTCGGAGCGGATCGTGGAGGTGACGGGCCAGGACACGGCGGTGAAGGAGGCGGCTCGTCTCATCCGCGGTCTCGTGACCCGACAGGGGCCGCGTCTCAAGGCCGAGATCTGGATCGTCCATCACCGTGTCGGAGCCGCCGCCGCCGCCGAGGTCCTCGAGACGCTCACGTCGCGGGCTTTCGAGCGCCGCCTCGACGAACTTGCCCGTGCGGCGGACGTCGTGGTCGATGAGCCCCTCGGCCTGGAGTTCGCGTCCGGGCGCGAGGCGGTCTTGCGCACCGGCACCCGGAAGAACTACGTCAAAGACTATGAACTCGTGACGTCGGGAGCGGCCGAGGTCTTCCAACCCGTCATCTCGAGCTATGAGGTCGGGCGGAATATCCGAGCCGCGGGGCTTCTGCTCGGGCGTCGAGGCGGGATGGCCGTTTCTCTCGATCTGGAATTCACCGTCGCAACGGGGAAACCCATCCTTTGGTCTGCGAAGGTGGGGCGCCGCAACCGCACCCTCACCATGGAGCGGCCGCGAATTCGTCGGATAACTTGGCATAGCGGTGTCCTGAGCTTGGGCGCCGACGAAGTGGGATTCCGTGCGTTGGATCTGCCGGCCCTCGCGGGGGCCGAGAGTGGCGGACGGTTGGAAGTTCTTTGTCGTTTTCATCCGGTGGCTCTGGCGACCCCCGGGCGTCGAGGAGTCGTGCAGGGTTACGATCGCCAAGCCGGACTCGCCATCGTCCTTGGGCCGAGCGAGACGCCTTTCGAGGTCGGCGACGAAATCCGTCTCGTGCGCGGGAAGCAGATTATCGGGGGAGGCCTGGTTCATGAGGTCTTCGGGCCTCTCTTCACGGTCCGCGTGACGCGAGGTCGGGTTCGGTCGGGAGATGAAGTCCAATGACGGCGTTTGGAGAACATCGTCAGGGGGCCGACTCACCCCGCGCCCAGGGCTGCGGGGATGTCGAGGCTTGGGTGCGCGGCGAACGGTCCGAGCATGGAGACGATGCCGTCTTCGAGCTGCACCTCGAGTCCTGCACGTCCTGTCGGGGACGATTCCTGGAGATTCGTGCCCTCATGGCCGCCAAGCCGGCCGTCGACGGGCCCTTCGTCGGCCCTCCCGTTCCCGTGACGGTGTGGCGCCCGCGCGTTCGGGATCTGGCGGTCGCGGCGGTCCTTCTCGGGGTGCTTGTGGGGAGCGCGACGTGGCAGGGGGCTTCCCTTTCCGTGGCCGAGTCGGCCCCGGCGCCGCCGATTGTCGGGCGTCCCGTGACGCCGGCCTCGGTGCGCGTGGAGCAGCAACGCAGAGGTTTCGGCGAAAGACGGTTTGCTTCCCTCGTTCAAAGCGGTCCTGTTCTTCCCGCGCGACGCCGTCGCGCGATGCGGTGGGAATCTCCGTGAAGCGTTCGGCACCCTTTTTCGTCGCCGTCGCTCTGTTCGCCGTCACGCTTGCCGGACCGGTTCTCGGCCAGGTGGCGCCCCGCCGAAAGGTCTATTTCGGACCTCCCGAGACGACGACGACGGAGGCCAGCTCGGACCCCGCGGGTCTCTTCGGCGGGTGGTTGCGAGGAGCACTTCTCCGTCGTTTTCCTGCCCTCGTCTCCGTCAACCTCTTCTCGGAATCGGTCCGTCGTTCCGACGGCCGAGGCGTCGTGAGAACGACGCGTCGCGGTGTGGAACTCGTCGGCCCGACGAAGGAGTTGTCGCGTGCGGCGCAATGGAGTCTGCAACTCGTCGAGAGCCGTGCGATCGACGTCGTCTGGACGGTCCGGCTGTTCCAAGGCCCGGTGGATGCCTTGGGCGAGACATCCCCCACGATGTCGGTCGAGGCGCTCGGGCGCGATGCAGCCGAAGATCTGTCCGCGGCTCTGTTGCGACGGGGTGTCGTCGAGACTCATCGAGCGAGATTCTCCGGCAAGACCTGCACCGACCTGCGGGTCTTGGCCCTCGAGCCCCTGTCCTATGTCAAGAGCTGGCGGTGGGCGACACTCCCATCGGGAGATCTCGCGGTGCCGGAAGTGGGGACGATTCACGAAGGGCTCCAAGGCTGGCTCGCGTTGGCGTTGCTGCCCGGCGGCAAGGAGATGGCGGTCACGGCCGATCTGGGCCTGGGCGTCCTGGAGCGCCCGCTCGCCCGGCGTGAGGTCGTTCTTGCGGATGGCCGCCCGAGGTGGATCGATCTGCCGGCCATGGGCACCTCGCGATGGAGCGTCGACGAATTGGTGCTCGGCGTGGACGAGATCGGCTTCGTCGTGAAGGGTTTTCCGTCTCCGGGCCGGCCGGAGGGGAGGGGGGCGCGGACGCGGCGCTGGCTCCTCGTGGAGTTGGAGGTCGTCTCGCCGCCGCCCGCCACGCTCCTCGGCGGAGTCCTCGGCGTCGACCGGGATCAAGGGCTGGCATTCGTCCGCGGACTCGGCGATCAGGAGTGCCAGCCGGGGCAGACCGTGCGATTCCTCCGCGATGGTCGTGTCGTCGGGCGAGGGGAAATCCTCGAAATCATGGGACAACTCGTCACTGTCCGGGTCGGAGGAGGGGCGGTGCGACGAGGGGATGCCCTGCGTTGATCCCCGTGGTGGGTGTCTCAGTCGCGTGACCGTTCCGGGCCCCAGAGGTAAAAACGGGAGCCGTCGGGACCTTCGTACCAGACGATTCTTTGCCCTCCGATGTGCTCCGTGGCCCTTGTTCGAGCGCCGAGTTCCCGCAGTTGGCGTTCGAGATCCGGGTTTCCCCGTAGTCCCACGGAGCCTCCGTCGCCGGCCCAGGAGCTTTTCCCCCGCCGGAGGGCCAGCCGCTCCCCGGTGTCCAGACGCAGTTCGGCCCAGTCGGGCGGTGTGTGGAAAGAGACCCTGAAGCCCGGGAGCGCCCCCCAGAATTCCAGCGAGGCCTCCAGGTCCGCGACGATGAGAGTGGGCGTGAGAGATCGAATCATCCAGGCCCTCGCGTTGACGCTCGTGGGGGGACTCCTTAAGGTTCCGTCGTCGGAGGCGTCGCGTCAACGCCCCTCTTGCCATGCAACTCCCTGAATCCTGGAGGCCTACGATGATTCGCCTGGCAGACCGTATGAATCGCCTCGGCACGGAAAGCGCATTCGAGGTTCTGGCCCGCGCCAAGGCTCTCGAGGCGGAAGGCCGTTCCGTCGTGCACCTGGAAATCGGGGAGCCGGATTTCGACACGCCTGAGAATGTCGTCGAGGCCGGAGTGAAAGCCCTCCGCGAGGGTTGGACCCACTACGGCCCCGCGGCCGGGTTGCCCCAACTGCGGGAGGCCGTCGCCTGCGAGATGAAGAAGACTCGCGGCATCGACGTGGGGCCCGACAACGTCGTCGTCTTTCCCGGTGGGAAGCCTTGCATGTCCTACCTCATGGAGGCGATGATTCAGGAGGGCGACGATGTCATCTATCCGAATCCGGGCTTCCCGATCTACGAGTCGATGATCGAATTCACCGGCGGCCGTGCCGTCCCGTTGCCGCTTCTCGAGGAGAAGGATTTCGAGTTCGACGCCGCCACCGTGGCGGATCTGATCACGCCTCGTACACGCCTGATCATCCTGAACTCCCCTTGCAATCCGACGGGCGGAGTCCTCTCCCGGGATCTTCTCGAGGCCGTGGCCGAGATCGCCAAGGAGAAAGACGTCTTCGTCCTGTCCGACGAGATCTACTCCCGCATCCTCTACGGGGAGGATTTCTTCTCGATCACCCAAGTGCCGGGCATGCTCGAGAGGACCTGCATCCTCGACGGTTTCAGCAAGACCTACTCGATGACGGGCTGGAGGATGGGCTACGGGGTCATGCCGGTCGAGTTGGCCGAGCGGATCACCCAGATCGCGATCAACTACAATTCCTGCACGGCTTCGTTTTCCCAGATCGCCGGCGTGGAAGCTCTGACCGGCGACCAGACCGCCGTGACGAAGATGGTGGAGTCCTTCGACCGCCGAAGAAAACTCATCGTCGACGGGTTGAACGCTCTGCCCGGCGTGAGCTGTCGGATGCCCCGCGGTGCGTTCTACGTCTTCCCGAACATCCGCGAGACGGGCCTTGGAGCCAAGGAACTCTCCCGTCGTCTGCTCGATGAAGCCGGCGTCGCCGTTCTTCCGGGAACGGCGTTCGGCGCCCACGGAGAGGGATACCTCCGCCTCTCCTTCGCCAACTCGGAGGAGAACATCGATGAGGCCCTGCGCCGGATGGGTGAATTCCTGAAGGCGAACGCATGAAGGGGCGCGACGTCGCGGATTTCAGGTCGGACACCGTTACGCACCCGACTCCCGCCATGCGTGAGGCGATGGCGACGGCTCCCCTGGGTGACGATGTCTTCGGTGACGATCCCACCGTACGCGCACTGGAGGTCTATGCCGCGGACCTCTTCGGCAAGGAGCGAGCCATTTACTTGCCTTCCGGCACGATGGCGAATCAGGTCGCGGCGCGGGTCCATACGCGGCGGGGCAACGAGGTCATCCTGGAGGCGGGATCGCACACGTTCTTCTTCGAGCAGGGCGGGTTGGCGGCTTTGAGCGGGTTGCAGGCCAGACCGCTCGCGGGGGAGCGGGGGCGCATTCCCATCGAGGATTTGGAAGCGGCGATCCGCACGGACAACGAGCATTTTCCCGTCACGTCGCTGATCGTTCTCGAGAATACCCACAACATGGCGGGGGGCACGGTGCTGCCCTTGGACTATCTGCGTGAGGTGCGGGAACTGACGCGACGCCACGGCATCAAGTTTCATCTGGACGGTGCGCGCATCTGCAATGCCGAGGCGGCCACGGGGATTCGACTCAGCGATTGGGCGGCGACGGCCGACACGGTCTCCTGCTGTCTGTCGAAGGGGCTCTCCGCTCCCATCGGGACCGTTCTCGTGGGCGACGACGCGGTCATTCGAGAAGCGCGACGCGTCCGGAAGCTCTTCGGCGGCGGAATGCGGCAGGTCGGCATCATCGCGGCGGCGGGGCTCGTGGCGCTCCGTGACATGCGCGGGCGTTTGGTGGAGGACCACCGTCGCGCCAAGATTCTGGCGGAAGGATTGAACGCGAAGCCGGGACTCGCGGCGGAGGAACCCGAGACGAATCTCGTATACGTGGACACGCCGACGGGGAAGGCTTCCGCTGTCGCGGCCCGATTCGCGGAGGACAACGTGCTCTGCATCCCGATCGGCCCCAGTCGCGTGAGATTCGTGACCCACAACGACGTCGACGACGACGACGTACAGCGCGCCCTGGCCGTGGCGTTGAGCGAAGAGGAATTCCAATCATGAGCGTTTTCAAAGCGTACGACGTCCGGGGCATCTACGGCGAGCAGATCGATGAGGATCTCGCCCGCAAGATCGGGGCGGGCTTCATCGATCTTTTGGGCGGCGGTCCCATCGTGGTCGGTCGCGACATGCGTGCGTGCGCGCCCTCCATAGCGAAGGCGTTCATCGAAGGCGCGCGACGCCGCGGAGCCGACGTCATCGACATAGGGCTGGCGTCGACCCCTCAGACCTACTTCGCGATCGGGCATTTTCAGGTGAACGGAGGCGTGCAGATCACCGCTTCCCACAATCCGTCCGAGTACATCGGAATGAAGTTTTGCCGGCAAGATTGCGTGCCCATTTCCTACGAGACGGGTATCCGTCGCCTCGAGGAAGCGGCCTCCAAGGACTTGCCCGCTCCGGCGGAGCAGGAGGGGGGATTGAGCGTTCGCGTCATCACGGACGATTACGTGGAGCACGTGAGTCGATGGCTCGAAGGTCCGACCGATCTGAAACTCGTGATCGATGCCGGAAACGGCATGGCCGGCCATGAGCTGCCCGCCGTCTTGGACCGCCTGGGGATTTCCGCGGAGCGTCTCTACTTCGATCTGGACGGCAGTTTTCCCAACCACGAAGCGAATCCCATCAAGGCGGAGAACATGGAGGACGTCATTTCCCGAGTGCGAGCCACGGGCGCAGACCTGGGCGTCGCATTCGACGGCGACGCGGACCGCTGTGCCTTTGTCGACGAGACCGGGACGATCATCTCCAGTGATCTCATGACCGCGATCATGGCCAAGGAGTTGCTGGGGAGGGAGCCCGGGGCGCATGTGGTCTACGACCTCAGATCGAGCCGTGTCGTCGCCGAGGAGATCGAACAGGAGGGCGGCAAGCCGGTTCTCGAACGCGTCGGTCACAGCTTCATCAAGGCCACCATGCGCAAGACGAACGCCATCTTCGGTGGGGAACTCTCGGGCCACTATTATTTTCGGGAGAACTTCACCTCGGACAGCGGCGTCATCGCGATGCTCTTGACCCTGGAGATCCTCCGGAAGAGGGGGAAGAAACTCTCCGAACTCGTCAATCCGCTGAGAAGGTATCCCGCGACCGGCGAGATCAATTTCGTCGTGGAGGACAAGGAAGGGATGATTCGGCGGCTCGAGTCTGAATTCTCCGATGGCGAGACGGACCACATAGACGGCATCACCGTCCGCTATCCGACCTGGTGGTTCAACGTTCGAAAGAGCAACACCGAGCCTCTGCTCAGACTGAATCTGGAGGCGGACGACGACGCGACGCTTGCGTCCGCGAAGTCGCGATTGCTGGCCTTGCTGGGCGAACCCGAGGAGTGAGCGCAAAAGGGCGCATTCTGCTGCTCGACCCGTTCTCGGGCATCGCCGGGGACATGTTCTTGGGCGCCCTGATCGATCTGGGGCTCTCCTTGGAAACTCTGCAAGAGGGCCTGGGCGGCTTGGGCGTTCCGTTTCGCCTCCGTGCCGAGAAGGTCCTCCGCGGAGCCCTCTCCGCCACGAAGCTCCATGTCCTCGTCCGATCCGCGACCGGAGACGGTTGGGAGGAGGAGAAACACGCCGCCCTGCACCCCGAGGGTTCGGCCGAGCAGGATCACGGCCATGCTCATCATGGGCATGGGCGCTCGGCGGCCGAGATCCAGGAACTCATTGCCGCGTCACCGCTGAGCGAAGGAGTGAAGCGCCGTGCGGCGAAGATCTTCGCCGTCTTGGCCGAGGCGGAGGGGCGCGTCCACGGCGTGCCGGCCGCCGACATTCATTTCCACGAGGTGGGGGCGGTGGATTCCATCGTGGACATCTGCGGCGCGGCCCTCGCGGTGGAGTTGATGGGGCTGCATCGCATCCTGGCGTGCCCGGTCTCCGTCGGCCGGGGCTTGCACGCGATGGAGCATGGGACCATGCCTTTGCCCGCGCCCGCGACGGCGGAGATCCTGAAGGGGATGCCGGTTCGCTTCACGGCCATCGATCAGGAGCTCTGCACGCCCACGGGCGCAGCGATTCTGTCGGTCATGGTGGACGAATTCGTCACGGCCCAGTTCTCGGGGCGGGTCGTGGGAGTCGGATACGGGGCCGGTTCCCACCCCCGTGGGAATCCTCCCAATGTCCTGCGCGCCACGTTGCTAGGGGAGCCGGGAGAAGACGCCGGAGTGGAGGTCGGCGAGATCGTTTTCGACGTGGACGACATGACCGGGGAGGCTCTGGGGGCGATGCGCGGCAGGTTGGAGGAAGCGGGAGCTCTCGACGTGGTGATCCAGCCCGTGCAGATGAAGAAGAATCGGCCGGGCTGGCGGGTGGAAGTGCTTGTCCGACCCGCAGATCTGTCCGACCTCACCGAACTCGTTCTCGTCGAGACCAGCACTCTGGGGGTGAGGTCCGCGGTCCGTCGCCGGCAGGTCCTCGCGCGGCGCATCGAGACCGTGGAGACGCCTCTCGGCCCCGTCAGGGTGAAGGTGGCCTCATTCAGGGGCAAGGTCGTGAAGAGGAAGCCCGAATACGAGGATTGTCTCCGCTTGGCCGAGACGCACGGTCTCCCCTTCGAGGAGGTGCGGCGCATCATCGAGCACCACCTGCGTTGAGGTTGTCCCCGTGGGTCCATAGCGTGGGAGGCGTGCCTCGGGAGAATTCTGCCATGCGATCGATCGTGAACATCCTGTTGGTTTCCCTCCTGCTGGTGGCGGCCGCCCCGGCCCAGGAGCGCACGGGCTACGGTGAGGTGTCCTTGAACAACGTGCGCGCTCGAGCGGGGACGGCGGACTATCATGCCGAATTGATGGTTCTGCCTCGAGGTTACCCGGTGCGCATCACGGGCTACGAAGGTGACTGGGCCCGCGTGCAGTTGCCGGGCGGGATCCTCGCCTACGTTCACAAGGGTCGGCCCGGCCATCCTTTCGTCAAGGAGGCTTCGCCCGGGCGAGGGCTGGTCGTGGTGAACGACCTGATGTTGAGGCCGAAGCCGACCACCGACTGGCCGGCGATGGGCAAACTCAAACCGAATCAGGAAATCACATTGTTGGGCTCCGAGAACCGCAACTGGTTTCGCATTTTGGCCCCGAAGGACCAGGCCGCCTACATCTGGAAGGACTACGTCAAGGTCTCGGCCGACCAGAAGAGAGCGCAGGCGCTTTTCGAGGCCAAGGCGGCGGAGGTGAGATCGAGCCGATTGCAGACCGGTGAGTTGTCGCGCGAGGGACTCGTCAGAGAGGAGCGTCGCAAGAGCTTGCTCGAGCGACTCGCCAGCACCGACCAGGCGATGGAGAAAGTGCTCACCTCCACCAACGGGATTCCGGATCTGAAGGCTCTCGAGCGCTTGCGTGGAAAGTATCGAGACATCGCAACCGCGGCCGTGGCGGACCGCGATCTCCAGGCGGAGGCCGAGCGGAAGGCTTCCTACGTCCAGGGGAAGATCGATGTCGTGCAGAAGCTCGCCAAGGCTGAGCGAAAAGTCGACGAGCTGGCGGCCAAGGAGGTCCGCCACCGGCGGGAGTACGAGGAGTCCTTGACCCGTTTCCGGAACAGGAAGGGGAAGGCGGCCAAGGATGCCAAAGAGCGCGGCGTCGGGAGTTTCCTCCGTTACGGCATTGGCGTCGTGCGCAGGGACGTTCTGAACTCCATCTCGGGGGAGCCGGCCTACATTCTCAGCAAGGCTTCCGAGGATCGTTATCTCCTCACCAGCCTCCGGTACGACCTTTCCGAGTATCTCGGAAGGGAGATCGGGATCACGAAGTGGAAAATGCTGACCCCGCCCACGACGGACGAGTTGCGTCGTGTGCAGGTGATCCGCCTCGAAGTCCTCGACTGAAATCGACGGAGCCTCCTGTCGCCGGAATCGTAGACGCAGTGGGGGAACGCTCTTGCCGTGTTCCCCGCCAAGCACCTTCCCGCCCTTTTCAGGGCATCGCGACGGGAGTTGAGACATGACGCCTCGTATCCTTTCGATCTTCGTTTGCGCTTTGTTGCTAGGAGTTGGAACCGCTCAGAGTCGCCCCCGTTTGGGCGTGAGGTTGACTCTTGGAGTACCCGTGGAAGCGGTCGAGAACGGTTCGCCCTCCGACCGAGCCGGCTTGAAGGCCGGGGACTTCATCGTGAGCTGTGACGACGAAGTCATTCAGAACATGCAAGCCCTCGTGGACTGGGCCGACCGACTCGGCGCCGGTTCCAAAGCCCGCATGACCGTGATTCGGGGCGGGGAACGGAAAGCGTTGGAGATTTCGCTTCCCGATCCACTGCCCGAGGGACAGAAGTTGGGGATGACCGTGGGGACCGGATTCCTCGTGACCAGGGTCTCCCAGGGCATGCCGGCGGCGAAAGCAGGGGTGTTGGAAGGGGACGTCCTCGTCGCGTTCGGCGGTCGCGCCGTCGAATCCTTCGATGGACTGAGGGCGGAGATCGCAAAGGTGAAGCCCGGTGCGACGAAAACCGTCCGGGTCGTTCGATCAGGCAAGGAGTTGGTTCTCGACGTGCCGTTCTCCGGACCCGATTCCCAGCCCCGGTTGCTCCTTCCTCCCTCGGACGCAAAAGAGTCGCCCAAGGAGGACGTCGAGCAGGAGGAGACTCCCGAGGAGATTCTCGAAGAGCCGATCTTGCCGGACGAGGAGATGAAACAGTGGTTTCACGGTTTCTCGCCCACCCAGGGATCCGAGTCGCCGCGATTGACCGAACTCGCCAAGGAATTGGGAGATGCGATTGAGGAATTGAAGGCCGTTGCGAACAAGGGGGACGCCGTGGCGTCGGCCCTGGTCAAGATGCAAAGGGTCAAGAAGGGGCTCGAGGCCCACATTCGTCGACGGCGCGGGATGGACAGGTTTTTCCAGCGTGGCCTGGAAGGCCTGCGGGGTTTTCCCGTGTTGCCCACCGACCTCGAAGGCGGCTTCGGTGGATTCTCGTTCGACAGCATGATGGAGGATCTCCAGCAACGGGTCCAGGAACTCGTCGAGCAAGGTTTGGGGAGCCAGGACATCAACGGGATCCTCGAGAAGGAATTCCCCGGAGTGAAGATCCGTGTCCACAGTGATTCCGCGCCGACCGAGAAGAAGACCCCCGAGAAGAAGACCCCGTCCAAGGGCGACGGAGGAGAACGCGGCTCCGGCCACTGAACGCGGAGCCGTCGCAGGCTTGACGGCGTGGCCCCTCCCAAGTAACTGAGGGGCCTTCCCTTTGGAGGGCCCGTCCATGTCCGCCGTCTTCCCCGTCCTGGTCTGTTTCGTTCTCTACGTTCTGGGTTACAGGTTCTACGCTGGGTATCTCTCCAACAAGATCTTCTCCCTCGACGACGGCCGTCGGACACCGGCTCATGCCCTCCGCAACGACGTCGACTATCTGCCGACCCGGCGGTTCGTCCTCTTCGGCCACCACTTCGCATCCATCACCGGCCTCTCGCCCATGCTGGGGCCCGCCATTGCCGTCATCTGGGGCTGGGCGCCCGCGATGCTCTGGGTCGTGCTGGGGGCCGTCCTTGTGGGTTGCGTGCACGACTTCTCCGCTCTCGTCGTGTCGATCCGCGCCCGCGGCCACTCCATCGGCAAGGTGGCCGAGGGGGTGATCGGCCCTCGAGCCAAGAGTCTCTTCTTGGCCATCATCTTCTTCGGCGTGGCCCTCGCGATGGGGGTCTTCACACTCGTGATCGCGGGCCTTTTCGCGGGACCATACGGGACAGCGGTCATCCCGTCGGCGGGCCTGATGATCGTGGCCGCCTTCGTGGGGTACAGGGTCTTTCTGAAGGGGGCCCGAATCGGTCCCCTCACCGTTGCGGGATTCGTCATCCAGCTCATCCTGGTCTGGGTGGGGGCCGAGTGGCCGGTGGTTTGGAAGAATCCGGATGGATGGAAATGGGTTCTTCTCGCCTACGCATTCGCGGCCAGCGTGTTGCCCGTCTGGTCGCTCCTGCAGCCCCGGGACTTTCTGAATTCCCTTCTGCTCTACCTGGGACTGGGCGTTTGTTACGTGGGGTTTTTCGTCTGGGGACCGGAATTCGCGGCGCCCGTCTTCGATGCGAGCCCGGAAGGGGCTCCGCCGTTTTATCCCTTCGTCTTCATCACGATTGCCTGTGGGGCCGCCTCCGGCTTTCACTCCCTGGTCTCGTCGGGGACCACCGCCAAGCAACTCGATCGGGAGACGGACGCGCGCATGGTGGGCTTCGGGGGGATGATCGGGGAATCTCTCTTGGGGCTCCTCGCGGTCCTGGCGACGACGGCCGGCCTGAGGGGGACGGAGGGGTCTTCGGCGGCGGCACTTTGGCGGGAGCACTACCACGACTGGAATGCCGCGGCGGGCCTCACCGCGAAGATGACGAGTTTCATCGACGGAGCGGCGCAGTTCATCGCCGAGCTGGGGATCGACCCCGGTCTCGCCGGCGCATTCATCGCCGTCGTCGTGGTGTCGTTCGCTCTCACCACGCTCGATTCCGCCACACGCCTTTTGCGCTACAACGTGGAGGAGATCGGAGAGGCTGTGGGGTGGCCGGTTCTCGGGAACCGCTTCGTCGCCACGTCGTTGGCCGTGGGGGCGATTGCCTTCTTCGCGTTCTACCGCATCAACGGCCGTCCCGCGGGGGTTGCGCTCTGGCAGATTTTCGGGACGGTGAATCAGCTCCTCGCGGGTCTGGCTCTGATGGTGGCGACGCTCTACCTCTTGCAGCGGCGACGCAACCCTTGGGTGACCGGTGTTCCGATGGCGTTCATGTTGGTCACCACCGCCGTCGCCATGGTGGCCAACCTGCGCGACTTCTCGCACGGATTCAGCTTCGAGGCGACAGCCGACGGGCACCCGGTTCCCTATGAACTATTCTTCGTGGCCGTCGTCTTGGCGCTCCTCACCGCATGGCTGCTCGTGGAGGCGTGGGGCGCGTTTCGGCGACCCCGGGGCGCGAACGAGGGGCTGGACGTCTTCGACGATTCAGGAAGCGCCGAGTCCTGAGGCCAGGTCATCGCGAAAATCCGAGAGCCGCCCCTCCTCGATGGCGCGTCGTACACCGTCCATGAGACGTTGCATGAATCTGAGGTTGTGATGGGAGATCAACGTCGCAGCGAGGATCTCTTTCGCCATGAGAAGATGTCGCAGGTAGGCGCGGCTGAATCGGGCGCACGCCAAGCAGTCGCAGTCTTCGTCGATGGGGGCTTCATCTTTTTGAAACCGGGCCGCCTTCAGGCGGAGCGCCCCCGCGAACGTCATGGCCTGCCCGTGACGCGCATTCCTCGTGGGCAGCACGCAGTCGAACATGTCGAAGCCCCGCATCACGCACTCGACCACCTCGAGAGGCGTTCCCACGCCCATGACGTAGCGGGCCTTGTCCGAGGGAAGATGCGGGCCTACGGCCTGGAGGACTCGGAGCGTGTCGGAGCGCTCTTCGCCCACGAAGAGACCTCCCACGGCATAGCCGTCGAAGGGCAGGTTCGTGAGGAATTCGGCGGATCGCAGGCGGAGGTCCTCGAAAATGCCTCCCTGGACGATGGCGAAGAGTGCCCGGCCGTCGTCGGGCCGGAACTGCAGAGTCGTCTCTTCCCATCGGTGGGTGCGTGCGAGGCTTTCCTCGGCCGCCTCCTTGGCGATGGGGTAGGGAATGCATTCATCGAAGCTCATGAGAATATCGCTGCCCAGGGCGAGTTGGATCTGCATGGCTTCAGCGGGGCCGAGCATCACCTTCGATCCGTCGAGATGGCTTTGGAAAACGACGCCCTCCTCCGTGATCTTGCGCCGGTGGGCCAGGCTGAAGACCTGATATCCGCCGCTGTCGGTGAGGATCGGGCCGTCCCATCCCATGAATGCATGGAGGCCGCCCAGGTCCCTTACGAGTTCGTGACCGGGGCGCAAAAGGAGGTGATAGGTGTTGGCGAGCAGGATCTCCGCGCCGGTGGACTTCACCTGGGAGGGGAGAAGCCCCTTCACGGTGGCCTGGGTGCCCACGGGCATGAACGCCGGAGTCTCGATCGGGCCGTGAGGTGTATGGAGACGTCCTCTGCGCGCTTGTTGATCGGTCTTCAGAAGGTGGTAACCGGAACTCTTCATGGGGCCAGGATGGCTAAACTCGCTCCCGGATAGTAGTGGGCGAGGATGTCCTCGGCGCTCCACCCCTGTTCGGCATAGCCGCGCGCGCCCTGTTGACAAAGGCCCACGCCGTGTCCGAAACCCCGTCCGGAGAGGACGAGGTCGTTGGCTTCGAGGGATGCTCCTTCCAGGCGGAGACTCCGAATTCGGCGCCGGCCGAAAGCCCGTCGTAGGCGACGGGCCGCGATGCGCAGGCGGGATGCGCCGATTTTGACAACGAGGCTCGATCTCCACGGATCGCCCCCCGCGTGATGGACTCGGACGCTCTCGGGGCGCGACGGCAGGACGAGGCGTTGAACGGCTTTCGCCAACGGCACTCGGGTCGACCAATGATAATCCTTGGACCAACCGCATCCGGCGCAGGAGACTCCGGCCAGGGGGGCAAGGGTTTCCCCTCCGAAAGCGTCTCCCGCGGGGCGGGTGTGTCCTCCGCAGTTGGCGCTGAAAAAACCCGGAAGCACGTGATCACCGTAGGCCAGGACGATTCCTCGGGTCGCCTGGATGACGCGGCGAGCCCGCGGCGTGCGATGGTCGATGGAGCCGAAGACTTGGGAGACCTCGTTGTCCACGACGTCGAAGGCGCGCCGTCGATTTCGGAGGACTTCGTTCGCTGCATAACTTCTGGCGGCGATCGCCTGCGCTTCGAGAGCCGCTTCGGGATAGGTGATGGGCATCTCCCGGGGAAGGACCTGAGCCAGGTAGTCTTCGAGAGGGAGCGTGAGGATCGGTCGTGCATTCTTCTCGCCGAAGAAAGTGAGGCGTCCGTGGTAGACGAGGGTTTTTCCGTTCACGTCGATCTCGACGCCAGGTTCGGGAACATCCAGGACGAACTTGGGGCCCATGTCGCGACCGCCGACATACAGCCGACCTTGCCGACTCTCGATGCGGATCAAGGGGGCTTCGGTGGGTGAGACAGGGGCGAGAAGGCCGGCCTGTTCTGTGCGGGCAGGCGCGCGTCGCAGCGCCCACGGCGCCGGGCCCGCGGCGACCAAGCGGACGCGGATCGTCGTGGGCCCGGCCACGCGGGACCACTCCCGATCGCCGAGGGTGGA
The DNA here is from genome assembly GCA_964559135.1 of uncultured Planctomycetia bacterium. GTDB lineage: Bacteria > Planctomycetota > DRQF01 > DRQF01. Next base: position 16,382 of record CAZLGG010000015.1, read on the forward strand.
GGCGGACCAACGATGAACTTGGACCAAGAGGAGGAGACCCCACAGAAGCGCGCCGGTGCGGAACCAGGCCCGCCGCGCGGCGAGGCGGCGGGGACGTCTCATGACTCCTCGTGGAAAAGATGCCCCTGGCCGTCGTCCGCGAAGCGGGGGGGGGCTTGACCCAACAGGGCATAGCCTCGATGGGTCAAGAGGCGTCCTCGCGCCGTCTTCAACAGGAATCCTTCGCGGATGAGATGGGGCTCGAAGACATCTTCCAGCGTTCGGGGGTCCTCTCCCACGGTCACCGCCAAGGTCTTGAGGCCGACGGGGCGTCCCTGAGCCAAGGCCAGGGTTTCGAGAATCAATCGGTCGACGCGCAGAAGTCCGTCGTCGTCAATGCCGAGCATGCGGAGCCCCCTCTCGGCGAGGGGGCGATCGATCCCCCCGGTGGTTTCGACCTGGGCCAAGTCGCGGACGCGGCGGAGAAAACGGTTGACGATGCGGGGCGTGCCTCGTGCGTGCCTCGCAAGTTCTCGCGCGCCGTCATCGGTCAGCGCGACCCGCAACAGTCGCGCGGAACGACGAAGGATGCGTTCCAGCTCCTCGTCGGGGTAGGGCTCCAGACGCTCCAGGACGCCGAAGCGATCCCGGAACGGCGCTGACAACAGACCGTCTCGCGTCGTGGCGCCGATGAGGGTGAAGGGTTCCAGATTCAGGCGCACCGTGCGTCCGCGCGGGCCCTGGTCGAGAACGATGTCGATGCAGAAGTCCTCCATGGCGGAATAGAGGAACTCCTCGACCGTGGGGGAGAGGCGGTGAATCTCGTCGATGAAGAGAACGTCGCCCCGGGAGAGGCTCGTCAGCATGCCCGCGAGATCCCCGGGACGCTCCAACGCCGGACCTGTCGTGGAGTGGAATTCCGCATTCATGGCTCGGGCAACGATGTCGGCGAGGGTGGTCTTTCCGAGACCTGGAAGTCCCGTGAGCAGAATGTGGTCCATGGGCTCCGCCCGCTGCAAGGCGGCGCGAATGTAGACCTGGAGATTCTCCCGCACCCTCTCCTGACCCACGAATTCGTCGAAGGTTTTCGGACGCAATCCCGATTCGAAACGGGCCTCGTCGTCGTGGAGCTGCGATTGAAGGGTCTCTTCGCCGTTCATGATGTTCCAGGATAAGGCGGGATGGGGACGCACGAGATCGGGACTTGTGCCGTTTCTCCGCACGGTTCAGGATGCGGCATGCCCCGCGACATCCACTCCTCGGCTCGGACCGTGATGACTCTCCGCGGATATCTGGCCGGCACCCGGGATTCTCGGTTCAACATTCTCATGGTCGTGGGGCTCCTCTCCGTCTACGAGGCGGGAATGCTGCTCACGGGGAGTCCCTACCGGAACGCCGCCGACCTCTACCTGAGACGCGCCCTCTCGCTTCTCGGCCCTCAGGCCGTCCAAGGGTTTCATGTCTTCCTCTTGGCCCTCCTCGTCATCGCCGCCGGTTCACTGCTTCTTCGAAAGGTACCGGCCGCTCGCTACGTGCCGTTTTTCCTCATGGAGGCGGGAGCCTACGCGGTCCTGCTCTCGCCCGCCGTGTTCTTCATCGAGAGCCCGCTTCTCGAGGTGAGTGGCGCCGGAGATCTGCTGTTGGACCTGGGAGCCGGCGTCTATGAGGAACTGGTCTTTCGATTCCTCTTGATCCGCGCCCTCGTTTTCGTCCTTCGGGCGGACCCCTGGCATGTTTTCTTCAGCGAAAACGACGGCGCCCCCGCCGCCTTTTGGAAAATGACGGGTCCCCTCACGGTCGTCGTCCTGGCGTCTTCGACCGCTTTCGCCCTCTATCACCACTGGGGTCCCCACGGCGAGGCGCTCACGACCGGGTTGTTTCTGTTCCGCTTCGTGGCGGGCCTCCTTCTGGCGCTCATCTATTTCTTTCGAGGTCTCGGCATGGCGGTCTACACCCATGCCTTCTACGACGTGCTGGTTCATGTCACCTGAGCGCCTTTGCACGAGCAGATCCGCTCGAATTCGGCTTCCTTGGGGTGGGAGCCGCTCCTCAGCAGTCAGCCGCATATTCATAAGACTATGGAGATGTGGTGCTTAGAGTTTTAGTTCGTCGCCGGCCCCGGACTTGCTTACGGGAAGGCGGCGCTTCCCGTGTGGGGGCATCCTTTTCGGGGGGACGAGTCCGCGAAGACCCCCTCTCCACCCTCTTGCGGGGCGCCGACAGGGTAGAGAATCGGAGCCAAGATCATGGATGAACGTCAAAGGCGCACCGTCGGCGAAAGGCCCCACCCACAAGGGCCGAGGGCCTGCTCCCCGGGAAGAACGGGCCTTGACCCGGGTTCCGTGCCAAAGCGCACGGGGGTTGACCAAATCGAACTGTTTCGCAATCCTTCTCAGGCACGTCGCCGGGCCCAGGGTCCGTCGCGTCCTCATCAAGTGCAGACAAGGGAAGCCGGGCCCAAGTCCGGCGGGGAGTCCAAGACCATGAATGCTGTTCGGCGAGACGCGTTGCCCGTCTTCCTCATCATCGTTTCCGCGCTGCTCTTCGGGGCGTGTGGAGGGGGCAATCGCAACAACAACAACAGTGGAGGGCCGAGCGGCGCTCCGTCGACACTGTCTCTCAACGCCCAACCTGCGTTCGGGATCGTGAACGTGGCGACTGGGGTCGTCAGCACCCAGGCCTTCAATGTCACGCCGGCCACGCCGGGTGGGGCGAGCCAACTCGCTCCCAACAGCTTCGCCAACCCTCTTCCGGGAGAGGGCAACTTCCTTCAGTTCAACTTCAACACGACCGTGGATGCGTCCTCGATCATGACGGGAACGTTCGCGGGTGCGGACGGCATCGAAGTCCGAGATGCCGCGGGAAACCTCGTGCCCTTCTTCCTGGATTCGACGGGCGCCATCGATCCGTCGAACGCCTTCCCGCAACCCAATGAGGCGCCGGCGACCTTGCGCCTTTATTTTCAGGCCGCGGGTCAACCCGCCGGGACTCTCGGAGCCCTGGCCGCCGACTCCCAGTACACGGTCAACCTGGTGACATCGCGCTTGAAGAGCTTCACGGGCGGTCCTTTCTGTCTCTTCCAGACCGGCGGGCTCTGCACGAATCCGGTCGAGGTGATCTATGGATTCGGCACCGGCGCCGACACCACGGCGATCACGGTCGCGGCCAATCCGTCCGTGCCGCTGGTCAACGCCATCATCCCCATCGATCAAGAGATTCGCGTTTTCTTCAGCGAGAACGTGGATTTCCGCAGCATCGTGGGAGTGAATCCAAACACGGGGATGGCCAACGTCACCCAACTCGACGCTTTCATGTCCGTACCGTTTCCCTTGCCGAACGTCCTCGGGGGGGGTGGGATGCCCATGACGTCGATGGGCGAGAACCTCTCGGTGGCGTACGCGCCGCCTCCCGGTGAAGCCTTGGGTCCCAACTACGCTTTCGTGGTCTACATGCCCGACCCCTTCCACAACCCGACGGAGATCCGAATCCGCTTCGTGGACGGCACGTTCGTGCAGCCCAGCGACGCGACGCCGCTGACGCAGAACTATGGGTTGGACAGCAACGTTTGGACCTCCGTGGGCTTGCAGGCCCCGGTGAACAACCAGGGGCTCACTCTCAACCTGCCCCCCAAGCTGCCTCTTCCCGGGTCGTCGACCGCAGGGACCGCTGCGTTGACGATCACGCTGTTCAGCACCAACAATCCCCTCGCCTCCGACACTTCCATCGTCGGGGACGGCATCCTCGGAATCACAGACCGCTCGCGCCAGGCTCTGCAAAACGACTTCACCCTCAACTACACGATGCAGATGGGGCCCCAGATCGCGAACAACCCCAGCCCGCCGGATCTGAACATCGTGACCAACGGGGCCGTTTTGGACGGGTTCTCCAACTCGTCCATCACCACCACATTCGCTCCCGGCGGCACCTTGACGGGGACGATGTTTCCTCTGGCCCAGCCCCTCGACGACCCCATGACCCTGGGGACGATCCGGGATGTCGTCTTCGGACCGTTCATCAACGTCACGTCGCCCACGAACGTCATCAGCAACCCGCCGGGTCGATTGAACCCCAACATGGCCGTCGCGACGGGCGTCGATCCGGGTGTGCCCTTTCCCCAGGGTGGAACCCCTGAATTCGGGCGGGACTTCTTCGGCCTGTTCATGAACTTGCCTCCCGTGCCTCCTCTGGGGGTGCGCCTCTATGTGACGGACGACAGCGACACGGTGAAGATTTTCGATTCCAATACGTTTTTGCCGTTGGGCGTCCTGACGGGCGTGCCGTCGGCCTACGGTCTGGGCCGGGACCGAAATCAGAGCTTCCTGTACGTCTCCAACTTCGATCAGAACTCCATTCAGAGGATCGGTATCAACCCGGCGTCGGCGTCCATTTTCCACCAAGTCACCAACACCATTACCGTCGGCGCCAACCCGACGGTGGTGACGGTGCACCCGGACAACGAGGTGGTCTGCGTTCTGAACACCGGCGAGGACAGCTTCTCCGTGGTCGGCGTGGCGACGGCGCAGGAGAGGGAGAAATTCCCCGTGGGGATGGGGGCGAACGAGATCATGGTCACCTCACGTCACTTCGGTTGTCCCGGATGTCCTCCGGGCACCGTCGCGTGGTCCGCCTTCATCCCGAACCTGTTGGACAACACGGTGACCATCTTCGAATCCGATTCCCCCAGCATCAACGTCCAAAACGGCAACAATGGCCGTGTTCTGGACTTCCTCGGCGGGTTCTCGGGCCCGAAGGGCGGCATCTGGAATCAGGTGGCCTACCCGAATCCGGGTTTCTACATCGCCAACTCCACGGGCGGGAACGCGGTCCTCACCTACATGCTGACCTTCCAGTTGCAGCCGCCTCCCGGCTTCCCGGGCGTCCCGGCCTTCAGGAACTACACGAACGCGCAGACCTACACGTCCACGGGGCTGACCGACTCCCCCCACGACGTGATCATCGACGGCCTCCACCGTCTGACGATTCCCACGAACGCGCCGGCCCCCTTCGGCTTCCAGGGTTCCACCAACCCCATGTGCGGGATCCTGAACGGCTGCCTGCAGCCCATCAGCATTCCTCAGGCGGTGCTCTTCATGATTCACCCGGGCGACGGTCAGGTCGCGGCTCTGGACATCAACAACGGGACGTTTTTCGGGAGCATCACGGTTCCCGGCGACCGGATCTACAACTACTTCGATCAATGAGACGACGCGTCGGCGAGGGCCGGCGCGCACAGGCTTGGGGCCTCCCCAGGCGATGAGGAGACGGAAGCAAGATGCACAATCGAACGCTTGGCGTGATGGCGGGCCTCGTGGCCGTTTCCGCCCTGATGCTTGGGGCCTGCGGCGGCGGAAACCGGAACAACAACAACAGCGGTGGCGGTCCCAGTGGCGCCCCCGCGACGCTGAGCCTGAATGCTCAGCCATCTTTCGGCGTGCTGAATCAGGGCACGGGAGTGGCGACGACCACCCCATTTTTGGTCACGACGGCGACGCCCGGCCCGGCCGGGCCCATTGCGCCCAACCTCTTCGCGAATGCGACGGCGGGAGACGTTCATTTCTTGGAGATTCCGTTCAACACGAACGTGCTCGCCTCCAGCATCCTGAGTGGGGGAGCGGCCGGCTTGGACGGCATCGAAGTGCGGGACGTGAACGGTGCACTCGTGCCTTTCTTCCTGGACGAAACCGGCGCCCTCGATCCGACGAACGCGTTTCCCATGCCGGGCATGACGCCGCCGACCGTCCGCCTCTATTTCCAGGCGGCCGGACAGGCGATGGGCACGCCGACGGCGCTTCCCAACGACGCATCCTTCACGGTCAACCTCATCACCTCGCGTCTGAAGACCGCGACCGGCGGCCCGTTCTGCTTGCTCATGACCAACGGGATGTGCTCGAATCCGGTGGAGGTCGTCTACGGCTTCGGCACGGGGATGGACATGATGGCCCTCGCGCCGGCGGCCAACCCGTCCAACCCTCTCGTGAACGCCATCATTCCTATCGATCAGGAGATCCGCATCTTCTTCAACGACAATGTGGATTTCCAAAGTCTCGTCGGCATCAATCCGACCACCGGGATGGCCAATGTCACCCAGTTGGACCCGTTCATATCGACCCCCTATCCGGTCAACAACGTGACGACGGGCATGATGCCCATGACGTTCGCGGGTGAAAACATTTCGGTCATGTACACCCCGCCCGCTCCCAATGTCCTGCCTCCTCAGTATGGCTTCGTACTCTATATGCCGGACCCCTTCCATAATCCCACGGAGATCCGGGTTCGGTTCGTGGACATGACCATGCTCCAGCCGAGCGACATCGCGCCCCTGACTCAGAACTACGGAATCGACGGAGCCATTTGGGCTGCCGCGGGGCAGGTGGCGCCGGTGAACAACCAGGGGCTCACGTTGAATTTGCCGCCCAAGCTCCCTTTGCCGGGTTCGGACCCCACGGGGGTGGCGGCCCTCGCCCTCACCCTTTTCAGCGCGAACAATCCCCTGGCGTCGGATACGTCGCCGAATGGCGACGGAGTCTTGGGGATCACCGATCGCTCCCGCAATCCTCTGATGATGGATTTCACCCTGAACTACACCATGCAGATGGGGACCCCCATCGCCAACAACCCGAGTCCTCCCGACCTCATCCTCATCAAGAACACCAACACCCTGGACGGTGTCGGGGCGGCGGCGGTCACGGCCAACTCCCTTCCGGGCGGGCCTCTCTTGGGACTCCTCTTCCCCTTGGCGCAGCCTTTGAACGACCCCACGGTCCTGGGGACGATCCGAGACGTGGAGTGGGGGGCGTTCCTCAACACCATGAGTCCCACCAACATCATCCAGAACCCGCCGCGCCGCCTGAACAACGCGTCGGCCATCGCTTCGGGCATCGACCCCGGTGTGCCCTTCCCTCCGGGTGGGACGCCGGAGAACAATTTGCTCAACATCACCATGAACCCTTTCCCGCCCCCCCTGCCTCCTCTGGGCGTTCGCCTTTACGTGACGGATGACACCGGCGCCGTCCGGACCTTCGATTCCAACACCTTCCAACCTCTGGGGTCCCTGGTGGGCATCGGGAACGCCTACGGCATGAGTCGGGACGCGAACAACCTGTTCGTCTCGGACTTCGCGGCGGGGAACATCCTGCGAATCGGCCTCAATCCCGCGGCCGCCGGCACCTTCCACCAGATCTTGGCGACCATCGCCGTGGGGACAGCGCCCACGGCGGTGTCCGTCAATGGAGACCAGGAGGACGTGCTCTGCATCAACAGCGGAGAGGACTCGATGTCCGTGGTGGAAATCAGCAGCGGCCTCGAGCAGGAACGCTTTCCCGTAGGTTTGGGCGCCGAGCACCTCATCGCGACGGGACGCATGTTGGGGAATCCCCAGGGGATGACCCTCGCTTATCAGGCCTTCGTGACGAACACCTTGGACAACACCATCACCGTCTATGAGTCCGATTCCACCAACATCATGGTGCAGAACGGACCCAACGGACGTGTCGTGGCCAACCAGGGCGGTTTCAGTGGTCCCCTGGGGAATATCTGGAATTTCAACAACGTGTTGCAGGGCACCTACGTGGCCAATTCCACGGGCAACACCATTGATCACTTCCAGATGACGATGTTCAATTTGCAGCCGCCTCCCGGTTTCCCGGGGGCTCCGGCGACGCGGACCTTCCAGGTGACCCAGGTCTTTTCCACCAACCAGATCACCTCGAGCCCGTCGGACGTGGTGTTCGATGGCTTGGGAGCCATCGGAGGGGCGCCTCCGAGCGTGGTGATCGGCATCTATCCGGGAACCGGCCAGGTGGCGACCTACGACTCCATCACCGGCGTCCTCGTGGGTGTCGTTCAGGTGGCTGGAACCGAACTCTACGGGTATTTCGACCAGTAGGTCACGGGGACCGCGAGGAGGCCGTGCTATACTGCCGCCCCATGGCCTCCTCGCGTCTCGTCATCGCTCTCACCGGCGCCTCCGGCGCCGCCTACGCTTTGAATCTGCTCCAACACCTGGGGCGGATGGCCCATCCCGTGGATCTGTTGGTCTCTCCGTCGGCCGTGCGCGTCCTCGAATGCGAGGTCGACGCCGAACGGGATTGGATCGTGGGCGGTGCCCCGTCGCCAAGGGCCTTCGGTCTCGAGAACCACGACGTGCGGGTGTTTCGCCGCGACGACGTGGCGGCTCCGATGGCGAGCGGAACGGCCCTCGAGGGAGGCATGGTGATCTGCCCCTGCTCCATGGGGACTCTGGGACGCGTCGCGAGCGGGATCTCCTCCAACCTCATCGAGAGAGCCGCTGACGTCTGCCTGAAGGAGAGGCGACCGTTGGTGTTGGTCCCGCGGGAGACGCCGCTTTCGCTCATTCACCTGGAGAACATGGCCCGCTTGGTCCGGGCGGGCGCCACGGTCCTTCCGGCCTCGCCGGGTTTCTACCATCGGCCCACGTGTGTGAAGGATCTTCTCGACCACCTCGCGGTGAAGATCCTGGATGCGCTGCGCATTCCTCATGACATCCTCCGACCCTGGGGTGCGGACCCATGACGTCACTCGTCGCGAAGCCCGTGGTTTTCCTTCGGCTCATACGATTCGAGCACACCCTGTTCGCGTTGCCGTGGGCGCTGACAGGCGCCCTCGTGGCAGCCCGCGGCCTGCCCGGGGCTTCCGTCACATTCTGGGTGCTCGTCGCCATGGTGGGAGCCCGCACCGCTGCCATGAGTTTCAATCGACTCGTCGACCGGCGGTTCGACGCCGCCAACCCCCGAACGGCCTCTCGCCCTTCGGTCACCGGCGAGTTGGGTGCGGGGTTCATGGCGACTGCTGTCTTTGTCTCGGTGGTCTTGTTCTTCTGGGCGGCGTGGAATCTCAATCCCTTGGCTTTCGTCTTGGCAGGGCCGACTCTCGCCGTCCTCCTGGGCTACTCCCTCGTCAAGCGTTTTTGGGCGGGGAGCCACTTCGTGTTGGGCGTTGCTCTCGGCCTTTCGCCTCTTGGGGCTTGGGTGGCCGTGAAGGGAACGCTCGAGGATTCCTGGCCCGCCTTGGCCTTGGGGCTGGCGGTCGTCGCGTGGACGACGGGATTCGATATCCTCTATGCGTGTCAGGATATGGCCGCGGACCGAGGTCTGGGACTCCATTCGGTGCCGGCGAGATTCGGCATTCCGGGAGCGCTGCAATGGGCTCGGGCCTCTCACCTCCTCGTGGTCCCGTCGCTTCTCCTCGCCGGTTGGACCGCAAACATGGGATACGTTTTTTTCGGGGCCGTGGGACTCGTCGCGGCTCTTTTGATCTGGGAGCACAGGCTCGTGCGCCCGGATGATCTTTCCCAGGTGAACCGCGCCTTTTTTCAGGTCAACGTCGTCATCGCATGCGTCGTCCTCATCGGCGCTTCGTTGGATCTATGGCTGACCTCGGGAGGTATGCCGTGAAGGCTCTCGATTTCGCGAAGTCGATACGTTCCGGCAAGACGGAACTCCCCCCGTTTCTCGTCTTGAGTGGAGACGACGCCTTTCTCATGGGCGAGGTCTGCAAGGCGCTCATGGAGAGTCTGGACCCCGACAGTGATCTTCTGGAAGTGGATTGGACGGATCAGGGGGATCCGGACGAACGGCTGAAGGAGATCTTCGACGAGATTCGAACCGGGTCGCTCTTCGGCGGCCGAAAGGTCGTGCGGATTCGAAACGGAGACGGTCTCGTCAAGAGCCAGGCGAAAGCGCTGTCCCGCTTCGTCGCCGAGCCGGGTGAAGGGATCCTCGTCCTGGAGGGGGCGGGCTTCCTTCCCAAACGACGCGGCGGCAAGCCTCCGGGTCCCATCGTGAAGATCGTCGAGGCGGGGGGGATGCTCATCGATTGCACGTCTCCCGGCGCTGGGGCCCGCGGCGGCGTCGCGGAACTGGCAGACTGGGTCCATGAATTGCTCGCGCCGCAAGGCAAGAGGATCGAGCGGGATGCTCTCGAACTTCTTTTGAGACGCAGCGGGAACGATGCGGGTGTCGTGAAAGGTCACGTCGAAAAACTGCTGCTTCATGGGGCGGCCGGGCAAGTCATCGCGCATCGGGATGTGGATGCACTCGTTCCGGACACCTCGGAATCCACCCTCTTCGATGTCGTCGATGGGTTCGCCGAACGGGACTTTTCAAAGGCGCGAGGAGCCTACGAGCGCGTCGTGCGACACGGAATGGAAGGCAAGAGCGGGAAGAAGAGCTTTTCCAGGGCCGAGGCGGCTCTTCGCGTGGTGGCGCTCCTGGCGAATCGCCTGCGGGAGCTGGGTCGAATCATGGAGTTCCGGCGCGAGGGCGCAGGATACCAGGAGGCGGCCTCCGCGGTTCTCGGCCCCCAGAGGTCCTGGCTGGCGAGGCGCATGAGGCCTCAATTCGAGGCGCGCACCCCGCGGGAGCTGGGTGAAGCCGTCGTGGGGCTGGGCGACCTCGATCACGCCCTGAAGAGCGGGGGCGGAGATCCGGAGACGCTCCTGTTGGAGTATCTCGTGCGCCACTGTCGGCCCCGCCGAGGGCGGCCTGTCTCGAGAGGAGATGCGTCGTGATCCGGGTTCTCAGTCCCGACGTCGCCAATCGCATTGCTGCCGGAGAAGTCGTCGAACGTCCAGCTTCGGTGGTCAAGGAGCTTCTCGAGAACAGCCTGGACGCCGAGGCCTCGCGGGTTCTCATCGAGATCGAAGAGGGCGGAAAGCGTCTCATCCGCGTGACCGATGACGGCTGCGGGTTGACGGCGGACGATCTCGCGCTGGCCTTCGTTGCCCACGCGACCAGCAAGATCGCTTCGGTGGAAGAACTCTTCCAGGTTCAATCCTTCGGTTTCCGGGGAGAAGCTCTCGCGAGTATCGGGTCCGTCTCGCGCGCCTCGATTCTCAGCCGTCGGCTCGACGATCCGTTGGGGCACCAAGTTCGATGCGAGGGCGGCGCCATCACGCCGGTCGAGACTGCAGGGGGGCCCCGTGGAACCGTCGTCGAGATCCGCGACCTGTTCTTCAACACTCCGGCGCGTCGGAAATTCCTGAAGAGCGACGGCGCCGAGATCGCCCGCATCAGCGAGGCCGTCCTCCGCGTTCTTCTGGGGCGCGAGGATCTCGCCCTCGAACTGAAGCACAACGGTCGGCGCGTTCTTCGTGTTGATCGCGCGGAGTCCTTCGATGCACGCCTTTTGGAACTCTTCGGGCGCGATCTGGACGGAAAGCTCATTCCCGTCCGCGCCGAGGCGGAAGGGATTTGTCTGGATGGATTCCTGGCCGCCCCCGATGCGGCGCGGGGAAACGCGCAGCGGCAGTATCTCCTCCTCAATGAACGATTCATCCGAGATCGCAGCCTTCAGCACGCCGTTTCCCGTGGGTACGAGGGCTTCCTTCTGCCTCGCCGCTATCCCGTGTGGTTTCTCCGACTCGACATGGACCCCGCGACCGTCGACGTCAACGTTCATCCCATGAAAACCGAGGTGCGTTTTCGGGAAAAAAATCGGGTGTTCGCTCTCGTGCAGCGCGCGTGTCGAGCGGCCCTCGAGGCTTCACGGCCATCCGGGACTCTTCGCCTGAAGCCCGAAGTGCCGTATCGCTCCGCGACCTCCACCGCCTCGTCGCCTTCGACCTTGCCCCCCACCCGGCGCGAACGGGTGGCCGAGATGGAATCCGGGCTGTTCGGGAGCGGCCGGGCCCCCGCGCCGGAGCCCTCGAGCGCGACGGGCCCCGCGGAGGGTCCGATACGGAGCGGGGCATCCCCGGCGACAAAGCGATCCTGCCGCGCCGGCGCCTGGCCCCGCCACGTCGAGGACCCGGAGAGTTTTCGCTTCGTTCAGATGCACGACAGTTATCTGGTCGTCGAGGACGCCGAGGGCTTCCATGTGGTCGACCAGCATGCGTTGCATGAGCGCATGCTCTTCGAGAAACTCAGCGAGCGCATGGAGAAAGGGGAGGCCGCGTCCCAGGAGTTGCTCATCCCCTGGGTGAGGGAGTTGTCGGTCGCCGAGAAGCAAAGGGTGCTGGCCGCGGAGGCGGATTTGGACGCCATCGGATTGCGGGTTCGGGATTTCGGCGGGCAGGATGTGGTGGTCGAAGCCGTACCCCTGGAGTTCGGAGACGCTTCCCCGGATCGCCTCATCGATGCCGTGCTGGCCGCCGACGAGGAGCGCGTGGAGGAGAGTTTTTCCAGTCTTCGGCACCGGTTGCTCGCGGCCATGGCGTGCCGAGCCGCCGTGAAATTCGGCCAGTCGCTCAGCGATCGAGAGATCCGAATTCTCCTCGCCTGGGAACGGCAGAGCCCCCAGTCCGCCGCGTGCCCTCACGGACGACCGACGCGGGTGCGCATCGGTCTGGAGGAACTGGAGCGTCTGTTCCTGAGAAAGGATTGAGGGCGCGTGGGCGGGGCGCGCCGTCGCGTTCGCCCCTCACTCGGGCAGGTCGAAGAGTCGATGGATGGCGCCGTCGTCCAGGTCGTTGAATCGAAGCCCGTCGGCCTTGGCGCGGACTTCGAGGCGCATCCTTCCTCCTTCCAGGTACTGGATTTCGCGAGGGACGACGACGTGGAGCCGTGCGTTTCCCCCCGCGACCGGAACGGTTGCATGCCGAGAGAGGTGGTATTCCTGGGTCTTGCCGTCGCGTTCGACGCGTGCTTTCACGACGTACGACGTCGCGTTGTCGATCCACAGGGTCACGCTCTGACCGGATCGGGTGCGAAAGTCGAGGCGTCGGGTGCGAAAGCTTCGTTGCCCGATGCGTCGGGATCCTCCCATGACGAAGGAGACGGTTTCCTCGGCGGGGGCGAGCCGCAGGGTCTTCTCGTCGATGGATTGTCGGGCGAGGAAGAAAAGATCCATGAGTTCGGCGATGAGGCGGCGTTCCTTCTTCAGCCTCTTGACGTCCTCCTTGAAGGCTTCACCCACCAGGATGATGGGGCGTCCTCGCTGACCTTTCTTCCAGAACCGATCGTCAAACGGGGCGATGAGGACCTGGGCTCCCCCGGTGTCGGGGCGCAATTCTCGTCGGTAGGCCAATCGGGGCTTGCCGTCGTCACTCTTTGCGGCCGCCCAATCCTGAATGATCTCGCCCACGATCTCCTTGGTGCCGCCGTTCTTTCCAGGGTCGAGGTAACGATAGGCGGCCTCGCCGTGGTAGGAGGTGACTCGGAGAGCGACACCACCGGGATCCTGGGCGCGGATGGCTCGCTGCAAGAGATCCCGGGCCGGGTTGGGCGGCGTCAGGGCCGTTTTCTGCGCCGTCGCCAGGGGAGCGATCAGCAGGATCAGCAGGATTCGAAGGGCTGTTATGAGTGTCTCCACCGTGATGGAACGTCTCACGGACTCAGTCGTGAGATTCCATCGAGATTTTCGACCGGTGTCATGATACATGGAGACGTCCCCGGACCCGAGGAGGGATGAGGAATGGCGGACGGATTGCCTCTTTTGATCGTGACGGGCACCACCGGTTCGGGCAAGAACCGGTTGGGGGCCCACGTGGCGCGCCGCCTGGGGGGAGAGGTCCTCTCCCTGGACTCCATGAAGGTCTATCGAGGCATGGACATCGGGACCGCCAAGCCTTCCGCCGATCTCATGCAGCTGGCCCCGCACCACCTCGTGGATGTCCGAGATCCCCATGAGCACATGGACTTGGCCATGTTTCTCGACGCCGCGGAGAAAGTCGTGGCGCAGGTTCACCGACGGAAACGTCCCTTGGTCGTGGTGGGGGGGACGGCGATGTACCTCACGGGCCTCCTCTATGGGGTCCACGGAGGGCCTCCCAGGGACGACGTCTTCCGAGAGAACCTTCGCCGCGAGCGGGACGAGCACGGCGTGCGAGCGCTCCATGCCCGCCTTGCGGGGGTGGATCCCGAGTCCGCGGCGAGAATCGATCCGAACGACTACCAGCGCATCGAACGAGCCTTGGAGCTGCACGCCCTCACGGGCCGGCCGGCCAGCGAGCACCGACGGGATTGGTTTCGCGAACCCCGCTTCCCGTTTCGACTCTACTCCGTCACGTGGCCTCGAGACGTCCTCCGCGCGAGGATCGAGGAGAGGGTGGATCGCATGATGGAGGCCGGCTGGTTGGACGAGGTCCGCCGGTTGATGGACGGATCGCGGCTTGGTCCGGAGGCGTCCCAGGCCTTGGGATACCGGGAACTCGCTCGATTCCTCGAGAAGGGGTCTCCACCTCTCGATGAGGTCATCGCTTCGATCAAGACGAGAACCTGGCACTTTGCGCGCCGCCAGATGACGTGGATGCGGAAATTCGAGGATGCGACGCGCATCGAACGCAAAGCGGGCGACCAGGATGATCTGGTCGCCCGCTTGGTGAGTGAATTTCGCCCGGTGTGGGCGAAGGCTCTCGCTCAGTCGATGTAGGGATCGTCCCAGTCGTAGCGGAACAGATGAATGTCGAAGGTGCGGTGGAGGAGCGTCTTGTCGCTCTGCCACACTTCGGGATAGAAACGATCGTACGGCGGGAACGCGCTGTTCGTGTTCAGGAAGTGGTACTTCAGAGTCTCGCCGATGTTGCGGAAGTGCTTGCGAGTGCTTTCCCACCGGCTCGTGAAATACCCCAGGGAATCGCCTCCATGGGGGGCCGGATTGAAATCGTAGGAGATGGTCTCTCCAATCGGAGAGATGTTGGCGTCCCAGTCCTCCACGGGGCCCTTGGTCACATGGTAGAGCGGGTTCACCGGGACCGTCCAGACCGTGTAGAACGCCCGCCAGAGCATGTGCGGGTAGTTGTAAGGATCCACGATCGACGTGAGGTAAAAGGGGAACTCGGTCTGGGGTTCGTTCCAGACGGCGCCCACGGCGTTGAAGGGCGAGTCCACCGCCGCCCCCAAGTCGCCGGCGATCTGCGTGTCGGCGTCGTAGGCGTCGTCCGCGATCTCCGTCATGCCTGTGGCCGTCGTCATCGAGGTGGCGCAGCTCGTCGTGAGTGCGGGCAACATGGCCAAGGCCAGGAAGACCAATGTCCTGGTGATGCGCATCGAGGAGTTCTCCAATTCCTATCCGAGGGCTAGCACGCGCGGTGTGCGCGATCGGTTTCCTTCTCGTCGGTGGGCGCACTATAGCAGCGCCCATCCGGAAGCGTCAACAGGAAACAAAATGGCGCGGAATAAGGACTTAGCCCCCTATCGCCACGGCTGGAAATTCCAGGCGGAGCGTCGTGCGACCCGAGGCGCCGATTTGTGCCCCCCGGCCTCCCACGTAAACTGGCCCCGATGTTCCGGTGTCCGTCCCAGGAGTCGACCATGTCCTCAACGATTCAACCCCGTCTCTTCAAGGGATGCCGAGATGCTCTGCCCGAGGACATGATTCCTCGCAGGGAGATGCTCGAGGTCATGACGCGCATCTTCGAGACCTTCGGTTTTGCTCCCGTCGAGACGCCGGCCATCGAGTTTTTGGACATCCTCCTGGGAAAGTACGGTGAGGAAGGCGACAAGCTCATCTACCCTTTGGCTTACAAGGGGGGGCGCACGCTGGCTCTGCGCTACGACCTGACCGTGCCCCTTTCTCGTCTCGTGGCGATGCATCCGGAATTGCCCCGCCCATTCAAGCGCTATCAGATCCAACCGGTCTGGCGGGCCGATCGCCCCCAGCCGGCCCAGGGGCGGTATCGCGAATTCTACCAGTGCGACGTCGACACCGTGGGGTCGTCGTCGCTGATGGCGGATGCCGAGAACGTCGCCGTCTGTTACCGGGTCTACGAGGCCCTGGGATTGCTCGATGACGAGGCGGGGCTCGTCATGCGCGTGAACAACCGGAAGCTGCTCCGGGTCCTCGTCACCGCCGCGGGGCTGGATGCCGAGCAGGACAAGACCGTCTGCACGGTCCTGGACAAGATCGACAAGATCGGGCGAGAAAAAGTCGCCGCCGAACTCGAGGAGAAGGGGGTCTCCGCCGACGCCACGCACAGCCTCTTTCAGCTCATCGCCGTGGGCGAGGAGAATGGCGGACGCCCGCAAGCGACCCTCGAGGCTCTTCGCGCGACCCTCGGGTCGGCCCCGGGGGCCGGGGACGCGCTGGACGAGATGGCCGTGTTCTTCGACGGGTTGACGGCCCTCGACGTCCCCGATGATCGCTTGCGTTTCGATCTGGTGCTCACCCGCGGTCTCGACTACTACACGGGCCCGATCTACGAATTCCAGTTGACGGGGCTTGCGTCCTTCGGAAGCCTGGGCGGCGGCGGCCGCTATGACGATCTCCTCTCGATCTACGGCGTGGGCGACATTCCCGCGACGGGCGTCAGCATAGGTCTCAGTCGGGTGCAGAGCGCACTGGTGAAGCTGGGGCGTCTCGAGAGCAGGAAGTCCCCGACTCGGGCTCTCGTCCTCTATCTGGAAGATGTTCCGCGGACGACGCCGTTGAAGCTGGCCACGCGCCTGCGTGGGGCGGGTGTCCCCACCGAGGTGTGGTTCGAGCCGAGTCGCTTCAAAAAGCAGATTCAGCACGCCGTCAAACTCGGCATCCCGTTCGTCCTCATCCAGGGTCCCGACGAGTTGGAGCGAGGAATCGTCCAGGTCAAGGACGTCCGCGAGGGGCGGCAGGTCGAGGTGAAGGAATCGGATCTCGCCCACCACCTGCGGGCCGCGGACTGACTCCAGGTCCCTCCGCGTTCATGTCTTCGCCCGGTAGAGCCCATTTTGGCAGACGTAAGAGGCGACCGCTTGCGGGACCAGTCCCTCGAGGCTCAAACCCGCGGCCGCGCGTCGGCGGATATCGGTGGAACTCACGGGCGAGGGGGGGGCCTCGAGAATCTCCATCGTCAACCCGGGCGTTCCGCGGAGAGCGCCGGGAATGTCGGGGGGGCTCCCGGGGCGGTGAAAGACGACGAGAATCACCTTGCGGGCGAGGTCGGGGAAGCGCCGCCAACCCGCCAGATCGGCGAGGTTGTCGCCTCCCACGATGAGGTAGAGCTCTGCATCGGGCTGTTGCGCCAGAACATCTTCCACCGTGTCGATCGTGTAGGAGATCCCGCCTCGTCTCAGCTCGCGATCGTCCACTTCGAGTCCCTTTTTTCCTTCGAGAGCGAGTTCGAGCATCGCCAGCCGGTCCTCGTCCGAACTCAGGCGGCGATGGAGCTTGTGAGGAGGACGCGCGGCGGGAATGAGGAGCACGCGGTCGAGTCCGAGGGCGTCCCGGGCGCGGGATGCGAGGTCCACGTGGGTCACATGCACCGGATCGAAGGAGCCGCCGAGGATGCCGATGCGGGGATGTTTTGACTTCTCCGTCACCATGGGAGATCAGGGTACGTCATGGTGGGGGAGGCCGGCCAGTGTTCCGACGAATTCGATGTCTTCCTTGGCTCTTTGTGGTTGCCGCCATCGTCGAGGCTCAATCCCCCCGCGTTGATCTCTGGTGGCCGAAGGACGTTCGGGACTCGTCTCGCGTGGTCACGGTCGGCCTCTACTTTCCGGCGGGGATGTTCATCCCGGGGCAACACGTCGTGGCTGTGGCCGGCCGTGGGGGCGGTCCTTGCCAGGCGACACCCCTCGTGATGCATCCCGACGGCAGCGTGGCCCGAGCGGCTGTGAGCCTCTCCTGCAGGCCGCGACCGGGGCGCAGGCAAGAATTGCGATTCCGGGTCGTCCCCGCCACCGGGAAAACTCTCGTGCGTGGGGGACTCGATGCGGAGGAGGTGGAAGATGGGGGATTGGTGGTGGACGCCGACTCGTATCGCTTCGAGATGCGCGTCGAAGACGGTCTTCCCCGGGGTCGTCTCGAAGGACGCACCGGACAGCCGCCCTTTCGGTTGACGATGGGTCTCGAGGGCGAGGGGGCAGCGACTCCACCTCGCACGAGTTTCGAGGAGCGAGGGCCCCTTCGCGTGGTCATTCTCTGTCGAGGTCGCTTTCGTCCGACGGGAACCTCTTTGGACATCGACTACGTCCAAAGGTGGAGCCTCACCTCCTCCGCCGCGGAGGTGACCGTCGAGACTTGGTTCCCGGCCGCGGGTCGGATCGACCCGGGCGTCCCTCTCCTCTTTCGTATGCGTGCGGGGTCTCGTCTTCGAGGTCTCGCATTCGGGGGCGCCCGAGCGCGGGTTTCCCCGTTCCGGCTCCCCTTGCGGCTCGAGGTGGACGCCCGATTGGGGCTGGTCCTTCGCCCCGATTTCAAGGGAGCGCCCCGTCGGGAGGATCTCCTTCCCGGCATCGCTTGGCGGACGCGAGCCGGTTCCTTTCGTCTCGCCCAACGTGAATTCCTCAGGATGACGCCATCCTCGTTTCGCATCGACGACGATGGGACGATCCACGCGATCCTCGTCGCGTCGAACTACCACTGGTACGCCGGCGTGCGTCCCGGTCGCGCCCTTCGCATCAGCGGGTCGTCTTCCCGTCGCGCGCCTGCGGCCCGGCCCTGGACGGACCCGGTGATCCTTCCCGTGCCCGCCGCTGAGCCGCTGCTGCGCACGATTCGCATCGTTCGGGGAAAAAAGGCGATCCGGTGGCTTCTCCCTCCTCTCGCGAAGACGTTGAAACCCTTGCTTACGGAGGACGCCCTTGCGACCGAGGGGGTTGTCTGGCCCGGCGAGGAGAACCTCGGCGACTGGAGATGGAGTCGCAAGGACGCGGGAAACCTGGAATACGACACGGCTCTGGGGTTTCTGGCGTGGGGCGTGCGCAGGAAGGAGCCGCGACTCGCCGCGTGGGCGGTCACGGCGGCGCGGCATCTCGCTCAGCGAGATCTGGACCGCTGGCCATGGGGGCTTCCATTGCGTCATGGCCCCTACCACCGTTCCGGCATCGTCGAATTCGGACATCTTTGGTTCGAGGGACTCCTCGCCGTCGCCGGAACCACGGCGGACCCGTTTCTCTTGGAAGAGGCGCAGGGGCTCCTCGAGGCCTATCGCAAGCGGTCGGGAGAGAGGGTTCCTCGCCGCACCTTGATGCGATGTCTGGGTTGGGGGTTGTTGGCGGCGACGGCGCTCCACGCGTGGAGCAAAGACGAGGCAACCCTGAGGCGGCTCGAGGCCTACCGTCGGGGGTTTCTCGAGGCTCCGGGGGCGGATTTGCCCCTGGTGGAACCCATGAAGGGTGAGCCCGGGCTCTATCGTGTCTCTCCCTGGGTGGCCGAGGGAATTCTCGTGCCGGCCCTGCTGCGAGCCGAGAGGCTGGTGCCGGGCTCAGGCGCGGCCGACCGCGTCCGTCGCATGAGCGATGTGTTGCTCGAAGAGGCTTGGGAGGACAAGACGGGGCGCTTGTATGGACGGCTCGTCATCGACGAGAAGGGCCGCATCGTGAAAAAAGATGGGACCTCCCCCGGCGAGGAGATGCTCCTGTTTGCCGCGGGTCTTTTGGCCGCGGAGTCATTGACGGGATCGGAGGGCTACGGAACCGCGGCCCGCCGGGTCGCGAGCCAGGCCTGGACGCGTCTGCGGCTGGCGAAGAAGACCTATCGGGGCATGGAAATCTCTCAGCTCCTCTGGTGGGCGTCTCGCCTCCCTTGAATCTCAACGCCGGATCGGCAGGTCTCCGCCATAGTAGCCGTCGTCCTTCTCGCGATAGAGATAGACGGGAATGCGGCGTCCTCGCCGCAGATACGCGGCCAGGACGCGGAGACAGACGGCTCGGTCGAGATTGCGCACGTTCCCCAACTCCAGGATCAGGTCGCCCGGCTGGAGCCCCACGTTGGCCGCGGGGGAGTCGGTGTCGACGCGCGTGACCAGGACGCCCTTGAGACCCGTCCTGCGGGCCAGGGCGGCGGGAAGATCCTCGAAGGCGAATCCGACGGCCTTGAAGATAGCCTGCTCGGCGGGTGATGGCGGCGGCGGCTCGGGCGTGATCTCGACGTCCAGTGTGCGGTCGCCCCGCCGAATCTGGAGCGGCAGGGTGCCGCCGTCGGCGATCTCCACGACGGCGGTTTCAAAGTCGATCCAACTGCGCAGGGGTTTTCCGCCCAGGGCGACGATGATGTCGCCGGAGCGGAGGCCGGCCTCGTGAGCCGGGCCCTTGGGGTCGACCTCGCTGACGAGAGCTCCCGCGTCCTCCCGACCGTGATCGACGTCCAACCCCAACCAGATCCTTCGTGAAATCCGAGGATCCAGGACGTTGTAAACCACTTCACGCACCCGGCTGATCGGGATGGCGAATCCGATGCCCGGCCCCCTGTTGTGGATGGCGACGTTGATGCCGATCACTTCGCCCAGGATGTTCAGCAGCGGACCTCCCGAATTGCCCGGATTGATGACCGCGCTCGTTTGGATGAAGTCCTTGAAGACGGGCTTGCCCCGGAATCGCACCTCTCGGTTGGTGTGACTGAGCACGCCCGTCGTGACCGAGCCCGAAAGGCCGAAGGGGTTTCCGAGAGCGATGGTCGTTTCACCGACCATCAGATCATCGTCCCGACCGAGTCGTGCCGTGGGAAACACTCCGTCACCGTGAACGCGCAGGACGGCAATGTCGTTCTGGGTGTCGGTGCCCACCAACTCGGCGTTCAACACGCGACCGTCGGCAAGTCCGACCATGATGCGGTCGGCTCTCCGAATGACGTGGTCGTTCGTCACGACGTATCCCTTGGGGTCGATGAGGACTCCGGAACCGAGCGAGTAGTCTTGAAGGGTCCCTCCGCTTTGGTCCGGTTCTCCGAATTGGAAAAAACTGTCCAGAGGGTGCCGTCGTCGCACCAGCGCCTGGGTGCGAATGCTGACCACGGCCGGGGCCACTTTCTCCACGGCGCGCACGACGGGCGTGCGACGGAGATTTCGCCGCGCTTCGGCATCCTGTGCCGCGACGAGACCCGGGAGAACGAGAACGATGACGGCGACGATTCCTGCTCGTAGGCGCATGGGCTAGACTCCTGCTCATCTCCAGAACGAGGGGAGAGCGAAAACGCTCCGTGGCTTCCGCCTTGCTTCGAAGATCTCCGTGGGGCATCTTCGGCGACGGATGCCGCCGAAGACGATCACCATGGGAGGGAAGTTCCCTCGGACCTGGGAGACGATACGTGCAGCGAGAGTCAATGACGAGATCGAAGAGGGGAATCGTCCTGCAGGTCGCCGGAATCGCCGTCTTCGCCGTCGCGCTGGGTGGGTGCCGAAGGAGCGAGCCGACTTCGCCCGCAGCGGCGGGGGAGCCATCGACCGTCCGGGCCGAGGCTTGGCGCGAGCAACGGGAGAAGCGGGCCAAACGCCTGTACGAGATCGCCAAGGGGACTCCTCTGCCCGAAAAGATCGACAAGATGAAAGAGCTCGTTCACGTCTACTGGGACACCGAGGCGGGGCGTTCAGCGTTCGAGCAGGAGATCCTCTACCTCGTCCACGGGGGGGAGGACCGCCCGGAGGAGGCCATCCAGGAGGTCGAGTTCTTCGAACGCCGCAACCCCGAGGCCTGGGAGCTTTTGAATGGAACGGGCATCCTCTGCAACGCCCTCAAGAAGAGGTTGGTGGAGCATCCGGACGCCGCGGACGCCGCGGAACGGTCCAAGTTCCTCGCCGAAAGCCTCGTTCTTTGGAAGAGGATTGGACGTCGGCTTCTCGAGATTCCGGAGAACCGCTCGAACTGGACTTTGTACATGAATCTCGCCGAGGCGGAGATCATGTCCGAGAATTGGAAGGCCGCCGAGGAGATCTGGGCCGAAGTGGAGACTCTCGTTCCCCCCGTGACTCCTCATGAGAGGTATCAGACCCTCAACCGTCGGGCCGAACTCGCGAGAACCAAACTCGGTGATCCGGCCGGGGCACTGGAACTCTTTCGACGTGCTCGTCGGTTGATGGACGAGATCTCGCCCGCCCTGCCGGAATCGCACTACGAGTACATCGAAAAGGTCATTCGTGAGTTGGAGGCGGACTTGAAGGACTCCAAGCACTGAGTCCGTCCTCCTCGCGGCGTCGGAGCTCCCCGAGCCGGGCCTTGGACGTCACTTGGGGCGGGGTTCGACGAGGCGCCGCTCGAAGTCGTCACGCATGTCGTGGACCTTGGATTTGACGTCGTCGGGCACCACCTGGTCGATGCGCTCCTTCATCACCTGCAGGAAGAAACGGTTCGCCGTGGAGGGGGGCAGTCCCCGATCGGGGTTCCCGTAGAGCTGATCCTCGAAGGCGCCGAGATTCCCGAGAGGCGTGAACTGCAGATAGAGGACGACGGCGCAGAAGAAGCAGCCCTTGAGGACGCCGATCACGGCTCCCATCCAGCGATCGAGCCACCCCAGCTTGATCTTGTCGACCAGGCCCTTCACCAGATTCGTGACGCCGTACATGACGAGGTAGACCGAGAGGAAGACCACTACCTGGGACACGAGGGGAGCGGCCTCGGGGTCGAGGCCCAAGGAAGAGGGCCATAGAGCCAGGAAGTCCTGGCTGTAGCGGATGGCGGCCCAGATTCCCAGGACGATCGAAGCCACCCGAAGAATCTGCCAGATGGCGCCTCTGAAGGCTCCAAGGACGAGATTGAAGACCAGAACCACCAGGACGAGGACGTCGATGACGTTGTAGGTTTCGACGCTCAGGGTTTCAGCCTCCGGTTGAGTTCCACCCGGCGTATTCGCCGGTCAATCCGCTCTATTCCTTGAAGGCGTCTCCGACTTTCAGCTTCCCGCTTTTCCAGGCGTCCGTCATCTTGTCCAGATACTCGTTGAATTCGTCCTCGACCGCTTCCACGCGATCTCCGAAGACGGAGCGGAACACGGGCATCCCCGTATCACCTTTTTCGATCTGGCGCCGCATGATCGTCTGGAAGTCCTTCTTGTAGATCCCGTTCTTGTAGTTGTTCAGGAAATACACGAGGCCCCAACCCTGCGAGTAGACGTGAAGGTGGACAGCCGTGGCCAGCGCGAAGTTCTCTCGCTTCTTGCGAGCGTACTCCGATCGGGTCCATTTCAAGAGCTTCACCAGGGGGAGGCGTCGTTTCCTGTCGTTGTCGTCCCGCGCGATGGCCTCGATGCGGCTGTTGATGCGCCCGAATGCCACCTTACCGTTCTCGAGCACTTTGTGCCCGCCGAAGTACTCGGCGACGCCTTCGTCGGACCACATCGCTCCGAATGCGGAAAGGTGCGCTCCCTTCCTCTTGCCGCTCGAGTAGTAGTGGAGGAGTTGGTGAGTCCCCTCGTGGAACATCACTTCGCGGCCGTTGTGTTCGGCCGCCTCTTTCGATTGTTTCCCCCTCCGCGTCCCATACTCGAGAGGTACGACGAGCATCTGGTTGTTGGGCTCGTAGTGGGCGAGCGTCATCTGGTCGTCTCGGAACGGCTCGGCGATTCGGTTGTAGTTCTGGTAGTCCTGGAAACGCCGCAGCAGCATCACGTAGATGATGTTGTGCCGCGGGTTTTCTTTCAGATCCAAAAACGCGCCGAAGTACTTGTCGAAGGCTTCCTTGAGTTGGATGAGCTGACCGTGAATCCTCTCGGCCACCTTCTCGGGATCCTGGTCCGGGCTGTTTTGCACGAAGAAGACATAGGGCTTGAAGATGAACCCGGAGAACGTGCGTTCGAAGGGTTTGCCGTCCTTGTCCTTGAGTCGGAGGTCGCTCTTCTCGAATCGGATGTTGTGCCGGTTGAGTTCGGAGTCGGCCCGCTCGAGGAATGGATCGTGCTGCTCGTTCGAGACCACGGCGAGGAGTCGTTTGTACTCCTTCTTCATCGCGTTGGTGACGTGGCGGTTCTCGCGGGCGAATTGGTCGATCTGTCCCACGAGCGTCCGGATCGCCTTGTCCGTCTCCGGCGCCAGGTAGAGATGTCCCAGATGACGTTTCAGCTTCTTCGTATCAAGGGTGCGCGCCTTCCCGGATGCGATTTCTCCCGGCTTGTCCGAACCGCCCGCCGCGGACGAGGCATCGAAGATGTCGTTCTCGGTCGTCTCGGTCGCGCCCGTGGGCGACGACCCGGGGGCGGGCTTCACGACGGCTTCGCCCCGATCGTCGTCTTCCCCCTGACCGCATGCGCCAAGTCCGATCGCCAAACCGAGAGCGACGATCGGAAAAATCAGTCTCGCGAAATTGCGAATCGAGTGAGTGCGGCGTTTCGACATCGAAGGTGGTTCCCCGGGGTGGACATGAAGCAGAGACGTCCCGGTCGACGGGGCGTAAATCGAGGGTATCAGAGGCGTTCCCGCGGGCGCAAGCGGTCGATGCCTGCAAAGCGTATGATGAGATGATGACGAGGAATGAAGCCATCTACGTCGAGTTGGCGCGCATCGCCGCCGTCGAGGGCTCGGGCCCGTCGGAAGGACGGGCCCTGGAACTCCACCGGAAAGTGCTGGGCCTATCGAGGACTCGGGCGCGCCGTCTACGGCGTCGTCTTCCCCAACAACCCGTCGATCTTATGCAGTTCGTCTCCGGCAAGGATGAATCCGAGCTGATCCTGCGCATGCTCGTTCGCGTGGCCGCCGCCGACAACGAGATCACTCGACGCGAGCACACCCGTTTGCGCCGGGTCGCGGAACAGTTGGGCGTGGAGGACCTGAGGTTCCAAAACTTGGTGGCCGAGGCCCTTTCCAAGGCCGGGTTTCGTGCTCGTTCTCTCACTCGCTACAGGCGTGTGGTCGTGGTCGTCCTGCTGCTGGCCGGCATCCTGTGGTGGAATCAGCGACGGGGTAGGGAGGATTCGGAGGATTCGAGCGCCAGACATCGGACGGAGATCGCCGATCGCATGGCGGATATGGAAGCGAGAGCCATCGATTTGGCGAGGACCGAGGCTCTCGAGGCGGCTCGCTCGGAGGTCGAAAGGGGGTCGATCCCCAACTCGACACGAACTTGACGAGACGTTTCCAGAAGATTCTGGATCGCAAGAAGAACACTTTTGTCTTCCTGTACACATACGGCACGCTCGTCTGGCGGGATTCCGCTACGGGACGGAAGAGGACGAAGGATTTCGGGGCGACGGGGACGGGATTCATCCTGTCTCCGGACGGTCACGTCGCCACCAACAAGCACGTGGTGGAACCCTGGAAATTCGACCCGGCTCTCGCGGCCCTCGTGAGTCGCGGATGGGACGTCGACCCGGCGTCGCTCGTGCGCGTTGCCTGGCTGGCCGAGTCTCGGGTCATGGACGCGCACCGGAGAATCGTGAAGAGCACCGGGTATGCCTCCTCGCTCGGCACGCTCCACATTCTGGCCATGGCGCGCGACGTGTGGCGTCCCCGATCGTCGATCAAGGCCCCGCGGCGCCACCAGGGTGGGCCCGCGGATCTTGCCGTTCTGCAGATCACGATGCACCTCCCCACGGAATGCCTCCCTCTCGACGTCGACGTCTCGCACCTGAGGCCTTTGGATCCCGTGATGGTTTGCGGCTTTCCCCTCGGTTTCAGCATCTTCGAGTCGGGAATCGCGCGATTTGCCCCCACGATCGGTTCGCTTCGAAAAGTGGATGCCAACCTTTTCGTCTCGGCGTCAGTCCATCCGGGGAACAGCGGCGGCCCAATTCTGGACGAACGCGGCCGCGTGATCGCGGTCACCGCGGCCCGTTGGCAGGACGCTACGCTGGGGTCGGGCATCCTCGTGCGACACCTGCTGCCGTTGCTCCCGGACGCCGCGCACTGGTTGGCGAGGGCGCGCTTCTATGCACGAGCCGGGCATCGTGACGCCGGCCGTTGCGCCCTCGATCTCGCCCGTCTGCGGGGTGCGACGCCCGGTGAGGTTCGCCCCGTCGCGAGTTTGCTGCGATGATTTCGCCTCTTGACGAAATGATTTCGCCCCCCATGCTCGACGATCCCCGCCCAGTCCATCGAGGAGGGTTCGCCGTGCGCAATTCGATCATCTGCTGCCTCGTCGCGTTGAGCGTCATGTCCTGCACCAGTGACCCGGTCTGGACGAATCGCGATCTCTTGGCATCGAACAGCGCGGAAATCGCCATCGACCACCAGGGTCGGGTCACCAGCATCGAGTATCACATCGATCCCGGCGCCGCCCCCAGGACTGTGCGAGATGCGATGGATGCGCTGCATCCGGGAGGGGAGTACGTCGGTGCGGAGAAGGAGGTCACCGGGGATCGCGTCCTTTTCGAACTGACCCGACGGGTGGAGGGGCTGGAGGTGGAGGCTCTCTTCACCCGGGAGGGCCAACTCGTCAGCGAGGAGATCCAGGTCGCCGCGGCGAGCGTGCCCTCCGCGGTCAAGGCTTCCGTCGCGGCGACCCTGCCGGGAGGAGAAGTCACGAGTTGGGAAGAGATTCGCGACGGCGCCCGTCGGCTCACCGCGTATCACGTCAAGGTGCGTTCAGAGGGACGCCACTACAAGATGGATCTTTCGCCCGCGGGGGGGCTGAACGCTCTCATCGTCGAGCTGCCGGCGGAGCTGGAGGTCCCCACCTCCCGTTGAAGCGGAGTTTGGGCCCTCGAGACGAGAAAGCCCCGGGTGACATGTCACCCGGGGCCGGCGAATCTCGAAGCGAGTGGGCGTAACTGGACTTGAACCAGTGACCTCCACGATGTCAACGTGGCGCTCTAGCCAACTGAGCTATACGCCCTCGAGGCGGGGGGATTCTGTGGCCGGTCGGGCCTCCCGTCAAGGGGGCGGGCGACCCCCAATCGTGGGGCGGTTCCTCGGGCCGGGTTGGGGGAGGGAGGAGCGGCAACAGACCTAAGTCGCTCGGGCCGGAAGGTTTGAAATCTCCGAGTCCATTTCCTCTGAGAACAATCGGGAATTCCTTTCGTTTTTCGGTCTCGGGGTCGTAGAACGTTCTTCGCGTCGATGGCCCGTTGTGGTCAGCAGGGGGGATGTCCATCCCGATTCCTTGTGCGAGCGAAGGCCCCAAAGCATGCATTCCGTTGTCCGCGGCACTCCCGGCCGCAAACCCAAAGTGAAGCCGGGCTTGGAGGTCTTCACCACCGGACAGGTGGCGAAGATTTGCAACGTGACGATTCGTACCGTGATCAAGTGGTTCGAGTCCGGCAAGATTCAGGGATACCGAATTCCGGCGTCCAGGGATCGCCGTATTCCCCGAGAAAGCCTTCTCGCGTTTCTCGAGGAGCACGGCATCCCGTACGATCCTTCGCTCTTCGACGCGAAACCCAAGATTCTGGTGGCGGAAGATGATCCGGCGGTCTCGCGCACGGTCATCGAATTGCTCTCCCAACTGGACGGAATTGAAGTTCATGGGGCTTCCAGTGGCTACGAGGCCGGCTTTCTCACGGCTCAATTGCGCCCTCGCATCCTCCTGATCGATTATGATCTGGGCGACACGAACGCCGAGGAAGTGGTCTCCACTCTCGAGCGTCAGCATCAGCTCCAGGATGTCCACGTGATCGTCATGTCCGGTTTCCTGGACAGGGACGACTGCGAGCGCCTGGAAGGGCAAGGGTTGCGTGTGTTGCGCAAGCCCTTCGACGTGGAGGCATTCCTCGCTGAGATCCGCGCACTCGTCCCCCTCGTCTGAGGATGCCTTGACCACCGGCGCCTTGGGACCGGCCTGCCTCCGGTTCGGTCTGCCCTTGGCCCTCGGGATGGCTTTCCACGGCCTCTTCAACGTGGTCGATCTCGTGATCGTGGGCCATCTCGGCGCGGGCGCCGTGGCGGCGGTGACTGCGGCGGGTCTCGTCCACATGGCCGTGCTGCTCCTCTTCAACGGTTTCATCGATTTGCAGGCCGCGGCGCTCGGACGGCTCCTGGGTCGGAACCGCCGTGCTGCCGCGGTGCGCGTGGCGGAAGAGGCTTTCACCGTCGGTTGGATCGCATCCCTCGCGGTCGGTGTCCTCCTGTCCGTTCCGGCCGCTTGGCTCGTGGAGGGTTTGATCCACGACTCATCCGCCACCGTGGAGGGCGCCCGATATCTCTCGATCATGGCCTGGGGCTCGGGCACCATGTTCGCCCTGTTGTCGGGGACGGTCGTTTTTCGCTCTTTTGGACGATCGCTCCTGCCCATGGCCGTTCTCATCGCCGCCAACGTCTTGAACATCGTGCTCGACCTGGCCTGGGTTCATGGTCTCTGGGGAGCCCCGAAGATGGGTGTGGCCGGGGCGGCGTGGGGGACTGTCATCGCCCGTGGGGTGGGAGCCGCGGTCCTTCTCTTCGGGATCGGCTCCTTGCCCAGGCCGCGCATCCGCTGGTGGCGGATGCGAGCCCCCGGGCCGGCCACGAGGGAAGCCCTCGCAAGAGGTTGTGTGCAATCTTTGCGTCAGGTGGCTCGCGTGGCCGCGCTCTATCTGCTGTTTCGTTGCGCCGCGGGTGGGCTCGCCGCCCGAGACGGGGGCTCCGCCGCGAGGGACCTCCTCGACGGCGTGGGCGTCGCCCTACGCCTCGAGATGGTGGTGGTTTTCGCCGCTCTGGGCTGGGGCGCGGCGGCAGCGTCGGTGGTGGCGAGGAATCTGGGCAAGGGATTTCGGAATCGCGCCGAAGGGGGCGTGTGGTACTGCGTCCTGGGAGCGGCACTCATGGCGGCGACGGCTGCGTTTGCCTTATGGACCTGGCAGACGAGCGCTCTGCGCCTCGTCGCCCCTCGAATGACGCTCGGTGCGCTCAGAGCGGGGCAGGCGTATCTTGCCTGGACCCTGCCCGCATGGGCGCTCCTGGCCGCGGGAGTCGTCATTTCGCAGGGATTGGCCGGAGCGGGGTCCACCAAGACCGCGCTCGCGCTGGACGGTCTTCTCTACCTCGCTCTCCTCGTACCTTGGGCGTATTCTCTATCCGGATTCGAATTCTCGCCGGACAGGCTCTGGGGCGGATTGGCGGGCGCCCATTTTCTGGCGGCTTTTTTGTACGCCGTGGTGCTGCGATGGGGCGGTTGGCGGGGCAAGACCGTCGCCGAATCCGGGTTTCGACGGACTTCGCGAAGCCTCTCCTGACGAGGCCAGCCGCTTGCGCAAACCAGGGCTGGACCGTAAAAAGAGGAGCCCACCTCCGTCTCGCGAGACGGGCCACGCCGAAGGCCAGAAACATGACGAAAATCTCGAAAACGGAACGCCTTTTGAACCTGATCTCCTTCCTGCTCAGGTCGCCGCGACCGATTCCGTTCTCGGAGATCGCCGGCTACGTCGTGGGCTACGACGACGACGCAAAACTGGATTCGATCGAGAAGCGATTCGATCGGGACAAGGCCGAACTCCGCAACCTGGGCATTCCCGTCGAATACCAGGATACCGGTTCCCCCGAACAGTCGGGATACACCATTCCGGCGAAGAAATTCTTTCTCAACAAACTACAGCTGGATGGAGGAGACGCCGTCCTCCTCTCCCTGGCGGCTCGTTCCGGCGCGCTGGCGCTGGGCAGTCCCATGTTGCGGGAATCATTTCGCTCGGCCCTACGAAAGCTTTCCGTGGATGCTCCGGTTGTGGAGGGCATTCCTCTCGAGCCCGCCACGATGGTCGAGGTCATCTCCGGGAACCGCCGGGCGAACGAGCAGCTCCAGCTGATCTGCAGCGCGGTGTTCGGCCGGAGACGGATACGGTTCGACTACCTGGGTCACAACGACGAGAAGGCCAAGGGCCGCCGCCTCGAGCCTTACGGTATGGGCTTGCACGAAGGGGAGTGGTACCTCGTGGGATTCGATCTCGATCGGAACGGGATTCGGATGTTCAAACTCTCCCGCATCGTGGGCCATGTGAAGCTCATCGGTGCGTCGGACTCCGGACAGGAGTTCGACATTCCGAAGGATTTCCACATCCGAGACCATCTGGACCGGGACGCTTGGGAATTCGGCTCGGGGGAGCGTACGACCGTCGAAATCCGCATGCCGAAGCCCTTGGCGGAGCAACTACAGCGCCGCCATCGGGCGGAAGTGAAGTCGACGTCCGGGAGCGAAGCGGTCCTGCTGATTCAAGCGCGGACGCCGCTCCGTCTGCTCGATGAGATCCTTTCATGGGGACCCGACGTGCGTGTGATCGCTCCACCCGATCTGGTGGAGGCTGCGAAGACGCGGATCGAGGACATGCTCTCGCGGTACGGCGACGTGGAGATGGGAGAGGTCGCGTGAACCTTTCTCTCGAAATGGTGTTGAGGTGCCTGGATCTGCTTCCGATCCTCAGGGAGAACCAGGGGATCACTCTTGATCGTTTGGCCGAAGTGACGGGCTTCACGAGAAAGTACATCGCCGACGAGCTGATTCCCGCGCTCATGCTGTGCGGCTCGCCGCCGTACATGCCCCATGACTATGTCAGCGTGGATCTCGACGGCGACAAGGTGTTCCTCCAGTTCGCGGATCACTTTCAAAGGCCGGTCACGCTTTTGCCGGTCGAGATCATGGCGCTGCATCTGGCCCTGACGACGGTGAGATTCCGAAACGACCATCTGCCTCAGATCCGCAGTCGTTTGAAGGAATTGATCGAGAAGATCGAGAATGCCTTACCCGAGGATCTGCGGGTTCTCTTGAGGGAGAGCCACCGCATCAGCTTCGGTGACCGAAAAGACGAGGAATCGCCCTGGTTCCTCTCTCTGCGCGAGGCGGCGGAACAGCGGCGTCAAGTCCGCATCGACTACCTCTCTTGGGGCGACTCGGAAATCAAACGTCGCGTCATTCACCCCTATGGCCTCGTCACCCTCGACGGAGTGACGTACGTCGTGGCCCACGACTCCCTACGGGGGTACGAGGTGTCGTTTCGGCTGGACCGCATTCACGGACTCGAAGTTCTCGACGACGGTTTCGAAATCGATGCCGGCTTCTCTCTGGAGGATCGTGTGCGCCAGGGCCTTTTTCAACGCCCGGGCGTGGACGAGAAGGAGGTGCAGATTCGATTTCGCGGGCCCGCCTCCACTTTGATCTCGGAGATGTTCGACCCATCGCGCTGGAACCGTGAGAAGGATCGTTCCGTTGTGCTCCGATTGAATACGTCCCGGCCCAACTCCGTTGTCCGATGGGCGCTCCGGTTCGGCACCGATGCCGAGGTCGTCGGACCGAAAGATGTCCGCCGGTTGGCCGTCGAGGAACTGGGGAAGCTTCGCGCCGCCTACGCGGAGTGAGGTCTCTCGAGCGCGAGGACGAATCCTTTGCCGCCCGAGACCTGAGATCCCACACTGTGACCTGAGCCCGACGTCGCCGAACTGGCAGGATACTCTTGGGAATCCAGATGACTCGATACGTTTATTTCTTACTTCTCGTCCTCGTCGCGTTGCGGCCGGCCTCGGCCCAGACCGATGAGGAGTTGGACCGCTGGATGCAACGCGCGGAACGCTTCGCGCAGCGAGGGCAGTGGAGGAGGGCGACTCCCCTGTTCGAAAAAGTCGTCGCCGCGGATCCGGAGGATCGAGAGGCCAAACGCCAACTCCTCCTGTGCTTGGAAGCCACCGGAAACGAGGAGGAGCTGGGACGTCTTCTCCGTGACGAAATCAAGGCGCATCCCGGCAGCAAGGATCTCCGCGTCGACAGGGTGCGCCACCTCGTGAGGACGGGGCGCGCCGATGAGGCCCTCGAGGCTTTGGCCGAGGCGCGGAAACTCTTTCCCGACGACTCCACGTTCCAGGTCATGGAGGGCGAACTTCTCCAGGATGCGGGCCGCGATGACGAGGCGAAGGCTCTCTTCGATGCCGTCATCGCCGCGGCGAAGGCAAGAGTCTTCCGCAAGGCCGCCGATCTCGTGGCGCTGGCGCGGGCCGATCTTTTCTACCCCGGCGGAGAGAAGTGGGCGGAGCGGGCCCTGGTGGATGCGCAGAAGGCCGACCCCAAGCTCCTGGATGCCTATCTTTGGCTCGCCCGCGTCTATCGTCGCCTGGATCTGCCCACCGATTCCGATCGCGAGCTGAAAGATGCCTTGGAACTCAGGAAGTCGTGGCCGGCGATTCTCGTCGAGAGGGCGCGCACCGCCGATCTGAGGCTCGGGCAGGCCGACGACGTCAAGAAGGCTGCCGTCGCGAAGGTCCTGAAGATCAATCCACGTCATCCCGACGGCCTATTCCTGTCGGGGATGGAAGCCATTTCCGAGGGGCGGCTCGAGGAGGCGAAGCGGAGGTTCGAGCGAGCCCTCGAGGTCAACCCGCGGCACAAGGAGGCCCTTTCCGGCCAGGCCGCGCTGGCTGTCTTTCACGGCGACATCGCGGCCCGCGAGACCATCCAAAAACGCGTCATGAACCTCGACCCGACGTTCGGGGAGTTTCATCGCATCGTCGGAGAGGCGCTCTCCAGCCGCTGGCGTTGGGCCGAGGCCTTGGTGGAATTGCGCCAGGGGGCCCGGCTGGAGCCGGCGAACTGGCGCATCTGGGACGATTTGGCCCGCTATGCCCTCTACCTGGGCGAAGAGAAGGAAGGTCTGAAGGCCCTCGAGGCCGCCGACGCTGCGGCTCCCGCGGGCCGTGTCTGGCGGAACAACATGCACACCATGATGTCGGAGCTGGCGGAGAACTACGAGACTCTGCGGACGCGCCACTTCGTGCTGAAACTCCACAAGAAGGAAGCGAAGGTCCTCGCCAGATATCTGCCGGATTTCGTCGATGCGTCCTATGACCTTTTCGTCGACCGTTACGGCTACGAGCCGAAGACGCCCATCCTCTTCGAGGTCCTTCGCCGACACTCGGATTTTTCCGTCCGGACGATGGGGACCCTGGGGTTGGGCGCTCTCGGCGTCTGCTTCGGGCCCACCGTGATGATGGACGGCCCTCTCGCCCAAAAACCGGGCAGCTACAACTGGGAGGCCACGGCCCACCACGAGATCGCTCACGTCTTCACGCTGAACAAAAGTCGCCATCGGGTGCCCCGGTGGCTGACGGAGGGCCTCTCTTCATGGGAAGAGGTGAGGATGAACCCCTCTTGGGGACGAGACATGGAGATTCAGCTCCATAATGCTCTCCACAACGGCAAGATCCTGAAGGTTCTCGAATTCGACGCCGCGTTTCGCACGTCCCGCATCGGTTTCGCGTACTACCAAGGGAGCCTCGTTTCGCGGTGGATCGAGGAGACCCGGGGCATCGAGGCCATTCGTCGCATGCTCGCTCTCTACGGCGAGGACAAGGACACACGGGAGGTCCTTCGGGAAGCCTTGGGGATGACGCCGGAAGCCTTCGACGCCGGGTTTCTCGCCTTCGTGAAGGCCTACTTGGCCCCCATGCGGAGGATGCCCGTCTACGACGACGACAGCATGGCCCGTTTCAACAAGGCCCTCGTCGACGGCAAGGATGTGGACGAGATGCGGATTCGACTTGCCTGGGGACACTATTCGAGGGGGCGCCACGTCGACATGGAGGCCGTCTTGAAGCCCCTTCTCGACGCCCGTCACGAGGATCCCCGCATCGAGCTGCTTCTGGGCCTTCGCGCCGCCAAGGGCGGGCGAAAGAAGGAGGCGCGGGAACGCTTCATGAAGCTCCGGAAGGCCGGTTTCCGCGACCATGTCATGGAGATGCTCCTCGTGGGGCTGCTCGGCGCCGCGGGCCGGGACGACGAAGCGATGGAATTGGCGGTGGCGGCCACGGATTCCGATCCCTGGGATGCCTCGGCCTGGAAGCAGCTGGCCCGTTTGCAGCAGGCGGCCGGAGACACGAAGGGGTGGTCCAAGTCGTTGAGGCGCCTCTGTAATCTTGTGGATACAGCGGTGAAACCTCGTGAAGAACTTCTGGAGTGGGCGGAGAAACAGGGCGACCGGAAGGCGGCCCAGGCGCTGTTGGACGAGCTTCTCGCCATCGTTCCGATGGATCCGAAACTCCACCTTCGGCGGGGACGTTTCGAGAAGGAGGAAAAGAGACTCGACGCAGCGCTCTCGGAGTTCGAGTGCGCCCTCGACGCCGGCGCGAGCGGGCCTTTGGAATTCGACGTGCGCCTGGAACTGGGGCGCCTTCTTTTGGACCTCGACAGAGCCGACGATGCGTCCTACCATCTCGACCGAGCGCTGGAGATCAAACCTTCTTCCGACGAGGCGAAGGAATTGTTGCGCCGCGCCGAGCGGGAGTAGCCCGCACACCCAAGTCAGAGCCACCACGGGGGAATCACGTTGATCGACACCGTCGCCAGTCGAACGTTCAGGGAAATCCTCGATGGATTGCGACGAGAGATCGGTGCGGAGCGTCATGACATGTGGTTCAAGGACGTGAGTCTCTTGGACTTCAAGCGGGGTCGCGTGCGCATGGGCGTCCCCAACGAGTTCTTTCGCGAATGGATCGCGCTTCACTACGTGGAATCCCTGGTGCGGAAGAGTCGGGATATCTTGGGAACGTCCGTCACCTTCGACATCGTCATCGATGCGGAGCTGGCGGAGACCCATCGCAGAAGAGTCGAAGCGCGTCGACTCGATGAAGCGCTCGCGGAGAGCGCGTCCACGCCGTCTCGCCCCAACTTCGCCAACTTCATCGTCCGCCCCGAGAACGAGTTCGCGTATGAGACGATGAAGCGCCTGGTGACGGATCGCAGTCACGCGGGAGGGAAGCGAGTCCTCTCGGAGAGCTTCAATCCCCTCGTCCTGGTCGGGCCTTCCGGAGCCGGCAAGAGTCATCTGCTTGCTGCCGCCTCCCAGGAACTCTCCGCCACGGGCCGCGTTGTCTCGCTCACGGCGGAGGAATTGACGCGGCAGTTCACCGCGTCGTTGCGTGCGAAGCGCGGCTTGGGGTTTCGTGCGAGGCTCGAGAGCGCCGACGTCCTGGTCGTCGACGAAGTGCACCGGTTGAAAGGGAAATCGGCGACGCAGCGTGAACTGCTGGCCTTGATCCGTTGCCTTCAGGACAGGGGTTCCCCGGTGTTGCTCGCAGCCCGGCACCATCCCCGCGAGATTCACGACATGAGTAAGACGTTACAGTCCATTCTTCTTTCGGGAATGTTGGTGAAGATGGATCTGCCTTCGGTTTCGTCGGTTCTCGAGTTCTTTCGCTCTCGGCATCCCACGACTCGCAGGGTGGCGTCGTCTCAACTCGTGCGGCGTCTGGCC
>CAZLGG010000016.1:0-50886 GCA_964559135.1 uncultured Planctomycetia bacterium
AAGGCCTCATCGTGGAAGACGCCCAGGGCACGGTGGCCGCCACCAACGCCCTGCGCGTCCGCGTGCAGTAGTGACCTTGACCCCTTCCGCATTGCGGGCGGGAGCATGGCATTCGAGCCTCTTTGACGTTCCGGGTTTTCTCTCACGGAGCCACGGAGCCACGGAGCCACAGAGAGAGGTTCCAGAGCGTGACCCGCTCGCCGGATGAGTGTCCGTGCCTCGGTGTCTCCGTGAGAGGACCCTTCTTCTTGCTTGCTCTGCACGTCGAAGCGAAGCGCAGACGATGGGCGTCCGGGCTCCCAGGGAGTCTCACGCGGCAGGGCCGCTTCAGCCGCCCTGCACGGCACGGCGGCGGGGGTCATCGGGTGAAGGTGGAAGACTCCATTCCGGATTTCGTCACCCTGGAGAGTTGGGCCTCGTGTGCGGCGGAGAACCCGGCTAACATGGGCCATGACGGGACCGGGATCCGAATTCACTCACGTCGATGAGCAGGGCAAGGCGCGGATGGTGGACGTGGGCGGGAAATCGCCCACCGAACGATCTGCCCGGGCCACCGCCCGTGTCCGCATGGCGCCGGAGACTCTCCAGGCCATCCAGGAGGGGGCCGTGGCCAAGGGGGCCGTCCTCGGCGTGGCTCGCGTCGCCGGCATCATGGGAGCGAAGAAGACCTCGGAGCTGATTCCCCTTTGCCATCCCCTGTCACTCACCCACGTCGAAGTGGATTTCTCCTTTCCGGCCGAGGACGTGCTCGAGGTCGTCGCCATGGCCCGGGTGTTCGACCGGACCGGCGTGGAGATGGAGGCCCTGACGGCCTGCGCCGTGGCGGCCTTGACCGTCTACGACATGTGCAAGGCCAAAGACCGAGGCATGTCGGTGGAAAACCTCCGGCTGCTGCACAAATCCGGCGGAAAGTCGGGAACGTGGAACGCGCCGTCCGGGGATGATCCCACGATCCCAACTTGAATGTTTCATCGCCCCGTGTTTCGATGAGCTCGGACCGGGACCGGCACTCAGACGAGGAAGAACAATGGATCTCGAGGACCTCCAAAAGCTCATCGAGCTCATGAACGAGAACGGCCTGGTGGAGGTCGAGATCGAAGAGGGCGAGAAGAAGGTGCGATTGAAGAAGGCGGGTGCGGATCAGCCGATGATGCCGCCCCAGGCCCTCTGGGCGCAGCCGACTCTCGCGAGCCAACCCGGAGGCGGCGGCCCGGCCGAACCCGTCGCGGCGTCCTCGATCGAGGGCGATTCAATCACCTTCAATTCGCCCATGGTGGGCACATTCTACACGTCTCCCTCTCCCGGCGCCGAGCCTTTCGTCAAGGTCGGTGATCGGATCAGCCAAACCACGGTGCTCTGCATCATCGAGGCCATGAAAGTCATGAACGAGATCCAGGCGGAGATGGAGGGGGAGATCCTCGAAGTCCTCGTGGGCAATGGCGAAGCCGTCGAATACGGCCAGCCCCTTTTCACCATCAAGCCTCGCTGAGCCGCCATGTTCCGACGCATACTTGTCGCCAATCGAGGGGAAATCGCCCTCAGGATCATCCGAGCCTGCAAGGAACTGGGAGTCGAGTCGGTCGTCGTCTATTCCGAGGCCGACGAGGATGCTCTCTATCGGCGTTTCGCGGACGAGACCATTTGCATCGGTCCACCGCCTAGCGCGTCGTCCTATCTGGACATTCCACGCATCATCAGCGCCGCCGAGGTCGCCAACGTGGATGCGATCCATCCGGGTTACGGGTTCCTCTCCGAGAACTCGGACTTCGCCGATATTTGTCGCAGTTGCAAGATCGCTTTCATCGGCCCGACTCCCGAAACCATCGCCATGGTCGGGCACAAGGCGCGCGCGAAGGACGTTGCCCGTCGCGCCGAAGTCCCCGTGGTTCCCGGGAGCGATGGACTCGTCGACAACGACGAGGATGCCGTCGGCATCGCGGCCGAAATCGGTTATCCGGTCATGATCAAGGCTGCGGCGGGCGGTGGGGGACGCGGCATGCGCATCGCCCACTCCGAGCTGGTCTTGAAGAAGGAATTCATGGCTGCCCGGACCGAGTCGCAGGCGGCTTTCAATGACGGAAGCCTCTACCTCGAGAGGTTCATCGAACGACCGCGCCATGTGGAGGTCCAGATCCTCAGCGATCATCACGGCAACGTCGTTCACCTGGGGGAGAGAGACTGCTCGACCCAGCGTCGTCATCAGAAACTCATCGAAGAAGCGCCCTGCCCCGTTCTCACCGACGAACTCCGTCAGAAAATGGGTGAGGCGGCCGTGCGTCTGACGCGGGCCGCGGAATATACGAACGCGGGCACCGTCGAGTTCCTCCTGGACGCCAACGGCGACTTCTACTTCATGGAGATGAACAGCCGCCTGCAGGTCGAGCACCCGGTCACGGAGATGATCACCGGAATCGATCTCGTCAAGGAACAGATCCGGATCGCCGCTGGCGAGCCCCTGAGTTTTTCTCAGGAGGACGTGCAGATTCAGGGGCATGCGATCGAGTGCCGCATCAACGCGGAGGATCCGGATCGGAACTTCCGTCCGTCCCCGGGGCGAGTGGGTCTTTATGTGCCGCCCGGCGGTCCCGGGGTGCGCGTGGATTCCCATCTTTTCTCCAACTATATGATTCCCTCACATTATGATTCGATGGTGGCCAAAGTGATCGTGCATCGCGCGACCCGGGAGGAGGCCATCGAGACCATGGAGCGCGCCCTTTCGGAGTTCGTGGCGGAGGGGATCAAGACG
This sequence comes from uncultured Planctomycetia bacterium, assembly GCA_964559135.1. GTDB lineage: Bacteria > Planctomycetota > DRQF01 > DRQF01. The sequence goes on from CAZLGG010000016.1 coordinate 2,747, forward strand.
ACGATCCCGCTCTACCACCGCATTCTGCGCCATGCCTCGTTCCGCGCCGCCGACACCGACACCAGCTTCGTCGAGAAGCTTCTCGGTTCCTGAGAGCCCAGGACGACGGTCCGCATGGGCTCATCCCCGACGCATCCGACGGCCGAAGAAGGGAGAAGGATCGGTTGCGGACCGCGGGGGCGCTGCTATCATGCGCGGCCCAAATATTCCCATCCATTGTTATCCAAGAGGTTTAGGACATGAAGCGCGTCCTGATCACCGGCGGGGCCGGGTTTTTGGGGTCGCATTTTTGCGATCTCTTCCTGGAACGGGGGTACGATGTCATCTGCATGGACAATCTGGTGACCGGATCGCCCGACAACATCGGGCACCTATTCGGGAACGCTCGATTCCATTTCATCCAGCATGATGTGACCCGCTTCGTCTACGTGGACGGCCCGTTGGACGCCATTCTCCACTTCGCGTCTCCGGCCAGCCCCCTCGACTATCTGGAATTGCCGATTCAGACCCTCAAGGTCGGAAGCCTGGGAACCCACAAGGTTCTCGGGCTGGCGAAGGCGAAAGGCGCGCGTTTCTTGCTGGCATCCACCTCGGAGGTCTACGGCGATCCCTTGGAGCACCCTCAGAAGGAGACCTACTGGGGCAACGTCAACCCGGTGGGCCCGCGCGGCGTCTACGATGAGGCCAAGCGATTCGCCGAGGCGATGACGATGGCCTATCACCGTTTTCACGGCGTGGACACCCGCATCGTGCGCATCTTCAATACCTACGGCCCGCGGATGCGCCTCGAGGACGGTCGCGCCTTGCCCGCCTTCATGGGGCAAGCCGTCCGGGGCGAGCCGATCACGGTCTTCGGGGACGGATCGCAGACCCGGAGCTTCTGCTACGTCAGCGACCTTTGCGAGGGGATCTATCGACTCCTGCACAGCGACGAGATCGAGCCCGTGAATATCGGAAATCCCTCCGAGATCTCCATTCTCGAATTCGCCAAGGAGGTGATCAAGGTGACGGGCTCTCCCAGCACCATCGAATTCAGGCCTCTTCCCGAAGACGACCCGCAGGTCCGTCAACCGGACATCTCGAAGGCGAGGCGCATCCTTTCGTGGGAACCGACCGTGGGGCTCGAGGAAGGGCTCATGGCGACGCTCGACGATTTCAAACCCCGCATCCTCGCGGGTGAGGCGCGCTGAGCCATGTGCGGCATCGTGGGGTGCATCACCGACGGGACGGAGGCCCCGGCGATCCTCTTGGCCGGACTGAAGCGTCTGGAATACCGAGGCTATGACAGTGCCGGGATCGCGGTCCTCAACGGATCCGCCATCCGCACGATTCGCGAGGTCGGCAAGCTCTGCCAACTCGAAACGGCCCTCGCCGAGGTGGACCTCCCGAGCGGCGTGGGACTCGGGCACACCCGCTGGGCGACCCACGGGCGCCCCACGGAAGTCAACGCCCATCCGCACCGAGACACGTCGGGCAAGATCGTCGTCGTCCACAACGGCATCATCGAGAATTTCCGGCAACTTCGGGACGAATTGGAAAAGGACGGCGTCACGTTCACTTCGGAAACCGACTCCGAGATCATCGCCCACCTCATCGCCAGGTTCTACGAGGGGGATCTCGCGGAAGCGGTTCGCCTGGCAACCCGCCGCCTCCGGGGGGCCTGGGCGATCGGAGCCATGCATGCAGACCACCCCCAGGTCCTCGTAGGCGCCAGGAAGGATTGTCCTCTCGTCGTGGGCGTCGGCGAGGGCGAAATGCTGTTGGCCTCGGACGTGACCGCTGTCTTGGATCGCACCCAAAAGGTTGTCTTCCTGGACGACGGGCAGACCGCCCAATTGACCCGCACATCGTTGGAGATCACAGACGAAGATGGGAGCCCCGTCGACTGGACGGCCACGGTCATTGGTTGGTCGCTCTCCCAGGCAGAGCGGGGCGGTTTCCCCCACTTCATGCTGAAGGAGATCTTCGAGCAGCCCACGGTCGTTTCGGACACGCTCCTCGGGCGACTCGAGGACGACGGCGAGCACGGCGTCTTGGCGGATATGGGCATGAGCGCCGCCGCGCTGACGACCGTCGGCCGGATTCACATCGTTGCGTGCGGGACGTCCTGGCACGCCGGGCACGTTGCAAAGTTTCTCATCGAAAGGATCGCACGCATTCCCGTCGACGTGGACTACGCCTCGGAGTTTCGCTATCGCGAGCCGGTACTCGGTGAGAACGACCTCGTCGTGGCGATCAGTCAGTCGGGCGAGACGGCGGACACGATTGCCGCTCTTCGCATGGCGAAGGCGGCTGAATGTCGCACGCTCGGGATCTGCAACGTGATCGGGTCGACCATCCAGAGGGACGCCGACGGGAGCCTCATGACCCATGCGGGCCCGGAGATCGGCGTGGCATCGACCAAGGCTTTCACGAGTCAGCTGACCGCTTTGGTGCTCCTGGCTCTCGAATTGGGGCGGCGGAAAGGGCTTCTTTCCCAGGAAGAGGACGCCCTGTGGTCGGATCGTCTCCGCGCCCTTCCCGCTCATATCGAACTGTGTCTCAAGCGCGCCGACGACGTCCATGAGGTGGCCCTGAAGTACGTGAGCGCCCAGGACTTCCTCTTCATCGGTCGAGGGATCAACTATCCCATCGCCCTCGAAGGGGCTCTCAAGTTGAAGGAAATCTCCTACATCCACGCCGAGGGCTACCCCGCCGGGGAGATGAAGCACGGGCCGATCGCGCTCGTGGACGCGGAGATGCCGATCGTCGCCCTGTGCACCCATAGCAACGTCCGCGAAAAAGTCATCACGAACGTGGAGGAGGCGCGGGTCAGGGACGCTCGTGTCATCGTCGTGGCCAATGATGGCGACGACGAGGTGATGCCGATCGCGGACGACATCCTCTGGGTCCCTCGTGTCGATGATCTGCTCTCGCCGATCGTCAATGTGGTCCCGCTGCAACTGCTTTCCTATTTCATCGCCAGGGAACGAGGGGCGGATGTGGATCAGCCCCGAAACCTCGCGAAGAGTGTGACCGTTGAGTGATAGTTCAGGAATCGAAGCCGATGAGTGACCGTTCCGAATCCGCGCTCGAGTTGGAGCGCCGAATCGTCTCGAAGGAGGTCCGCTTGGCCGTCGTGGGGCTGGGTTACGTGGGGCTCCCGCTTGCCGTGGAGTTCGCGAAGGAAGGCATCCACGTCATTGGTGTCGATGTGTCCCAGGACAAGATCGACGCCGTGATGCGGGGCGAGTCCTACGTGGGCGACGTCGACGGCGCGGAATTGAAGCGGCTCGTGGACGAGGGATTGATCCAGGCTTCTCTTCCCGGGCCCGTGCTCGGGGAGGTGGATGCCATCAGCATCTGCGTCCCCACGCCGCTCCGGAAGTCCAAGGACCCCGACATCTCCTATATCGTGGCTTCCGCGGATGCGGTGGCGCTTCACCTGCGGAAGGGACAACTCGTGGTGCTGGAGAGCACGACGTATCCGGGGACGACGGAAGAGGTGATCTTGCCGCGGTTGGAAGCCAAGGGGCTCGTGGTGGGGGAGGACTTCTTCCTCTGCTTCTCACCGGAGCGCGTCGACCCGGGAAACCCGAACTACAACACCCGCAACACGCCGAAGGTCGTTGGGGGAGTGACTCCCGTTTGCACGGATCTCGCTCGAAAACTCTACGGTCACGCCATCGACACGATCGTTCCGGTTTCCGGGACCCAAAGTGCCGAGATGGTCAAGCTGCTGGAGAACACGTTTCGGAGCGTCAACATCGGTCTCGTGAACGAACTCGCAATCATGTGCGATCGTCTGGGAGCCAACGTCTGGGAGGTCATCGGGGCGGCCGCCACGAAGCCCTTCGGTTTCATGCCCTTTTGGCCCGGGCCCGGTCTGGGAGGTCACTGCATTCCCATCGATCCCCACTACCTCTCATGGAAGTTGAAGACACTCAATTACCACGCGCGATTCATCGAACTCGCCGACGAGATCAACAGTCACATGCCGACCTACGTGGTCGAGAAGGTGATGGCTGCCCTCAATGATCGGGGAAAGCCGGTCAAGGGGTCGGCGATTCTGATTCTGGGCCTCGCCTACAAGAAGAACGTCGGGGATTGCCGGGAATCACCGGCCACCGAGATCCTGCGGGGTCTCGCGGAGCTCGGCGGACGCATGTCGTGGTGCGATCCTTACGTGGAACCGGCTCTCTCCGGGTTCCCCGACACTTCCAACGTCGAGTTTTCCGCCGACGCCCTGAGAGGTTTCGATTGCGTCGTCGTCGTCACGGATCATGACCAATTCGACCCGGCCGTCGTCGTCGAGGCCGCGGACTTGATCGTGGACGCGAGAAACCTCACAAAGGACTTCGACGCGCCCGCCAAGATCTGGAGGCTCTGAAGACCCATGGCTCGCTATCTCGTGACGGGCGGAGCCGGCTTCATCGGTTCGCACCTCGTGGACCGACTGCTGGCGCGCGGGGACGAAGTCGTCGTCCTCGACAACTTCAACGACTTCTACGACCCGGGCCTCAAGCGTCGGAACTGTGCTCCGCACCTGGGCAACCGAGCTTATCGACTGGTCGAGGGAGATCTGAGATCCGCTGAAGATTGCCGTCGGGCGTTCGAAGGCGGCATCGATCAGGTCGTTCACCTGGCGGCGATGGCGGGCGTGAGGCCGTCTTTGAAGAATCCCGGTCTCTACGTGGATGTCAACCTGAAGGGCACGGCGAATCTCTACGACGCCGCCCTGGAAGCGGGTTGCAAGAACGTCGTCTTCGCCTCGTCCAGTTCCGTCTACGGAGCCAACGAGAAGGTGCCGTTTTGCGAGGACGATTCGGTCGATCATCCCGTCTCTCCCTATGCGGCCACGAAGAAGGCCGGCGAACTCCTTTCGCACACCTATCATCACATCCACGGGATGGATATAGTCTGCCTGCGGTTCTTCACGGTCTACGGGCCGAGACAGAGGCCGGAGATGGCCATCCATCTCTTCTCTCGACTCATCTTGGACGGAAAACCCCTGCCCGTGTTCGGCGACGGTCATTCTCGGCGCGACTACACCTACATCGACGACATCGTGGACGGGGTCCTGCGGGCCATGGAGCGCTCCAGCGGCTACCGGATCTACAACCTCGGTGAGTCGCAGACGATCGAGTTGCGGGAGTTGGTGGCGGTCCTCGAGGAGGCTCTCGGCAGGAAAGCCGACATCGATTGGCAACCCGATCAACCGGGCGACGTGCCGCGAACGTGGGCGGACGTGACCCGCGCCCGCGAAGAGCTGGGCTACGCTCCCTGTGTCGACATCCGCGAGGGCGTCCGCCGATTCGTCGCCTGGCTGCGGGAGGACGAAGGATGACCCTCAGTATCCTCGCGATCGTGGGGGCTCGCCCCAACTTCATGAAGGTGGCTCCTCTCGCCTGGGCCGCGGCAAGGCTGGACGGCGTCGAGGTGAGAATCGTCCATACGGGCCAGCACTACGATCGCAACATGTCGGAGCTCTTCTTCGAACAGCTGAGGATCCCTGAGCCCGTTCATAATCTGGGGGTGGGATCGGGGTCGCATGCCGTGCAGACAGCCGAGATCATGACCCGATTCGAGCCTGTACTCCTGGAGGAGAAGCCCGATTTGGTCCTCGTCGTGGGAGACGTCAATTCGACGATCGCTTGCGCCTTGGTCGCTACGAAACTCGGGTTTCCGGTGGTGCACGTCGAGGCGGGACTCAGATCGTTCGACCGCGACATGCCCGAGGAGATCAACCGGGTTCTCACGGATTCGATCTCGGATGAACTCTTCGTGACGGAGCGGAGCGGTGCCGAAAATCTCCGCAAGGAGGGGGTGTCGGACGATCGCGTCCACTTCGTGGGCAACGTGATGATCGATACGTTGCTCTCATGCCGGGATCTCGCGAACGCTTCCGATGTCCTCGAGCGCCTGGGACTCGAAAAAGGCGCCTATGGGGTCGTGACCTTGCATCGTCCGTCCAACGTCGATGAGCCCCGGACCTTGGCGGGGATCTGGGGGGCGCTTCTCAGGATCTCCGAGGAGATGCCTCTGGTCTTCCCCGTCCATCCGCGAACGCGGACCAGGCTGGCGGAGGCAGGCCTCCAACCTTCGGATGCGATGCGGCTTCTCGAGCCCGTGGGTTACGTCGATTTCTTGAAGCTTCAGGCCGACGCAGGCATGATCCTCACCGATTCCGGAGGCATCCAGGAGGAGGCCACCATTCTCGGCGTCCCCTGTCTCACGCTGCGGCGCAACACCGAGCGACCGGTGACCATCGAAGTCGGATGCAACAAGCTCGTCGGAGACGATCCGGAGACCATCACGCGGGAGGCCTTGGCGATCGTCCGAGGTGAGAATCCCGTTCGTCAGGTGCCCAAGTACTGGGACGGGCGTGCGGCGGAACGCACCATCGACATCCTCGTTAGGCGATACGGAAAGGACTGAATCGTGGCCAAGATTCTCATCACGGGCGGAGCCGGTTTCATCGGTTCGAACCTGGTTCGCGCGTTTCTCGAGAGCGGAGACGATGTCTCGGTGCTGGACAATTTCTCCTCCGGGCGTCAGGAGAATCTGGAGGGGCTCGAGGAATCCATCCGGGTCTTCGAAGCGGACATCACGCGACTCGACGGCATCCGCTCCGCCTTCGACGGCGTCGAGTACGTCTTTCACGAGGCGGCCGTCCCCAGCGTGCCGCGTTCCATGGAGGACCCGGAACTGTCTCACGATGCGAACAGCCGAGGGACTCTCAACGTGCTCATTGCGGCCCGGGATGCCGGTGTCAAGCGCGTCATCTACGCCGCGAGCAGCTCGGCCTATGGCGAGAGTCCCACGCTACCGAAAATCGAGACGATGTCGCCCGCCCCCAAGAGCCCCTACGCGGCGGACAAGTTGCATGGGGAGTACCTCTGCCAGGTCTTCAACTCAGGTTTCGGTCTCGAGACGGTTGCACTTCGATACTTCAACGTGTTCGGTCCGCGGCAGGCCCCCGACTCCGACTATGCGGCGGCGATTCCGAAATTCATCACTCGCATCCTGGGAGGGCTTTCGCCCATCGTCTACGGTGACGGTGAACAATCGCGGGACTTCACGCACATCGACAACGTCGTTGCCGCGAACGTGGCGGCCATGACGTCGGCGGAGGCTCCGGGCGAGGTTTTCAACGTGGGGATCGGGGAGCGGATCACGATCAATGCGCTCATCCAGACCATTGCGGACGTCCTCGAACGCCCGGTGACGATCGACTATCAGCCACCTCGCAAGGGCGACGTTCTACATAGCCTGGCGTCGATCGAGAAGGCGGGCGAACTTCTCGGCTACGAACCCAAGGTCGATCTGCGCCGCGGCCTCGAGCGTACGATCGCCTGGTACCGCGAGGCGGCGAATCGGAACGAGGAGGCGCGCTCATGAAAGGCGTGATTCTGGCCGGTGGGTTGGGGAGCCGACTGGCCCCTTGCACACGGGTGACGAACAAGCACCTGTTGCCGGTCTACGACAAGCCGATGATCTACTATCCTCTGCAATGCCTGGTGAACGCCGGCATCGAGGACATCCTGGTCGTGACGGGGGGCAACAGCGCCGGGGACTTCTTGAGATTGCTCGGCAACGGTAAGGAGTTCGGGCTCAAACACGTCAACTACAGCTACCAGGAAGGGGAAGGCGGCATTGCCGAGGCTCTTTCCCTGGCCGAGCATTTCGCCGGGGGAGACTCCATCTGTGTCGTCCTCGGCGACAACATCATCCAGGGCAACATCCTCGAGGCCAAGACGGCGTTCGACGCCCAGGAGGGCGGGGCGCGCATTCTCCTCAAGACCGTCGAGGACCCGGAACGCTTCGGTGTGCCGGTGATCGACGGCGATCGGATCGTCGAGGTGGTGGAGAAGCCTGCCGATCCGCCCAGCAACTTCGCCGTCATCGGAATCTACTTCTACGACGCCACGGTCTTCGACTTCATTCGTCAGTGTGAGCCGTCGGACCGCGGGGAATTGGAGATCACCGACGTGAACAACCACTACATTCGGGCCGGCCGCATGGAGTGGTCCGAACTCGATGGATGGTGGACGGACGCCGGCACGTTCGAATCTCTCCACCGCGCGAGCGTCCTCGTCAAGGAGGGCGGGGCGAATCGGATGTCGCTGTGAGAGTTCTCGTCACCGGTGCCAACGGGATGCTGGGCCGAAGAGTCGTGGAAGCCTTTTCCGCGGCTCATGAGGTGATCGCGACGACCCGGGTTTCCGGCGACGGAATCGAAGCCCTCGACGTGACCGACGGCGCTGCGATCGGCGAGTCCTTCCGCCGCATTCGCCCCGATGTCGTGGTGAACTGCGCGGCCTTCACGGACGTCGACGGCGCGGAATCGGAAGGGGATGCAGCGTATCGTCTCAATGCGGTGGCGCCGGGCAACCTCGCCTGGGGTTGCCGCGAGGTCGGGGCGGCTCTGTTCCACATCAGCACCGACTACGTGTTCGACGGCGAAAAGGGGGCGGCGTACGACGAGTGGGATGCTCCCCGCCCTTTGTCGGTCTACGGTCGGTCCAAGCTGGGCGGAGAGCGCGCCGTCGTGGAGTCCGGGGCGCGTTTTTGGATTGGCCGTGTCCAGTGGCTCTATGATGAGCGGACGCCGAATTTCGCCACCAGGATCCTCGACCTGTCGTGCCGTCATCCCATATTGCGGGTGGTGGACGACCAGATCGGCTGCCCCACCCATGCGCGTCACGCGGCCGAACAGGTCCAGCGCATCGTGGAGTCGGGCCGATATGGCCTCTACCACATGAGTTCGCGCGGCGAGACCTCATGGTGGGGGTTCACGCGGGCGTTGCTGGACGCCGAGGGACGGCGGGATTACATCGTGGAGAAGGTGACGACCGACGCCTTTCCTCGTCCGGCTGTCCGTCCCAGGAATGCGGTGTTGCGGAACCGGGCGCTCGAGTTGACCATCGGTGACGCCATGCCCGCCTGGGAGGCGGGGGTCGAGGAGTTCACGCGCAGCCGGCAGGAGATGAATTCGTGAGTACGATTCTTGTGACGGGCGGCGCCGGTTTCATCGGCAGCAACTGGGTGCGTCGAAGGCGCGCGTCCCATCCCGACGATCGCATCCTCAACGTCGACCTGTTGACGTACGCCGGGAACCTGGAGAATCTGGAAGGCATCGACGAGGGGCCCGGGTATCGTTTTCTGCGCATCGACGTCGCCGACCGACAGGCTCTCGAGGCGGCCGTCGACGAACCCGTGGACTTCGTCGTGCATTTCGCTGCCGAGAGTCACGTCGATCGATCCATCGAGGATGCGGGTGCGTTCCTGAGAACCAATGTCCTAGGAACCCAGGCCTTGCTCGACTTCTCACGTGCCCATGGCGTGGGGCGCATGGTCCAGGTGTCCACCGACGAGGTCTACGGCAGTCTCGGCGAGGAGGGGAAGTTCACCGAGCTGACCTCGATCGCCCCCAACAGTCCCTACTCCGCCAGCAAGGCGGCGGCGGACATGCTGGTGAGAGCGGCGCACGAGACGCATGGGATGGACGTCGTCATCACGCGCTGCTCCAACAACTACGGGCCCTACCAGTTTCCCGAGAAGTTGATCCCCTTGATGATCTCCAATGCTCTCGAGGGGAGGCCGCTCCCCGTCTACGGTGACGGGCTGAACGTTCGGGATTGGATCTGGGTGGAGGATCACTGCCGAGGGATCGACCTCGCTCTCGAGAAGGGGCGGGCCGGGGAGGTCTATAACTTCGGGGGGGATGCGGAGCGGACCAATTTGGACGTGGTGAGGGGCATTCTCGACCTTCTGGGCAAGCCGGATTCTCTCATCGAGTTCGTCGAGGATCGCAAAGGGCACGATCGCCGGTACGCGATCGATTTTTCGAAAGCGGCCCGTGAGCTGGGTTTCGCCCCCGAGGTGAGTTTCGAGGGCGGCCTCGAGCGTTGCGTTCAATGGTACCGGGACCACGACGCATGGTGGCGCCGCATCAAGTCCGGCGAGTACATGAATTGGTACGAAACCATGTACGGGGATCGGGGTGACGCATGAGTCCTGCATCCCAGGAAAACTTCACTCCCGCGGTGCTGAGCGTCATCATGCCCGTCTACAACGAGATGGCGACTCTGCGGGTCATCGTGGAGCGTGTGCTCGCGGTCGATCTGGGGCCCGGCGTCGACGTGGAGCTGATCTGCGTCGACGATGGTTCGACCGACGGATCCCGGGACCTGCTCAACGAGTTGGCCGCCGGTGATCCGCGGATTCGGACGGTGTTCCACGAGAAGAACCAAGGCAAGGCCGGTGCGCTTCAGACCGGTTTCAAGGCCGCCGAGGGCGACATCGTGATCATTCAGGACGCGGATCTGGAATACGATCCCGAAGAATACCCTCGCATCCTGGCTCCGATTCTGGACGGGCGCGCGGACGTCGTCTTCGGGTCTCGCTTCCAGGGGCCCCAGCAAAGGGTGCACCTTTTTTTTCACTACGTCGCGAATCGTCTCCTGACGCTGCTGTCCAACATCTGCACGAACCTGAATCTCACCGACATGGAGTGCTGCTACAAAGCCTTCCGCAGAGAGATTCTTCAGGCCATCGAGATCCAATCCTCCCGTTTCGCGGTGGAGCCGGAACTCACCCAAAAAGTGGCCAAGATGGGGGTGAAGGTCTACGAGGTCGGCGTGTCCTACCATGGGCGGGACTACAGTGAGGGGAAAAAGATCGGTTTTTCCGACGCTCTGGAGGCGGTTTGGGCGATCCTCCGGTTCAAGGTGGCCTGGAGGCCTCCCAGGGGATTTCGACTCGAGCGGAAGGTCTGGAGACCCGGCCCCGGTGCCGCATAGTTGCCGAAAAAAGAACTTTGCGTGGAAAAGTAGATGGATAGGGGGCAGAATGAGGCGCACGAACCTGTTTCCGGAGTCCCGATTCCTTCTCTGAACCACGGCAATGGTGTCTATACTTCGGTGACCGGATGACGTACGAGACGCCGGAACGGCTGATTTCGCCCCTGCTTCCGTCGACTGGGGTGCATTTTCTCCGCCGGAACGGCCGATAGACCCCTTGGACCCGGCTGGTTCGGTGTCCGGGGAACAGGCGGGCGGGCCCCTTCGACGGAGGGGCCCTCCGAACGGAAGGGACGACGATGAAACCGCTTCTGGCGTTGCTCATGGCGATGATGACCCTGAGCTGTAACGGGCCGAACAGCCGGTACGAGGAGTTCGGAAACCGGGTGAACACCCGCGCATTCGGACACAAGTACGCTCAGCCGGAATACGAGGACGAGTGGACCCTCGGGCCTGGCGACGTGGTCAGCATTCAGATCGCCAACAACACGGACCTGGACTCCTTGCAGCCCATTCTTGCCGACGGCACCGTTCAGGTCTCGTACGTCGGTCCGGTGAAGGTCGCGGGGCTCACGACCGAGCAGATCCAAAACAAGATCCAGTTGCTTCTCAGCCCCTATATCACTGGCGTCTCCGTCGTGGTGACGCCTCAACGCATCGTCAGCAAGAGGGTCTACGTCTTCACGACCGACATTCGCAACGGCATTCGGGCGAGGGCCCTGCCCCTGCAGGGAGACTACACGGTTCTCGATCTCGTGGCCGACGTCGGCGGGATCGACTTTCTGGCCGACGACTGCCATCTCAAGGTCATCCGAGGAGATCCTCGGCATCCGCAAGTTTTGGACATCAATGTCTATGACATGTTCGTGAACGGCTACACGGCGGGCAACATCCAACTTCGCCCGGACGACATCGTGTACTTCCAACCCACGTTCTTCGCCAGAATTGCACAGGCTCTCTTCCAGATCACTTTGCCCGTCAGGGCGCTCTCGATGAATCTGAGCCAGGCGGCCGACACGGTCCTTTTCATTCAGACGGGCACACTCCCGCGTCGCCGTCGCGGCGGAACAGGTTTCTGAGGAGCGAATGATGGCTGTCACCGAAGTCAAACAAGCGCTTCCGACGGAGGTCGAGGGGCCGGGACTGATCGAGTACCTGGGCGTCTTCACGCGGCGACCCAAGACGATCATCTTCCCCCTACTCATCACGACGGTCGTGGCGGGCCTCATCGCCTACGTCATTCCGCCGAAGTACGAGTCCTTCACCCAGTTCAAGGTTAGGGACCCGGGTCTGACCCGCGGGCTGCTTTCCGGAACCCAGGCCGTCGTTCCGCACAAGCCTCTCCTCGCCACGATTGGAACGGACGTCATTCGTCCGGGCTTCTACATGGAGATCGTGCGCCGCGTCGGTTTGACCGAAGGATTCAATCTGAACGACCCCGAGGAACTCTCGGACTTCTTCAAGTACATCGAGAAGAATCTCGTGGTGAAGCCTTCCTTCACGAAGTCGGGGTCGGACCTCGTGACCATCAGCTACCAGGGGCGCGATCGGAAGAAGGTCGCTCTTTTCGTCAGCGAAGTGCTCGATGGGTATCGCAACTATTTCAAGAATCGCTACCGGGGTCTCGCCGAGCGCCTTTATCGCGCGGCCGAGTCCAGCCTCCGATCGCACGAACGCACCCTCGTCGACCTCCAGGCCGACTACAACGCGTTCCGTTCGGGTCCCGACTACTCGCTCATCTCGGTGAGGCGCCAACTGGCCAACGAGTCGGGATCGCTCAGGGAACGGCGCACGGAGCTGGAGGTGACGCTCAACGGACTTCAGGGGCAGCTTCAGCGCGTTCTGGCCCAAATTCGTGACCAGAAGACCAGTTCCGTCACCATGAAGTTCATCCCCAACCCGGAGAAGAGCGAATTGAAGCTTCTCCTGGATCAGGAGCGAGCAGCCCTGAACACTTTGATCACCGTCAAGGGATTGACGGATCTGACCCCCACAGTCAAGGCGCAGAAGAAGAAGGTCGAGGGGCTCGAGAGACGTTACGCCGCGATGGACGACCTCATCGCCGGCGGTCAGGAGGTGGGGCCGAACAAGCTCTACCAGACCCTTGTCGAGCGTCGGGACGACGTCCTGGCGCAAATCGAGGGCGTCAAGCGCTCCCTCGACAAGGTGGAAAAACGTCTCGTCACGGTGAGGAAGAATCTGGAACGTATTCCGGACCTCCAGGCCCAGGACGACAAGTTTCGCAGGGACATCGGTCGGGCCAATGAGCGGGTCATCCAGGCGCAGAAAAAGTTCTCCACGATCGAAGGTGAGTGGAACCGCATCAAGTCGGAAGGAGGCGATCTCTTCGACGTCCAGGAGTATCCGCGCGACTCGGACCCGCCCGTGTTTCCGTCCGTTCCCCTCTTCCTCGGTCTCGGGGCGGCGGCGGGACTCCTTCTGGGGCTTGGCTTGGCCTTCCTGAAGGAATTCTCCGGCATGACCTACACGTCGTCCAGCCAGGTGCAGGCCACGTTGCCTCTACCGATTCTGGGCGAGGTCGCCACAATTCCGACGGACGAGGAAATCGCGGAGCAAAAGAAACGGACGCGCAGCCTTTGGATCTTGCTGGGAGTCATGGCACTCGTCGTGGGGGCTCTGCACCTACTGTATTTCTCGAAGGGGCTTCAGCATTTTCTGCCGCCCTTCCTCGCGGATCTCATGGATTCGATCTACAAGGGGAGATGAGGCGGAATGTATGAGGAATGGTTCGGTTTTTCGCGGCCGCCCTTCAACAACACGCCGGATACGAGCTTCTACTTTCCGAGTGAGAGGCACAACGAGGCTCTGGCTCAGTTGATGTACACCGTGGGACAGCGAAAGGGTTTCGCTGTCCTGACCGGAGAGATCGGCGCCGGGAAAACGACCGTGTGCCGGAGTCTTCTGAGGGAGCTCGAGGAGGACGGCGCATCGACTGCGCTGGTGACGAATCCCCGATTGAACGGGGTGCAGCTCCTCTACACCGTGGCTCGGGAATTCGGACTCGAGCTTCCCGATGCCCGCGTGGACAGGCTGGCGATCATGGACGCCATCAACGAGTTCCTCATCGAAATGCTCGCCCAGGATCGCAACGTCGTTCTCGTGATCGACGAGGCGCAGAACCTCCCTCTCGCCACGATGGAAGAGGTGCGGCTGATCAGCAACCTCGAGACCGAGCGGGAGAAACTCATCCAGATACTCCTTCTGGGCCAGCCGGAATTGCGTCAGAAGCTGGCTCATCCCAGCCTGGTGCAGCTTCGCCAGAGAATCGTGATGAGGTATCACCTCGAAGCTCTCGGCGAGCGAGAGATGCTGGAGTATATCCAGCATCGAATGCGGGTGGCCGGGTCTCACCATGCCGCGAGATTCTCGAGTCGGGCCATTCACATCATCTTTCGATACAGCCATGGGATTCCTCGGCTGGTCAATCTGGTTTGCGATCGGGCCTTTTTGGTCGCGTTCACCGAGGAGACCCACAAGATCACGAGTCAGGTGGTGATCACGGCCATCAAGGAGATCGAGGGCCCGGAATGGTCGTTCAAGCAGACGGCCCTCCAGGAGGAAAAGGCGCGGAAAAAGAAGTCGTTCTTGCGACTTCCCTTCTTCGCGGATCGAACACGATGAATCGGGCGAAGGAAAGATTCGTGCCGCTGCCGATAGAAGTCGTCAGGGGACGTTCGCCAAGACGAGGGCACTGAGCATGGGACGGATACACGACGCGCTCAAAAAAGCCGAACGGGAGCGAGCCCGAAAGCGGTCCGAGGCCTCCGGTGCAGCCGAAAGCGGTGGCACCTCGTCGAGCAATGTGGTTCGAGCTCCCAAGGCGCCGAGGAGTTCCCCGCCGCCCGCTGCCCCCGAGCCAATCCGAGAGGCTCCGGCGTCGCCGCCGCGATCCAAGGAGAAGAAGGCGGCTCCCGCGGGTCGTGTGGCCCAGGTGTTGAGCCGAGTCACCGAATCCGTGCCCACGATGGGGGGGGTGAACCAGTTCGCCGACGCCCTGCTCTCCTGGCATTCTCCCGCGGACTTTCGCAGCGAACAATTCCGTTCGATCCGCACCAATCTCTCCGTTCTGGACCCTTCTCCGGAAATCCTCGCGTTGACGAGCGCAGTCGCCCACGAAGGTGTGGCGATCGTCGCCGCGAATCTGGCCGTGTGTTTCGCCGAGGGCGGCAACGAGAACGTGCTCATCGTGGACGCCAACTTGCGCTCTCCCGAAGTCGAGTCGATCTTCGGGCTCACCCGTGACAATCCGGGCCTCAGCCAGGTCCTCGCCGACCGCGCGCCTCCAGAAGAAGTCGTTCGCCCCACGGGAGTCGACGGTTTGTCCATTGTTCCGGCGGGTTCGCCCGTCGCCAATCCCGGCGGATTGATCACGGGACTCCGCGTTGCGCGGGCCCTGACTACATGGAGGAGCGCGTTTGATCGAGTCCTCATCGTCACGCCGCCCGTGTCGGTGGCCAGCGACGCATCGGTCGTCGGTCATGAGGCGGACGGAGTCCTCTTCGTGGTCAAGCTGGGCGGCACGCCGCGACGGATGACGGAGCGTGCGATCGATTCCCTCGATATGACCGGAGTTCGACTGGTGGGTTGCGTCCTCACGAATGCGGACCGGGCGGACGCTCTCGACAGCGTCTAAGGTCATGCGCATCCTCTACCTCGTTCATCGAATTCCCTACCCGCCGGACAAGGGAGACAAGATCCGTTCATTCCGCTGGCTCTCCCATCTTGCCCGCAACCACGAGGTCCATTTGGTCACGCTTTTGGATGACGAGGGGGATCGCCCCCACGTGGCGGCGTTGGACCGCTATTGTCAAAGCGTCCACGTCGCTGTAATGCCGCGGTTGGCGTCCGGCATCTCGGCCGCCAGGCGACTTCTCGGGGGTGATCCTCTGTCTCTGGCATGGTTTCACCAAGCAGATTCGCAACGAGCCGTGGACGCCATACTGGCCAGGGAGAACATCGATGTCGCCCTGTGTTTCTCATCGACGACGGCCGAGTACTTGAAACACCACCCCTCGGTCCCCCGAGTCATGGACATGGTGGACGTGGACTCCTCCAAGTTCGCCAGCTACTCGGAGAGGGAGCGGCTTTTCCGGCGGCGTCTCTACGCCATGGAGGGGAAACGCCTCGCGGCCTACGAAGAGGAAATCGCGCGGGACTTCGACGCGACGGTCCTCTGCACGGAACCCGAAGCAGCCATGCTCCGAGTTCGCGTGCCCGAGGCTCGGGTCGACGTCATCGGAAATGGAGTCGATCTGCCCTCATCGAGCCTCATTCCCGCGGAGCGCTCGGAGCCGCGCTTGCTTTTCATCGGCGCCATGGACTATTTGCCGAACATCGATGCCGTCGTTTTCGCGGCGAAGGAGGTTCTGCCTCGGATTCGCAAGAGCGTTCCCGGGGCGAACTTTCACATCGTGGGACGCAATCCGACCCGCGACGTCGTCGAACTCGGCAGCCTTCCCGGCGTCGAGGTCCACGGTGCCGTGGACAGCCTCGAGCCTCACTTGGCCGCGGCCGCCGCGGCGCTGATTCCGTTGCGGATCGCACGCGGAATCCAGAACAAGGTCCTCGAGGCGATGGCCTGGGAACTCCCCGTGGTGACGACGCCCAAGATTCTCTCGTCGCTTGGAGCCGTGCGGGGGAAGCATCTCGAAGTGGGGGAGACCGCGGACGCCCTGGCCCATGCCGCGATCAATGTCCTCGAGAATCGTGAGGCCGCTCGGTCGATGGGCGCGGCGGCGCGCCGCTTCGTTGCGGATCGATTCGAATGGCGATCCTGCGAGACAGCCATGGAGAGGCTCCTCGAGGAGTGCGCAGCCGCGGAGGCCTGCTCATGACCCTTCGCGTCGTCCATCTCGTTACGTCCTTCGACACCGGCGGGCTTCAGAACGGGATCGTCAACCTGATCAACAATTCCGATCCCAATCGGGTGGAACATGTCGTCCTCTCGATGTGGTCCGAGACGGGCCTGGCCGAGAGGTTGAACGTGGGAGAGGTGCGTTCGCTCGGGCTCGGGCGGGGACGCGTGCCGCACGCGTGGCGGCGGGTGGCCGAGGAACTGAAGGATCTGTCGCCTCATGTGCTCCACACGAGGAACTGGGGGACCTACCCGGATGGAGTCCGCGCCGCGCGCGCCGCCGGCGTGAAGGCGTGCGTCCACGGATTCCATGGGCGCGACGTTCACAACGCGCGAGGCGAGATCCTGCGACGGCGGGTCCTCGGACGCCTGCTGGCGTTTCGAACGAGCCGAATCGTCACTCTCACCCCCACGATGAAACGGGAGTATGTCAGGGACTTCCGCGTGCCCGCGAAAATGATCGAGATCATCCCGAACGGCATCGACTTGGGACGTGTCGCCGAACATGAGGCCGACGAGGCGCTGAGGTCCTCGTTCACGGTTTCTGCCGTGGGGCGTCTCGATCCCGTCAAGAACTTCTCCCTTCTCATTCGCGCCTTTCACGGGTGCCGTCATCGCGCGGCGACGGATCGACTCGTGATCGCCGGTGACGGACCGGAGCGGAGTCGCCTGGATGAGTTGGTTCGCGAGCTTGATCTCGGCTCGGCGGTCGAGTTCCTGGGAATGCGGAAGGACGTCCCCTCCGTCCTGAAAGCGGCGGATGTCTTCGTCCAACCCTCCATCTACGAGGGTATGTCGAACACCCTCGTCGAAGCGATGGCCTGCGGAGTGCCGGTCGTCGCCACGGACGTGGGCGGGAATGCGGACGTGGTCGGTCGCGATGGCGAGGGCATTCTCGTCCCGTCCGACGACGTGGAGGCTCTGGGGAGCGTGCTCGAACGATTGCGCGCAAATCCCGGCGAGCGTCGTCGTCTCGGAGCGGCGGGGCGCGAGCGCGTGACGGAGAGGTTCGCGCTGGACCGGATGGTGGAGCGGTATACGTCCCTTTACGAAGAGGTCGTGGAGAGCGCCGTGGGGCGCCCGGTCATGGGGGGGCGATAGATGTCACTGCGCTTTGCGGTCATGCTCCTCATCGTCCCGATCCTCATGATCGTGGCCCTCAGGAAACCGCTCTGGGGCGTCTATTCCACGATGCTGCTCTACTATTTCCGCCCGGGCGTGTGGCAGCAGCCGAGTTGGTGGCAGCCCGTCTACTGGATCACGCTCTGCACCATCGCCGGGTGGGCGATGAAGGCCAGGGACATCAGAATTACACCCTCTCTCGTCGTCTCGGGCCTGTTGCTGCTCGGCATGCTGGTCTCCAGCGCAACGGCGCGTGTCAGTCCCGACGCGTCATATGACACGACCGTCATCATTTTGAAGCTCGTCATCGTCCAGTTTCTCGTGATCCAGCTCTTCAGACATCTGAAGGACGTGGAGTACTTCCTCTGGGCGAACATCCTTTTCAACCTGTGGACCCTCAAGTCGGTCGTGATCATCACGCTGGGTTCCGGCGACGCCGCAAGAGCAAATGTGTCCGCGGCCCAGGGTGGAGGCTCCAACTACCTCGCCATGACATTCGTGATGGCCCTGCCGTTGCTCTATTTCCGGTTTCTCTACGGAAAGAAATGGGAAAAACGGTTCGCGATAGCGCTCACTCCACTTTTGCTCCTGGCCATCACCGGAACGGGTTCCCGCGGCGGCGTGTTGACCCTTGCGATGATCTTCTTCTTTCTCGTGGTCCGATCGCGTCGCGTGATGCTCGGCGCCGGGACGGCGTTGCTCTTCGTGGCGATGTTCGTGGCCATCACTCCCGAGGCGAAATGGGAGCGCTACAAGACGATCTTCGCCGGCAAGGAGGACCGGGGTTTCGCGGCCCAAAGCCGCATCGAGCTCTGGAAGGCCGGATGGACGATGTTCAAGGAGTCGCCCATCACCGGTGTCGGGCACGACAACTTCCAGATCCTCTCGCCCCGGTATACGGGCTTTTTTGCGGGCGACACGCCGCGCCCGTACGACCCGGCCCTGGAAGGAGTCAAGGGCTACACCGGGTTCGTCTGTCACAACACGTTCATTCAGGCCTTGGCCGAGGGAGGATTGATCGGTGCGATTCCGTTCTTCCTTCTCTTCGTGATGTACTTCGTGAATTGCTATTCCGTCCGCAGGATTCACCTGCCGGAGGAGCTGCGATTGCGCGTCTGGATCACGAGTCAGGTCATGGAGGCCAGCATGTGGGCCTTCATCATTGCATCGGTGTTCGGCAGCCACTTCAAGATCGATTTCTTGTGGTGGTACTTCGGGGCATCCACGGCCCTCGTGTTGGTCGTGAAGGATTTGGCGAGACGGCGGCAGCCCGCCGTCGGCCCCTCTGCCGTTCGAACGCGTCCATGGGCGTCCTCGTCGCCCTCTCTGGAGTCCTGACCCCGTGTGCGGGATCGCTGGCGTCGTCGCTCCCGCGGGGCGTCTGGCGAAAAGTCGCGTCGAGGTCGAGAAGATGTGCCGGGCTCTGGAGCTTCGCGGCCCCGATGGAATCACACAAAAGAGCTATGGCGGTGTCGTTCTCGGGCATGCCCGGCTGGCGATCATCGACCTCGAGACGGGCGACCAGCCCCAAGGGAATGCCGACGATGCGATCGTCACCGTGGTCAACGGAGAGATCTACAACTACGTCGAGCTCCGGCGCGACCTGGAAGCCCAGGGTGTTCGATTCAGGACGCAGTCCGACGTCGAGGTCATCCCGTATCTCTACGAGCGGCACGGCCTCGACTTCGTGGATCATCTGCGCGGCATGTTCGCCATCGCGCTCATGGACAGAAGGAACGAACGTCTCGTTCTCGTTCGCGATCGGTTGGGGAAAAAGCCCGTCTATTGGACCGAAATGGGCGGGCGCTTCCTATTCGCGAGCGAGCTGAAGGCTCTTCTCACCGTTCCGGACCTGCCCCGAGACGTCGACCCTCGGGCGGTGGATGCGTTCTTCACGTTTCAGTACATCCCCGCGCCGCTGACCGTCTTCCGGAACGTCAGCAAGCTCCCGGCGGCTCACCTCCTTGTGCGTGATGCCGCTGGAATCCGCATTCGGGAGTACTGGCGACCTCCGACGGAGGACTCCTTGACGGACGAGGCGACGGCCCTCGAGCGCATCGACGCGACCCTGCACGAGGCGACGCGTATCCGACTCCGCTCCGACGTTCCCGTGGGAGTCTTCCTCTCGGGGGGCATCGATTCCGGGTTGGTGGTCGAGAAGGCGCAGTCTCTTTCGCCCCGGCCTTTGAAGGCCACGACGATCATCTTTTCCGACGATGACGCCGCGGAGATGGACCGCATAGGACGACTGGCGAGCCGGCTCGGGCTCGCCCACGAGAAAAAGCGGATGTCCGAGGACGTGCTGAGCGTGCTCGACGCGGTGACGTCCTATCTGGACGAACCGTTCGGGGACTCCAGCGCGCTCCCCAGTTTCATGGTCTCGCGGGCCACACGAAGCGAGGTGAAAGTGGCTCTTTCGGGCGACGGCGGCGATGAGACCTTCGGTGGATACGCATGGCGATACGGCCAGAACCTGGCGATCGATCGGGTTCGAGCGCATCTTTCGCCATCGCTTCGACGCGTGGTCGGCGCCGTGGCTCGCGCCTACCCGAAACTGGATGGTTTTCCCAAGCCTCTGCGCTTGAAGTGGGGACTGCGCAACCTCTCCGTCTCTCCGGAGGAGGCCTATTTCCTCGACATGTCGATTTTTCGTCCGGAGGACAAACAGGATCTCTATGGGAGCGACTTTCGTTCCTCGTTGGGCAATTGGTCGGCCCGCCTCCTCATGGAGGATCGATTCCGCGATGCCGGCGACGGGGATCTTCTCCGCCGTCTCCTGCATGTGGATCTGAAGAGTTATCTCGCGGACGGCGTCCTCACGAAAGTGGACCGCATGAGCATGGCGAATTCCCTGGAGGTTCGATCTCCCCTGTTGGACCAGGAGATGGTGAACTTGGCGTTCCGCATTCCCGCTGAGCTGAAGATGCAGGGGAAGCAATCCAAGTATTTGCTTCGAAAACTGGCGGAGAGGAAACTTGGGCATGATTGGGCGGGAGCACCAAAGCGCGGGTTCGCGCCGCCGCTCGCCGGCTGGATGCGAGAGGATCTGGCTGATGTCTTCCGAGATCGTGTGCTCGGGGCACGGGGGGGCCTCGAGAGTTTCTTGAATCTCTCAGTCCTCGCGCGCCGCTTCGAGGCCCATCGGCGGGGGCAGCGGGATCATGCTCGCATTCTTTGGCTGGCACTCGTCTTCGCGACCTGGTTGGAACGATTCGGACGAAGAGCGTCATGAACGTCCTTTCGCTCAGCACGATTTTTCCCTCCGCCGTCGCCCCGGCGCAGGGGGTTTTCATCAAGGAGCGTCTGAAGGGATTGATGTCTCGGCACGATGTGGAGGTCTGGCGGTGTCGCCCTTGGTCCCCGGGTCTTGGTTGGTTCCGGAAGGAGGCGAGACGTCCCTTTCCGGCGAAGGAAACGGTCGATGGCCTCCTCGTGCGCGACCTGCGTTTCCCCTATGTGCCGGGAGCCATGAAGACGTGGGACGGGCCAAGTCTGGCGAGGTCCGTGCTGCGCGCGCTTCGCGGATCGCATTTCCGGCCCGACCTCCTCGACGCCCACTTCGCCTACCCGGCCGGATATGCCGCCGTGCGCGTGGCCGAGCGATTGGGGATCCCTTCGGTGATCACTCTCAGGGGAACGTTTCCCAGCTATCTCGCCGATCGCAGGAGGGGGCGCATTCGCGAAGCTCTGCTGGGCGCCACCCGCGTCGTGGCGGTCTCGCAATCCCTGGCCGACGAGGCCCGGCGTCTCGTCGGTTCCGACCGCGACATGGACTTCGACTGCCGGGTCGTCCCCAACGGCATCGATACCGGGCTCTTTCAGCCGGGGGACGCGACCGCGTCAGCGGCCAGGCTGGGACTTCCGCGTCGCCGCCCCGTCCTCCTCACCGTGGGGGGACTCGTCCCGAGGAAAGGGGCTCACCGAGTGATTCGCATTCTGCCGCGCCTTTTGGATCGGCATCCCGATCTGCTCTATGTCCTCGTGGGAGGAGGAAGCGTCGAAGGCGATTTCCGCCGCGAGCTGGAGGCCTCGATCCGCGACCTCGGCCTCGAGCGCAGCATCCTCATCACGGGTGAGCGTCCCCACGAGGAACTCCCCGACTTTTACCGTGCGGCGGATGTCTTCGTCCTGTCGACGAGCAACGAGGGCTGGGCCAACGTGCTCCAGGAATCCCTCGCCTGCGGCACGCCGGTGGTCACGACCGACGTGGGCGGCAATAGGGACGTCGTCGGAGCCGAGGACCACGGGCTCGTCGTCCCCTTCGACGACGAGGATGGACTGGCCGCGGCGATTCTCGAGGCGCTCGATCGGAACTGGAGTCGCGCGGCGATCTCGAAGTGGGGGCGTCGCCTGGATTGGGGCGACGTCGCTGTGAACGTCTCGGCTGTATTTGAGGAGGCCCTGCGTGAGTTCTGAGCGGACGCCGAAGAGATGGTTGCTGCTGGTCTTCGTCGTGGCGTTCGGTCTGCGGCTCTCGGGGATCGCCGGGAACGGTTACCCGATGAGTTTCTATCCCGATGAGATCAACAACGTCGAGCGCTCCGTCGCCTTTTGGAATCCTTCCACCGGCCTGGACCTCAATCCGCATTGGTTCAACAAGCCCGCTCTCGGCTATTACCGGCATTTTTTCGAGTTCGGCGTGTACTACCTGGTCGGACGTTACGTTGCCCACGCGTACGACTCTCCCGCCGATTTCGCCGCCCGTTTCCTGAATCGGGACCGGGGAGCGTTCTATCTCATCGCGCGAGCGAGCAACGCTTTTTGGGGAGCGCTGACCTGCGTCTTGCTGCTGGGAATCGGTCGGCGATGGGCATCATTCAGAGTCGGTCTCTTGGCAGCGCTGGTTCTGGCAATCATGCCGGGGCACGTTTTTTGGGGACAGGTGGCCAAGCACGATGTCCTCGCCACGTTCTGCGCAGTGGTCGCTTTTTCGTTCATTCTCGCCGTTGGCCAAGGCCGGGGGAGACGACGGGACTACATCGGCGCCGGAGTCTGGATCGGACTGGGGTGGGCGGTCAAGTACAGCCCGATCGCTCTCGTCGCGGCCCTTCTGGTCGCCCACTTCATGAGCCGCGGCAAAAGATCGGAAAGCGCGCCGAAGGGGGCGATGCTTCTGGGGGCGGCATTCCTGGCCATGGTGCTCGCCGGCTTCGTCGGTTCCCCCTACAACTTCCTGGATCCGACGTACTTCGAGACGATCCTCAAACCTCAACTCCAGCATTTGGGAAGGATGATCGGCTTCGCCGTCGGTGAGGTGGATCCCGCGACGTCGCCCCTTTGGATGCTGCTCGCGCGGGCGCTTCGAGAACTCGCGAGCTGGTCGGTGGCCACCTTGCCGTTGGTGTTGCTGGCGATCGTGGGAGCCGTGTTGGCGTTTCGCGATCCCAAGAGAAGGTCGGGAGGCGTGTTGGTCATGACCAGCGTTCTCGTTCTCTTGTTCCTCCTCACGGCCGCGAATTTCCTCTACACCCGGGCCAACCATCTCGTGATCATCCTGCCGTTCTTGGCGCTCTTCGCGGCGGTGGCCCTGGATCGTGCTTGGGAAAGCCGACGTCGTTATCTGGGTTGGGGATGGGCCGTCGTCTTGCTGCTGCCCCTGCCCGGGTTTCCCGTCTGGTCGCACGTGACTCATCTGGGGAACGTCTACCGCGAGCACAGCTACCGACGGGCGTGGGAGTGGCTTCAGGCCAACGTGCCCGCCGACTCCACGGTCGTGAACGACGGCGAGATCCTCCCTCTCATTCCCGACACGGAACGCTTCGACTGGATGTTGGAGCGGATTCGTGCCGAGATCGAGCGGTCAAACCGGCGGATGAGGGTCCTGGAGGAGGGGAGCGGTGGTTGGAATCACCACCGGCGCCGGATTGCCGAGTTCGAGCATGACCGTGCGCGATACGTGGCCGAGAAACAGGCCGCGCGGCGATACCCTCGTCGTCGCTACGATGTCATCGTCATGCTCAAACCGTGGCAGTCCGAAAAGGGACCGAGTCTCGACCCGGGGGCGTACACGGGTTACGACGGTCTTTGGGACATCCTTCCGCCTGTGTTTCCCGCAGGACCGAAGGTGCCGCCCGTCGAACGCTTGCGGATCGCGAGAGCCGCTCTTCCCAAGCGGACGCCGGCCTTTCTCAAAGAGCCGGATCGTGCCTGGGAAAGGCGCCAATTCCATCGGGAGCAGAGGGCCCACCCCGTCCGAGACGGGCATCCCGCGGAATGGCTCGTGACGAGCGAGGTCTCGTACGACAACTACGTCAGCCGCCACAAGCGGACTCGCTTTCCCCATTGGACGGCCTTCTACGACGACTTGAAGTCACACTACGATTGCGTCGAGATCCCCGGTGGCCATCGACGCATCCACTGGACGGGATGGCCCATCCCTTTTCGCGGCGGCCCCGACACTCCGGATTTCGAACGGGATGCTTGGCGCTGGACCGGTGCATGGAATGTCCGGATCTACGATTTGCGGCGACGGGTCGAAGATCGTCCCCCGATCGTTCGGCGGCTCGACTGAACTCCCGGCGGATTCGAGGACAGGGCTTCAGTCGTTGCGAGCGGCCCAGGCCGGCATCTTGGACAGGTGTTCCTTGGCCGCGATTTCAGCCTGCGGGCGTTCCATGTGCTGCATTCCCATGAAGTAGCCTTGAATCGTACCTTCGAGGATCTCTTCGTACGACTTCAGATTGCCGCTCGCGTCGGTGCAGTGGGAGCAATACATCTCGCCCGGCTTCGCATCGGTGAGGGGCATGCCGCAGGACTGGCATGAACTCATGGTGATGGGGGTATAGAAGACGAGGTGATATCCGTCGGGGTCCACGATCCCGAACTCGCGAAGACCGTAGAACTGGTTTTCTGGGGATGTGGCCGGGGAGCCACCTTTCTCGATGATCGATGCGTGAAGGGCATCCGTGTCGGGCACGGTGAAGTAGAGGTAGACGCCCACGCCCGCCGGGTGGGAGTCGAAGGACTCCTTCAAATCCGACCACCACTTGCGACGGTCCTCGGCGAGGTCCTTCGCCGCACACATCTCTTCCTGAGGTGGGCAGCCGACCATGAGACTCTGGCGGTCTCTGGAGAGGCTCGCCCACATCGGTTGGGCCTCGTCCGGCCAACATTCGTCGAGGGAAAAGCCCAAGATGTTTGTGTAGAAATCTAAACTTTTCCGAACGTCGCGCGAGGTGAGCATGGGGCAATTCGGATAGCGGTCAGAGTGTTCACTCATCGAGGACGTCTCCATTTTGTCGCAGGTCTGGTGAGCGGGTGAACGGGAATATAGGGCCTGTTACGTCCGAGGTGCTTTGAGCTTTCTCGACATCGGTCAGGCTAAGTGCTTTTTCGACAGCGCCTTCCACGAATGACGATTCTCAGCCGCGCGGGTTTTCTCCAGGCTTGTAGCTTCTCACGGGCGACGGTCGACAAGAGTGATGAGGCGGCGCCGAGCCTGTTTTTCGAAGGATCGTCCGAGTCCACGGGAATTCGCGTCCCCTCGGTAAGTTTGCAAGCGTCTCCCTCTATGGGAGGGAGTAAGGTGTTTGACGAACCCGTCTCGAGGTGTTTGCGATTGATCCAGATGCGCCGCGGTGTATACTGTGCAGCACTTCCAGGGGATCCTGGATACTCTTTTCGTTGCCAGACACGTCTTCAAAACCAACTCGGCCGGAGCCTTCCACTCCGACACCCGGATGCCTCCATGAGAGGCGAAGGGAAGCACGGTACCCACGACGTGAAAGGTGAGTGAGGTAGGATGATGGCGGCTGCACAGCCCGGAACGCGACAACATCGTTTCATGCTCTTCAAAGAGGTCTCGGACCGAGTTCTCGCGTTGCTCGCATTGATCGTCTTGTTGCCCGTCCTGGCCATTCTCGCCCTCCTCGTGAAACTCACTTCTCGCGGTCCCGTGTTCTTCCGGCAGCAACGCGTCGGCCAATTCGGTCGCCCGTTTCACATCCTCAAGCTTCGCACCATGGTCTTGGACGCCGAGAGCAAGACAGGGCCCATCTGGGCGGTCGACAACGATCCTCGTGTCACACGGATCGGCCGCTTCCTTCGTCTCTCCCATCTGGACGAGATCCCTCAACTCATCAACGTGTTGATCGGGCATATGAGCTTGGTCGGTCCTCGGCCCGAGCGCCCAGTGTTCGTGGCGCAATTCAGGCGTCAGATTCCGAATTACGAGGACCGCCTTCTCGTGAAGCCCGGCATCACGGGTTTGGCCCAGGTCTACCACAGCTACGATGCCACGCTCCGCGATGTCCGCAAGAAGCTCGCCTATGACCTGCTCTATATCAAGCGCATGTGCATGATGACCGACGTCATCATTCTCTTTCTCACCGTTCGCTGCCTCACCGGCCGAGGCGCAAAGTAGAGCCTCTCTCCGCCCTTCGGCTTCCCACCTCGAATCCTCCCCGTTTCCTTGACAGCATTCCTCGATGGAAACGCCGACCCGTGGAATTGTTAGATTGAGCCGTGGATGAAACGGCCACGGCCACGTGGTCTCCGCGGACCGAATTACGGAAAAGAGATTCGTCATGTCGTCCTTCCGACCCCTCCATGCCCTGACGATCGACGTGGAGGACTACTTCCAGGTGGGCGTGTTCCAAGGCAGTATCGGAGTGGAGGATTGGGACACCTTCGAATGTCGCGTCGAGCGCAACCTGGATCGCATCCTGGAACTCTTGGACGCCCGAGCCATCAAGGCCACGTTTTTCGTGTTGGGCTGGGTTGCGGAGCGATATCCGGACGCGGTGGCGCGTCTGTCCCGGGAAGGTCACGAGGTCGGCAGCCACGGATTCCACCACCAACCCCTGTGGAGACTGACGCCGGACGCGTTCCGCGAAGATCTTCGGCGGTCCCTCGACGCTCTCGAGGCAGCGACCGCAGTGCGGCCCGATCTGTATCGCGCCCCCTGCTTCAGCTTGACTCCCTCGACATCGTGGGCTTTTCCGGTTCTCCGAGAGGAGGGGATTCATCGGGATTCGAGCATCTTTCCCGTCCACCATCCCGAATACGGTTGGCCGGCGGCGCCGACCCGCCCCCACAGGATTCTCGTGGATGGCTTCGACGATCTCGTGGAACTTCCTCTGCGTCCCAGTCGTCTCTTCGGAGCGCCCTTGACGGTCTGCGGAGGCGGTTGGTTTCGTCTGGTGCCCTATGGGCTGACACGCAAAGCACTCCTGGGGCACGAGAAAAAGGGTGAGAGCTTCGTCTTCTACCTGCATCCGTGGGAATTGGACCCCGGCCAGCCCCGGTTGACGAAGCACACCGGGGCGACGGGCCGTTTCCGGCACTACGTCAACCTGGGGCGGACGGAGGGGCGCTTCTCGAGGCTTCTCGATGATTTCCGCTTTGGCACGGTGGGCCAAGTCCTGGAGAACGCCGGCCCGGGCGCGGAGCTCCCGCGGGTGTGCTATGACGGTGAAAGGCCGATTTGAGCCGCCATTGGCCCGGAATGACCTCGAATTCGGCATTTTTCTTTACTCAACCGATCCGCTCCCGTCGTGGATAATGGTTTGGCTGGTGCGGAGCGAAGCCACGAGGGCCCTCATGCGGTGGATGGAAAGACAAACGAAGCAGCGAGAAGTCTCCGATCCCGAGTCGGAACGGCGGGTTCGTTTCGATCTGCTGGTTCATCTGCATGCCCGCGAAATCCGGCACTTCCTGGAGAAGCTCTGCGGCAACCACCACGACGCGGAAGAACTGGCCCAGGACGTATTCGTGAAGGCCTACCGGGCCATGGACGGTCTCCGCGACCCCCAGGCGGCGCGTCGGTGGCTCTATCGGATCGCCGCCAGACATTTCAGCGACTGGCTGCGCCCGGCCGGGCGTCGTCGCGCCCGATCCATGGCCGCGTTGCCCCTCGACGGGCCCCAAGCCCGAGCCGAAGACCGACCCGGCCCGCAGCTCATGGCCGGCGAGCTGCAGGAACGGATTCACGCCTGGACACAGGAACTTCCCGAGCGTCAGCGAACCGTCTTGCTCATGCATGCCACGGCGGGCTTCGACTACGTTGAAATCGGCCGCGCCTTGGGGATCTCTCCGGAGGCGGTGAAGGTCAATCTGTTTCATGCACGGGAGAAGCTCCGCCGGAAGGTGGAGCGGTTCATGGGATCATGATGACTTGCCCGGAACCTCTCGAACTCTCCGCCTTGATGGACGGTGAACTCTCCGAAGAGAGAGCGAAGCCTCTCCGCGAACACGTACATTCCTGTTTCGAATGTCGAAAGAGGGTGCATGCGTATCGCCGTCTGGCTGCCGGGCTCCAGAAGAACATCGGGCCACCTCTCGAGAACAACTACGAAGAGAGGTTCCACGCTCGTCTCCTGGCCAGGATGGCGACGGGCGACGAGATCCGGAGGGCACGGTCCTTGGTGCGTCCCGCCGCGGCTTTGGTTGCGGGCTTCCTCTTGACTTTGGGGGGGGCCTTCTGGCTCCGGCACACCGAGCCGCCGCCGAACTCGACGCGTCCCACGATCACGGCGGCCGTGGGCATGAACTCGGGCGCCGCGTTGGCGTCGGTCGAGCGCGAATTGGCGCTGTGGTTGACGGGCGATCCGGATGAAGAAGAAGTCCGTCGCCGACTCATCGGCTTCGAACGTCGTCTGCGCTCGCGCGGCGGCTCGCTCTCGAGAACACTGACCGGTTGGATGGGCGGCGCTCAGGGGGCGCCCTCCATGACCGCGGTCCTGGGCGCGGTTCGCACCCTGGATCAAAGACGCTATATCGGGCCTCTGCGAGATCTCGTGCAGGACTCCCGTCGCCCCGTCGAAGTCCGATTTCGCGCCCTGGACGTCCTTGCCGATCTGGACGTGGAGGCCGTTCGCGGGCTTCTCCGTCGGGCGGTCAGGGAGGGGTATCCCGTCGATGTGGCCATCGATCACTGGATGAGGCTGGGGAAGCGCCGCGACCTTCTTCGGCTCGAAGAGCAGTTGAGCGGCCTCGAGGGTGAAAGCTTCCAGCGAGCCGTTGCTCATCTGGCCCGCTCGGCGACCGGTGGGAGGGTTCTCGTCGACCTTTGGGTGAGGGGCCGCCAGGAAGAGAGCCTCGTGGTCGCGATGACCTCCTGCCGAAGCGTCATTCCCCATCTCCGCGCTCTCGCCTTCGGGACCGCGATCCGGCAGAAGCACAGAGAGCGGGCCATCGAATTGTTGGGGATTCTCGGCGACGAGAAGAGCCTTCCCGAACTCGAAAAGTTCTTCCTCGAGGGAAGGTTTCTCACGGCGACCACCGAGGCGCTCGGCCGCATCGGCGGTGCGAAAGCCGCTCTGCTTCTTCCTCGCCGTATTCGCGTCAACGAGTGGGATCGACCCAGTCGTCAGTTGAGAATGCTCGGTCGGGCTATTCGCCGGTTCGGTGACGAGGGAGCGGCGCTTTATCTGAAGAGGATCAAGACGGGCAACGACCCCTACCAGATGCAGTATGTGTGCGCCCTGCGATATGCCGCATCCAAAAGGCAACTGCCTGAGCTCTATGGTCTGCTCGATCGTGACGATCTTCGTTGGCTCCTGGTCGACGTGATCGCCGACGTGGGCGGGGCCGAGTCCATCGACGTATTGGGGCGACTCGCCGAAGATGTCGATGGACGTGTACGACACCGAGCCCGAGCGCGTCTGATTCGTCTGGCTCCCAAGCGACTGCGGCGCGAGTGGCGAGGGTTCGTCTTCTTGCAAAGATCCAGCCTCATGTTCGCTCCATCCGACTCATTGACGAGAAGTTGAACTCCATGAATCGTTTCCTCTTGCTCCTGTTGATTGCGTCAACCTCCTTTGGACAGGGCGGTGTACAGACCCGCATTTTCGACGTCTCGCCTCTGCTTTCGCCCGTTTCGGACGCGGCGATCGGTTCTTGGGGGCTCCCCATCTGGACCGCCTACTACGAACGTCTCTCGAACGACCGTTCGGCGAACAATCTGGAGGGCCGGGCGCTCATGCGGCCGGAGACCTTGCTCTCCATCATTCGCGACGGGATCCCGGCCGAGAGCTGGGACTCGGAAGGGACTTTTCTGCGTCTGGTGGAGGGGGGAGGGCATCTGGTCGTCTCTCAGACGCCGGATGTTCTGAACAAGATCGGCGGTTTGCTGGAGAGCATGATTCTGCGGGTGCGACAGCCCATTGCCCTGGAGGCGCTGGTCCTCCGGTTGGGCCCGGCGGAACTCGTCGGACTGCTTGCGAACGGTGCGGTGCTGTCCGCGGCTCGCGTGGATGCGCTCTTGACAGGCAAGGACCAGGGCGTCCTTCTGGATGGCGTCCTCAGGGGGTCGACGATTCCCGGGTTGCGGATCAGACTCCGATCGGGAGTCCGAAAACCCTTCGTCGGCATCGTGGATGTGGAAGTGGCCCAGGAAGCCGAAGCCGTGGACCCCACGACCCTCACCGTCTTCGAGGGCCTCGACCTCACCGTGCGCCCCCTGCTCGGTGCGGACGGCAAGATCGTCTTACGAGTCCAGGGAGGCATCGATGAGGACTTCGCCGCGCGAGACTTCGTCTCCCGAAGCACGGGCAAGATGCAACTGCCGTCGATGCGCACCGCTCGGTTTTCCGGCTGCGGTCGGCTCGACGACGGAGAGGCATTGGTGGTGGGGTGCGTTCTCGGTGGTGAGAACTCGTCGCGGGTCGTCGTGATCCGTGCGCGACGGGCGACCCAGGTGCCCCAAGGCGTGCTCCCGATCCCTTCCATCGATCTGTTCCCGTTGAGTGATCTGTCCCTGCCCTACCTCGTCATGCCCCCCGTGAGTCTGGGGGCAGCTTGGGGAGACAAGCGGGCCATGGACGGGGACGCCCCGACCGCGGTGGCGCCCTACGAGAGCGGTCACCGATTCATGAGCGAAGAGGAACTGGGCGACTTCATTCGGAGATCCGTCAGGCCCGAGTGGTGGGGGTCGAACCTCTACGACCTCGAGGCGACCTCCGACTGGCTCTGGCTGATGACGAACCAAGAGCAGAACCAGGCGGTGCGACGGTTCCTCCGGGGGCTCACCGAGGTCAAGGCCAAGCCGCTCAGCTGGGAGGTCCTCACGGTGTCCCTTCCCCAAGACGTCTACGCCGCGGCGGCCAGGGAGGGCGACCGGGCAGCGCGCCTCATCCTTCGCTCCCCGGACGCCTTCCGGCGTTTTCATGGGGTGTCCGTGATGGAGCCCGGCGGTGTGATCGACTTCATTGCCGGCAGGGAATCCTCGTATGTCCGAGACAACGCCGTCGAGATCGCCCAGGGAGCGGACATTCTTGCACCGATTCCGGGTGTGCGTTTCCGAGGCGTGGCGATTCGCTTGGCGCCCTTGGGGCTTCGAGGCGAGAGCGTCATGCTTCAATACGACTGTCGGTTATCCGGGGGTGCGGTCGGTCCGCCGCCGGACTTCAAGGGAGCGGGTCTGGTCGAAGTGGCGACGGAGCTGCCGCAGACGACTCTTCGCAAGCTGGGCGGTCACGCCAGCCTACGCCTCGGGACGTGGAATGTCCTGGGGGCTTGCCCCTCCGGGATCCGGGCGGGCGAGATCGAGGTCGTTCTCGTGCGAGCACGGCTCTGAGCTCCGCGACCTAGGCCGGGGAGGATTCGGAAATCTCTCCCGGTTCCCGCCGAATGGGTTACCATGTCGACTCAGTTGCTCTCCGAGAAGGACTTGGCCATGTCGGTGAATTCAGCTCGAGCAGCCCATTGCTCCCTTTGCGACGACCCATTCGACGTGGACGAACTCATCGATCTGGCCGGATACCCGGCCTGCCGTTCCTGCGTGGAGAAGGCCGTCAAGCAGGCCGAGATCGACAAACCCCGTTTTTACAAGATCAATGAAGGCAAGGAGATCGCGGGCGTGTTGGGCGGTCTTGCCGATGCCGCGAATATGGAACGGGACACCTTTCGCTTTCTCGTCGTCCTCTTGGTCATCTTCACGGGAATCGTCCCGGGCCTCATCGCCTACTTCGTTCTCGCGTTCCTCCTCCCCGTCTACGACGGATAGGGGCGAAGCGCGTGGGCGTCATGCAGACCGGCCTGGCGGGGCCGGGCGCCCTGTCCGCCGACGACTCCCACATCCCATTGCCCAGCGTTCCCCGATGGTTGCTTTCGCGCACCATGACCGGATGAAGATCCAGCGACGAATTCACGCCCTGGGCATCACTCTGGAACGCCCGGGCTTTCCCTCTCCTTGGATTCGAAGTCGGGAGAGGGCCGGGTTACACTCGGACCGTTCACGGTCCCTTGAATCTGAAGGAACGCATTCATGGTCAGGTGTGCTCGATCCATTCTGCAACGCGATGGTCTCCGATGGTTCCCCTTTCTTGCCTTGATCTTTGCGATCCAGGCGAGCGGCGTTCTTGCTCAGTCCGAGCGAGCGCCGGACGACTGGCCCATGTGGCGCGGCGATCTCAGGAACACGGGTCGCTCTCCCAGCCCCACGGACGCCGTCAAGGGGGAGAGGGTTTGGTCCTTCCTGGCGGGGAATCGGGTGACGGTCACCCCCTGTTTCCGCAAGGGAGTGATGTACTTCGGTGACTGGAGCGGTTCGGCTTATGCCGTGGATCACCGTACGGGGAAGCTCCTTTGGAGTACCCCGGAACGGGTCTCCAAGAATCCGAAACCCAAAAAAGCGAAGGACAAGCCCCCTTCGGACCTGGCCCCGGTACTCGATGGAGCTGCGAGAAAAGCGGATCAAGTCTATTCGTTCAGCAACCCCTGCGTCGACGATGCCCACCTCTACATCGCGACTCAACAGGGAATCCTCACGGCGTTCAACGTCGGGGACGGGTCGGTGGCGTGGGAGAGAGAGTTCTCCGATGAGATCTTCTCGTCGCCCCGTTTGGCCAAGGGAAAGCTTCTCATCGGGTGCAACGACCGCAACCTGTATTGCCTCGATCCCGGCACCGGCAAGACCATCTGGAAATTCGAGACCGGGGATTTCGTGGGTTCGTCGGCGGCCGTCACGCGCGGTGGCCAGGTCATCTTCCCGGCCCATGATAAGTTCCTCCGCAAGGTCGACCTGGAAACGGGAAAGCTGATCGCGGAGTTCGAGATCGGCTATCGCTCCACTGGGTCGCCCGCCATCGCTTTCGGCAGCGCTTATTTCTGTGCCACGGGTCGGAAATTCATGTCCGTCGACCTGCTCGGTGGGCGCGTTCGGTGGCATCAGCCGTGCACGTCCCAGCACCAGCAGGGAATCGGCGTCTGGAAGCGTCAGGTCATGGTCGTCATCAACCGCATGCTGTTTTGCTTCGACGCGATCACCGGTCAGGAAAAGTGGCGCTACAATATGGAAAAGCCCGGCGTGGCGTCTCCCTGCGTGGGCAAGGAATTGGTCTATGCATCGAATGGCGACGGGCGAATCTTTGCCATCAAGCTCGAGGACGGCGAGCTGGCGTGGGAGGCCAGCTACGGCGCCGCGTCTTGGAGCAGCCCGGTGCTCATCGACGGTCTGGTCTACATCTGCGACGGCAAGGGGCGGGTGAGCGCGTTCCGCTGAGATGGGAAGTCGGCGTCTTCGAGTGGTTGCAACCGGGCGAGTCCAGGGCGTAGGATTCCGATGGTTCGTCCGAGAGAAGGCTCTCGCCCTCGGTGTCAAAGGGTGGGTGCGCAACCGCCGGGACGGCTCCGTCGAGTGCCTGCTCGCAGGCGATTCCGAGGCGGTGGAGGAGTTGATCGAGAGGATCGGGGAGGGCCCTCCCCACGGGCACGTTGATTTCGTGGACGTGGAGGGCGCCGAGGACATGGAGGCGCCGGACGGCCCCTTCGAGATCGCACCCACGAGTTGATGAAGGAGATGAACGCATGTTGTGCGTCCGTGACCTGCACAAGTATTACGGCCCTTTCCATGCGGTCCGAGGGATCAGTTTCGATGTCGCGCGTGAAGAGATCGTGGGCTTCCTCGGTCCGAACGGCGCGGGCAAGACGACGACCATGAAGATCATCACGGGCTACATGGCGATGAGCGGCGGGGACGTCACCGTGGCGGGACACGACGTCGTCTCCGACTCCCTCGCGGTTCGAGAGGAGATCGGCTATCTCCCAGAGCATGCGCCTCTCTACGGGGACATGACTGTAGCAGAGTACCTGAATTTCATGGCCGGCATGCGAGGCCTCGATGGCCGTCGGCGGAAGGAGCGTTTGAATTACGTCATTTCCGTCTGCAGTCTGACGCCGAAGCGAAACAAACTCATCAAGACCCTTTCGAAGGGCTATCGCCAGCGGGTGGGGCTCGGACAGGCCATCATTCATGACCCCAAGCTGGTCATTCTGGACGAGCCCACGATCGGCTTGGACCCCAACCAGATCATCGAGATTCGCGAACTGCTCAAGGAGATCGGAACCAAGAACACCGTGCTGCTGTCGAGTCACATCCTCTCTGAAGTCGAGGCCACCTGCGCCCGAGTCATCGTCGTCGATGAGGGCCGTATCGTCGCCAACGGGTCTCCGTCCGAACTCGAGGCGCGATACGCGGAGGACTCGGCCTACGACGTCGTCTTCACGGGAGTCGATCTTCCCGGGATCGAGGAGATTCGCGCCCTCGAACAGGTGGCTCAGGCCTCGGAGAGGGCGCGAACTCCGGAGCGGCTCGAGGCGCGGGTCGAGCGCTGCGATGGAGCGGACCTCATCGGCGCCCTTTATCGTTTGGCCGCGGAGCGTGGAAGCCGACTGCTCGAGGTCTCGCAAC
This sequence comes from uncultured Planctomycetia bacterium, assembly GCA_964559135.1. Classification (GTDB taxonomy): domain Bacteria; phylum Planctomycetota; family DRQF01; genus DRQF01. The sequence continues at coordinate 37,158 of CAZLGG010000016.1, forward strand.
GGAAAACCACGCTGGAGGATGTGTTCCGGCGCCTCACGGGAGGAGATGACGTGCATTCCGATGCCCCGTCGGAACCGCCGGGCCTGGTCTCCGCGGCCGCGACAGACGAAACCTTGGAGGATGACGCCCAATGAGTCGAATCCTTTGTATCTGGAGGAAGGAACTCGGGAGCTACTTCACGTCGGCGACGGGGTATGCCTTCCTGTTTCTCTTCCTGCTCCTCACGTCCTTCCTGTTCTTCGTACTTCCCTCCGTGGACTTGAAAAGTGGATTCCGCGGCAATTTCTTTCTGCAGGGGGAAGCCACGCTGACGGACTACTTCGCGACGTTTCCCGTGGCACTGGGTCTCTTCGTTCCGATTCTGTGCATCCGGCTTTGGCCCGAGGAATACAAGACCGGAACTGTCGAGGTTCTCATGACGTTGCCCGTGCGGGCTTCGGATGTCGTGATCGGAAAGTTCCTCGCGATGGTCACGATCGTGGCTTCGGCTCTCGTCCTTTCGCTCGTCGTGCCTTGGTCCGTGGGGTGGGTGGCGGTGGATGGGCTCGACGCCGGACCGATCATCGGGGGGTACGTGGGCGCCCTTTTGCTCGGAGGAGCCTACTGCGCCGTGGCCATGTTCGCCACGGCTTTCACGAAGGAACAGGTGACGGGCCTCCTCGTGGCGCTCGTCATCTGCTTTTTTCTGACCTTCGCGGGCACGGCGGCGGTCGACCTCGTGACGCCCGACTGGTTGTCGGAACGCTTGAAATTCATCGGGTTCTCGGTGCGGTTCTCCAGCATCGAGAAGGGGGTTCTCGACTTTCGCGATCTGTTCTTCTTTCTCTCGTTCACGGGGATGTTCGCGTTTCTGAACGTCTCCGTGCTCGAGTATCGGCGGCTGAAGTGAGGGGGATCGAATGAGCACAAGAAGAAACCGGGTCTCCACCGTCGTCCTCACCAGTTTCCTCGTCGTGGCCAACCTGGTCGTCGCCAATCTGTGGATGACACAGGTGAAGCTCCGCTGGGATCTCACGGAAGACAAGCGGTTCGAAATCGCGAGCGGGACGGAGAACATCGTCAAGCGCTTGCGCGACACCGTGAACATCAAATGCTATGTCTCCGGAAACTTTCCGAAGCAGCTCTCTCACTGCCCACGGGTTCTCATCGAGAAACTGGACGAGTATGGGCGCCTCAACGAGGACAGCGAAGGAGCCGTTGTCTACACGTTCGCGGATCCCGACACCGATCCGGAGGCGAAGCAGGAATGCGAGGACATGGGCATCGGACCCGGCCGCATTCAGGAGCTGGAGGGCTCCACCACGATGAAGACGAAGATCTCGTGGTTCGCGCTGGTGTTTCGTTACGGCGATCGCAAGGTCGTCTACAACTTCTTCTCGGACATGCCGGGGGAGACTTTGAAGGACCCGGCGCGCTTCGGATCCGATCTGGAATTCGTCTTGAGTCGGGCCATCCGAAACGTCTCCAGTCCTCGCAAGACGGTCGGGTTGCTCTCCGAAATCCAGATGGTGCCTTCGAACCCCTCGAATCCACGCTCAAAGAGAGTGAAGTATCAGGGGCTTTCCAACCTCGAGGCCGTGATCGCGCGGACCCACGATGTCAAGACTCTTGATCTCGCTCAGGTCAACCGGGGAGAACCCATTCCGCGGGGTATGGACATCGTTGTCCTATGGCGGCCGAAGTCGCTCACGGAGGTCGGCAAATACGTCATCGATCAGTTCCTGATGGGCGGTGGCAACCTCCTTTGCATGGTGGATTCAGGCGACGTCAGTTTCACCCCCAAGCCCAAGTTCACCCAGTACGGGAGGGCGCGAGTCCAGGACTATGACCTTCCGGACTACAAGGTCGAAGGGATCGACCATGGGCTGGATGACATGCTGGCGTACTATGGCGTGCGCGTCGAACATGCGTTCGTTCAAGACTTCTCCTGCTACGACATGATCTACTACACGGGGAAGGACTTCGTTCGGAACATGTTCGGGCAGGTCCAGGTGAAGCCCAACGAGGACTACGCCCCGTATTTCTCGTGGCCCGTCATCCCGGCTCGCGACGACGAGGGTGGTCTCGAAGATCCTCACCAGTTGGGGGACTCGTTTTCGATACTTTCCCCCAACGACGATCTGGTTCTGACGTGGGCGTCGCCCGTCACGGTTCTCGAGGACAACCTGAAACGACACGAGGCCATCGCGGACGTCGTCCTTCGGACGGGTCCTCGAAGCTGGGCGAAGCCGATCAAGGAGACCCGATTCCCCGTGAATCCGACGGAACAGGCGGGTCCAGGCAACACTGCGATGGCGTCCCAACCGGTGGCCGTGCTCGTCCGAGGGCGTTTCCAGTCATTCTTCCGGGGCAAGGAGATCCCCAAGCCCACGGGAACGGCCGGGCGGTCGCTTCCGACGAAGGATGAACTCGAGAAGAGCCGCCGCGACGTCGCGGCGGCGCGGGGGTCCCTGCTTGTCGTGGGCGATGCGGACTTTTGCTCGGACCAGTACATCACGCCCAATATGCGCGGGGCCCTGGTGCAGATCGAAATGGGCCGGGCGCGCCGCAAGGGTTCAGCGGCCGGGATGAATCGGGAAGCCCTGATCGGACGGTTGCGGACACCGCTTTTCTTCGTGAGCAACTGCGTGGACGTTCTCGCCTACGGGGAGGAGGCGGAAGACCTCTTCCAGTTGCAGCATCGCACGTTCAGATCCCACCGCATCAAGGCTCTCGAGAAGGACGATCCCCTGAAGGATCGGATTCAACTGGTCAATATGGTGTATCTGCCCGGCGCCGTGATTCTCTTGGGGCTGCTCGTCGCGGCTTTCCGCCATCTCCGTTGTCGACGGGAGGTCGCCGCGCCGTCCAGGCATGACAGGAGGGCCGCTCAATGATCCGCAACGTCATCCTATCGATCTTGCTCGTCGGACAACTGGCCGTGTGGTTTCTGGTCGCCCCGCCGTGGAAGACCTCCGCGCCCAAGTCCGAAGCGGTGAAGGCCCACACGTTTCCCACCGTCGATTTGGGCCAGATCGGCGGCATTCGGATCGTCGACCCCACGGGAGCGACCCTCGAACTCGGCTTGCGCGATGGGGTTTGGGTCATCGAGAGCCTCCACGGTTACCCAGCGCTCGAAAAGAAGGTCGAAGAGGTCCTCGAGGAGCTGAAGCTGCTCCCGAAAAGCGAGTTCCGCACCGACAAGCGATTCCTGCACGAGGACTTGCAGGTCGATGACCTCCGTGGGCAGAAGGTGACGCTACTGACCACGAAACGAACTCCGCTTCTCGACCTCGTCATTGGGAAGCAGGATATTCAAGGGAGCCGAGGTGCATTCATTCGCGTCAATGGAACCGACGAGGTCTGGGTCTGTCCTTCGCAGAAACTGGCCACTCTCTTCAGCACTGTCGTCAAGGACTGGTACAACCCGGCGATCATGGACGTCTCATTCAAGGACCCTCAGCGAATGACGACGCTGCGGAACGCCTGCTTCCACATCGAAGTGGAGATGAACCGCCCCAAGCGTGACGACAAGGGGCAGCCGGTCGATCCACCTCAGACCGAGCGATTGCGCTACGTCTACGAGCGGGTCGAACCGGAAGGAAAGGACGGGGGAGACCCTTGGTGGAAGGTGACCGAGCCCGAGGGGAAGGAGGATCTTCGTTTGGACGACCTCCTCGTGAAAGGCCTCGTGACCACGATGCTGAATCTTCGCGCGACGGAAATCGTCGGCTCCGGTCTCCAACCCGAATATGGGCTTTCGGACCGAGATGAATTGACAGTGCGCATCGAGGCCCGTTTTCGAGAGGAGAGCGGAGAGACGATTCGCGTCCTGGAGATCGGAGGAGAGCACCAGGTCGAGCCCGTGAATGGAGTCAAGCGCCCTCCGGACCGTTATGCTCGGGCCAAGTTCCCCGGCGGCGGCGTGAAGGAATCATTCGTCTTCACGATTCCCCAGGCGACGGTGGGTTTCCTGCAAAGGGATCCGGAAACGTTTCAAAGGCCCATGCAACCCCAACCTCCAGGGCAGAAACGCTGATCAGCTCAACGCACTGATGGTCGCCACTCCGGCTACGGCGACAGCCGTGCCGAGCAAGACCGGCCATCGTGTACGCTCGCCGAGGATGGAAAAGGCGAAGGGGATCACGAAAAGTGGTGTCGTCGAGAGGAGTGCACCCGCTACGGCTGCGGGTGTGTTGTTGATGGCCGTCATCATGAGCAGGACGCCCAGGTAGGTGCCCACGAAGGCCGGTCGAAGGAGGACTGACCACATCTCGCGCCGCATCATCAGAGAAACACTGAGTCGGAGACGGCCGCGCAAGAGCTGAATGACCAAAAGGCCCGTGAGCGCTCCAGCCAGACGAATCCCCGAGGCGGAGATGATGTGGAACCCGGTGAACGAGTCCTTGGCGATGAGGATGCCCGCGGCCTGTCCCACGGCTGCCAGGAATCCGAAGAGGATTCCGAGCGCGCGTCCTTTCGGCGTATGCGTAGGCTCTAATCCTTGCGCCACCGTGACCATGGAAACGCCGCCGACGACCAGGACGATTCCGGTGATGTCGGGGATGCCCAGCGGGTCTCCTGGGCCGAGCACCGACCAGAGGAGGAGAAAGACGGGGCTCGTTCCGTGGATGAGCATGGCCTGTCGCACGCCCAGGTGGCCGATGGCTGCGAGAAGCGCCCAGTCACCGAGCGCCATCCCGAGAAACCCGGAGAGGGCCAGGGCCCAGCCATCGTCTCTCGTCCCCCAAGGCATGGGCTGGTTCGCGGACAGCGCGAGGGCGGTCAACCCGAACAGCATCGTTGCCAGGAATGTCTTGAAGAGACCGCAGGAGAAGGGCCCCCAGCGGCGAACCGCCGGCTGAAAGTGGGTCGCCGACCATGCCCAGAGCATGCACGATCCCAAAGCGGCAATGACTCCGAGATGCTCCATGGCCAGCTCCGGGTTCGTCTGCGGGAAGAGGCCTATCGATGGTCTTGTTCGCGATGCCTCGGCTCGATGTACCCCGTCGAGAGGGCGACATCGTCGTACCAAACGACGTTCGTTCTGGTCGCTTGGTGAATGTAGAGCCCGAGATTGAAACGCTTGATGCGCAGCTTTGCGGTCTTGCGGCACCGCATCCCCGTGAGGTGAAGGTAGAGGTGCCCGTCAATCCAGGCAGCCATCTCGCCGTCGGCTTGGCCGATCCGGTTGACACGGATCATCTGTTCCAGACAAACCCACTTGCCGCGGGTCTCGAAGTCATTCTTCAAGGACGCCTTCGCCTCGAAGCCGTCTCGCATGAGCATCTGCCCGGTTTTCTCGAGAGTGGCCAGGGCCTTGGGATTCGCGAGGGTCTCGAGGGTGACGTCACGGGGAGCGAGGCGTGGGACGGGCTCGTCGCGGAGAGTCGTCTGCCCCGCGGCCCCCGCGGTTGCGAAGAGCGCGATGAGAGCAGCCGTGATGAGATGTCGCATGAGGCGTCCTCCGCGGCGAGCATAGCAGACGCCGTGAATCTCCGCCGCTCCTGACCGATACCCGAGTCCTGCGCGACTCAGAAGGAGTACTCGAGCCCCAGCGTCGTGAGGATGTCGAGGTTGTCTCGTCCGTTCGCCGGATCGTTGTTGTATTCGAGTCTCAAACTCGTGCGGAACGACCAACTCTCCGAGATCGGCACCGAGAGGATCGATTCCGAGCGACCGATGAAGCTGTTCGGGTCCGTGAACGGGACGATGACCTCGGCGGTCTGGGTGAATTCCACGTCGTCGAGGAAGACGTTCTTGTAGAGTGCAGCCGCCCGCCCCGTGACGTCGTTGCGGGTGGGCGTGTTACCGGTGAACGTTTCGAGTCGGTAGCCCACGCCGCCTTCGAGGGAGAAGAGTTCCTTGTCGCTGTCCTTCCACAGCACGATGCCAGCGCCGACGTTCACGAGGCCTCGGAACTTGCGGTCCTGGATCTCATCGCGGCTGGCCTCCGTCGAGAGGTAGGCGTAGAAATCCGGATCATAGAAATGGCGCCACAGGGCTCCGAAAAGCTGGGAGTTTTGGTTGACCTCTCCCTCGGCGGTGCCGTAGACGGCGAAGGCGCGGAACTCGAGGTGATCGTTCTCCCAGTCCCGTTGGAGCAGAGCGTCCAGCGTGGCCGTGAAGACGTCGCTGTTGCCCGCCGAGAGACTGGCGCCGAGGGTCACGTGCCCATTCCAGGGCTTCGGTTCGAGTGCGGCCTGAACCTCCTTGGCGAGCTCGTCGTCGCCGGCTTCCTTCGTGGGTTCGGGAAGAGGTGGCGCCTGCGGGAGGGCCGCCAGGGGCAGGGAGAGAGCCCCCAGGATGGCGTGCCGGACCTGAAGTTGCCCGCCGACGATACCGGTCAAGGCGACCTGAAGCGCTTCTCCCTCCCCCAAAGCCAAGGGGACGGGGCCTCCCCTCACGGAGGAAAGGTCGCTCCAGGGGAGATCCCTGTGGAGCCCGTCCGCCGTCACGATGCGCAGGACGGAACGGTAGGCGCCGACAGGCTTGCCTTGAAGGGGCGTGCCGTCGGTGAGCGTGGCCACGACGGTCTGCGCCCCCAAACCAGCAGTCAGGGCGAGGAGAACGATGGGGAGCAGTCGAGAGGGTGAGGTGGGAGTCATTTCGTTGTCTTCCTGTGACGTCGTCGGCGCGGTCTGGATTCAAGTTCACCGGAAATAACGCCGATCCCTAAAGCGGAAAAGGGTTTTTATTCCGTCGGGCTCGGTGCGCTTCGCGACACGGCGGACCCGGTGGGGCAAGGGGGAGGTTCATGCACCTTTTGCGGCCGTTCGTCTTCCCGAGCGGGACGAGAGAGATCCGGGTCCATTGAGCGCTCCATGGAAAGTCTGCATCTTGGCGGCTGGCCAGGGATCGCGGGTCGCCGGAGAGGGAGTTCCCAAAGCCTTGCTCTCGGTCGGAGGGCGGGCGGTGATTTCCCGCATTCTCGGTGCCTTCCCCGAGAACGTTCCGGTCGTCATGGCCGTCGGCAGGGATTCGGCGATCCTCAAGCGCTACCTCCGCATGGCCCATCCCAGCCGAGACGTGCTGTACGTGACCGTCGACAACCCCGATGGCCCGGGATCCGGGCCGGGTACGTCCTTGTTGGCGTGCCGCGATGCCCTGGATACACCCTTCATTCTCGTCACCTGCGACACGCTCGTGGAGGAGACCATCCCCCGGCCCTCGACGGATTGGGTGGCCTTGGCCCCGCACGCCCATCTCGAGCGCTACGACTCCGTCGCGACCGACGCGGACGATCGCGTGGTTCGATGGGATCGAAGAGTTGCGAGAGAGGGCAATCGTGCTTGGATCGGGCTCGCGGGGATCCACCGCGTCGAGACCTATTTCGACGGTCTCCGGCAAGCGAATCTCGGCCCGTCGGGAGAGCGTGACCTCATCGGCGGCTTCGAGGCCCTGGTCGAGGGCGGGCTCCAGGGAATCCCCTTCACTTGGCACGACACCGGCAACCCGTCGGACCTGGCACAGACTCGAGAAGGTGCCCCCTGCCCCTTCAGGATTCTATACAAGCCCCAGGAAGCCATTTGGTTCGAGGGAGATCGCGTCGTGCGGTGGTTCGCCGACGCGACGATCGCCCGGAATCGCGTCCGAAGAGCCAAGGACCTCGAAGGCCTCGTACCCGAATTACTCGATCACGACCGGGGCTTCTATGCCTATCGATTCGTCGAAGGCGATCTGCTGGGCGATGTCCTGACGGTTGACCGGGTGGAGCGACTCCTCGAATTCTGCGAACGAGATCTCTGGGAGAACCGAAAAGACGTCGTGGACGCTGCAGACTTCAAGCGACTCTGCCGGGAGTTCTATTTCGACAAGACCGCGACGCGTTTGCAGAGTTTCTATGCCAGGCACCCGGGTCTCGCCGGTGGGATTCTTCTCAACGACCGCCCCCTCCGCCCCGTCGCGGACCTCCTGAGCCGTTTGGACTGGGAATGGCTCTGCGATGGTATCCCCGTGCGCGTGCATGGGGACCTACACACGGACAACATTCTGCTTGTGGACCGGGACGGCGCGGAGCGGTTCGTTCTTTTGGATTGGCGCCAGGACTTTGCCGGTGAGATCAGGCTGGGGGATCTGTACTACGACTTGGCAAAGCTCTTGCACTATTTCCAGGTTCATACCCGTGCCGTCGACGAGGGAGGCTTCTCCATCGAGGGGAACGGAAGCGTTACGTGGCTGAGTCACGAGGTCCCGCCGGTGCTCGGCGATGGCAGCCGGGTTCTGGAGGACTACGTCAAGAGCCGGGGTCTCGACTGGGAGAAGGTGCGGACGCTTTCCGCACTCGTTTTCCTCAACATGGCGTCGTTGCATACCCCCGAGGAAGGCGCGTTCTTCTTTCTGGTCGGCTGGAGCGCTCTCGAAGAGATCATCGGGCGACGCACGTCGTCCGGCGCGGGCTCGCCCGCAGTTTGTAGCGGGGAACTCGACCCCGTCGTCATTGTGCCCTGAACGTCGAAAGGACTCGAGAAATGAGAGACGAATCCGCGATCGAATCCCGTCTGAGCGCCGACATGCGTACCGCTACGGAGGAGTGGACACACGAAGCCCTACAGAGTCTCATCGAGCGACATCTCAACACACGACCTTCCGTGATTCTCGACGTCGGGGACTCGGGCTCGTTCTCGAGGGACATCAAGTGGAAGCTTGGCGCCGATGAGTTGATCGTCTTTCATCCGGACAAGGAATGCCTCGACGCACTCCAGGATGGAGACCCCGACGGGGGTGTCGATCACTGGCAGGTGGGTTCCGTGGCCTCCATCGCTTCTTCCGTCGAAAAGGCGGATCTGTTCCTCTTTCTCGACGTGGCGCACGAGATCTACTCTCTCCATGGTCGCCCGTCGGGTTCGCTCTATGAGCGGGTTCATCACGAGCTCGGGCTGGCCCATGTCGAGTGCGCCCTGGAGCAGGCCGCGCAGCTCATCCCATCCGGCGGCGCGATCATGATCGCGACCGATATCGTCGTTCACCGTGACGGACCATGGACGCTGCGTCCTCAGACCGAAGAGGCGAGGCGTTTCCTGAAGGAGATACGGATTTCCTATCGGTCGGTCGACCTGTGCGCGGATCACGACGAGGACGAGAGGATCACGGTCGCCGCCGAACACCTGGCGACGCTCCTTGCTCAATGGGACCGAGGTGAGAGGGAGATGGTCCACGCATTCATGGATCTCGAGGAGTGGCGCGTTCTCTTGCACGGCCTCGGTTTCGACCTTCGGATCGAGATCGGCACCTCGCCTCTCGTGGCCGAGCGTCGCGCGGAGGCGTTTGGCATCGAGAGTGGCGGTGATCGGTTCCCCGACACCCGCATGGCCCTGCTCGGGGTCAAGCGGTAGCCGCGAGGCGACCGCGGTCACTCAGTTCAAAGGCCTGCGATACTCGAAGACGAGGGGAGTGGCCCACTCGCGTCCGAATCGCCAGCGTCGTCCGGCCTCGAATCCGTGGGCGGCGAGAACGCGGTCGGACTCCTCGATAAAGCGCTTCCCGGCTTCCGGTTTGTTGAACACAGCTGCGAAGATGTAGCAGATCACGATCACTCCGCCCGGCTTCATGGACCGGTAGAGCGAATCGAGGAAGAGGTCTCGCGTCGCGACCTGAGACGTCTGGACCAGATGATAGATGTCGCAGAGCAGGGCGGTGTCGACGATGCCGGGTTCGATATGGAGGTCGCCCGGCTCAGAGATCTGAACGTCCATGTTCGGGAGGGCCTTCAGCCTCAGTGCATGCACGGCCCGGGGGTCGATGTCACGACAGATCACTCGACCCTCTGGACCGACGCGGCGTGCCATCGCGAGGGCGTGCCGACCGTTTCCGAATCCAATGTCCGCGATCGTCTGGCCCGGGAGAGGTCCGACGACGGCCGGGGGGAGGCTGTCCGCCACGTGACCCTCGCCGGCCCACCGAGCCGGGATGAATTGGCCGCCTGGGGGGCGGGGTTGAAATCCCTCCCTTCGCACGAATGCCTCAGGAGATCGAGTCTGCTGGGACTTGGAGCCGCCGGGCGCCGCGCTCCCACCGCCGTCGCATCCCGGAATGAGTGCCGCCGCGACCAGCAGCAGACGGCAAAGCATTCCAGCCATGCGTGCGACCATCGGGGGGGCTGCCCTCACGGAAACCCTCTCGGTGCGTCGATGATGGATTCGGGCTCCAGGCGGAGCGTTCATGATCTCTCCCTGCTTTCTCGTCTGGGTGTTGCGGGGAGCGCACTATATCATGCCCCGATCGTTGGCCTTCCTCGAGATCCGAACCATGACGACGACCCTGCTGAGCACATTGGCCCAACGCCGCATCCTGGTCATGGACGGCGCCATGGGAACGATGATCCAGCTCCACCGCCCCAGTGAGAGCGATTTCAGAGGGGAGCTTTTCCGTGATCACCCCAAGCCTCTCCAGGGAAACAACGACCTTTTGAGCCTGACATGCCCGGATCTCATCGAGTCGATCCATCGAGAGTATCTGGAGGCGGGGTCCGACATCATCGAGACCAACACATTCTCGGGGACGTCCATCGCTCAGGCGGACTACGGACTCGAACGAAGAGTGTACGAGATCAATCGCGCGGCCGCCGAAGTGGCGCGGAGAGCCGCTGACGCATATTCTTCGGCGGATCACCCCAGATTCGTGGCCGGAGCACTCGGTCCGACGAACCGCACGGCCTCTTTATCCCCGGATGTGGAGCGCCCGGGGTTCCGATCAGTCACCTACCAGGAACTCGTTGACGCCTATGCGGAACAGGCCCGTGGACTGATCGACGGCGGTGCGGACGTTTTGCTCATCGAGACCGTCTTCGACACCCTCAACGCTCGGGCTGCGATCTTTGCGATTCTGGACCTCTTCGAGAAAGGTCTCCGCGAAGTTCCCCTCATGATTTCCGGCACGATCACGGACCTCAGCGGCCGCACGTTGTCGGGACAGACTCCCAGCGCGTTCTACGCCTCCGTCAAGCATGCCAATCCTATTTCTGTGGGTTTGAATTGCGCCCTCGGGCCCGAGCAAATGGCTCCTTTCCTGGAGGAGATATCGGGCGTCGCCGAAATGCTGGTCTCCTGCTACCCCAATGCGGGTCTCCCCAACGAACTGGGCGAGTATGAAGAGACGCCGGAGACCGTCGCTTCCTTCGTCCGCGATTGGGCGGAACGGGGGATGATCAACATCGTCGGCGGTTGCTGCGGAACTCGCCCCGAGCACATCCGCGCGATGGCCGAGGTTGTCAAGGGTCTTGCCCCTCGTGCGCCTCAACCGCCGTCACCTTATCTCACTCTGGCCGGCATGGAGCCGCTCAGGCTCAGTCCCGACATCAACTTCGTCAACATCGGCGAGCGAACCAATGTCACCGGATCCCGTCGATTCGCTCGGCTTGTCCGCGAGGGGAAACTCGAGGACGCCCTGTCCGTGGCAAGGCAGCAGGTTGAGGGTGGGGCGCAGATCATCGACGTGAACATGGATGAGGGCCTGCTCGACTCGGAGGAGATCATGGCCCATTTTCTCCACCTGGTTGCGAGCGAACCCGATATCGCCCGCGTTCCCGTCATGGTCGACTCTTCGAAGTGGTCCGTGATCGAAGCCGGTCTGCGCTGCCTTCAAGGTAAGGGCATCGTCAATTCCATCAGTCTCAAGGAGGGAGAGGAGGCGTTTCTCGAGCGGGCCGCACTCATTCGCCGATACGGCGCTGCGGTCGTCGTGATGGCGTTCGACGAGGACGGACAGGCCACCACCTTCGAGCGGAGGACCGAGATCTGCAAGCGGTCCTACGACCTTTTGGTGGAGAGATTGGGATACCCGCCTCAGGACATCATCTTCGACCCGAACATTTTGGCGGTTGCGACCGGAATCCCGGAGCACGATGACTATGCGAAGACGTTTATCGACACGGTCCGTTGGATCAAGGCCAATCTGCCCGGTTGTTACGTTTCCGGCGGCGTGAGCAACCTCTCGTTCTCGTTTCGTGGGAACGAAGTCGTTCGGCAGGCCATGCATTCGTCCTTCCTCTTCCACGTCCGGCAGGCCGGTATGGACATGGGCATCGTCAATGCCGGGCAAATCACGGTCTATGACGAGATCCCCAAGGATCTTCTCGAACGGGTCGAGGACGTGATCTTCAATCGTCGTCCCGATGCCACCGAGCGCCTGGTCGCATTCGCCGAGACCGTGAAGGGCAAGGGTGAGGCGAGGAAAGAGGATCTCACCTGGCGAGAAACGGATGTCGAGGGTCGTCTCGCTCACTCGCTCGTTCGCGGGATCACCGAATTCATCGACAGCGACGTCGAAGAGGCCCTGGTGAAGCTCGGCCGACCTCTGGACGTCATCGAGGGGCCGCTGATGGACGGGATGAACACGGTCGGCGATCTGTTCGGGTCCGGGAAGATGTTCCTGCCCCAGGTCGTCAAGAGCGCCCGGGTGATGAAGAAGGCCGTGGCATGGCTGGAGCCGCATCTGTTGAAGGAACGCCAATCCAGCGGCCGGGACCACGCCGGAACGATTCTCCTGGCCACGGTCAAGGGCGACGTCCATGACATCGGGAAGAACATCGTCGGTGTCGTCCTCGGCTGCAACAACTACCGCATCGTCGATCTCGGTGTGATGGTGTCCTGCGATCGGATTCTGGATGTGGCCAAGAACGAGGGGGTCGATGTCATCGGACTCTCGGGGCTCATCACTCCGTCGCTGGAGGAGATGGCTCACGTCGCCTCGGAGATGGAACGTCGCGGTATCACGACTCCCCTGTTGATCGGCGGAGCGACGACGTCGAAATTGCACACGGCCCTGAAGATCGCTCCCAATCGTGAGGCGCCCGTCATCCACGTCCACGACGCTTCGCGGAGCGTGGGCGTTGTGGCCAAACTCATGAGCGGCGAGGCTCGAGACGAATTCATCGAGGGCATCGATGCGGAGTATGAGTCGTTGCGGGCCTCGCGCCGTCGGACCCGCGCCGCACGGGATTTACTTCCGTTGGAGGAGGCCCGGGCTCGGGCGCCGCGGCTCTCGATGCCGTCGGCGCCTGCTCCGGCGAGGCTGGGTGTCCACGTGGTGGAAGAGATCCCCCTGACGGAGCTGGAGGAACTCATCGACTGGAGTCCGTTCTTCAGCACATGGGAGTTGAAGGGGCGATACCCGGCCATCCTCGAGGATCCGAAGGTCGGGCCCCAGGCCCGGGAGCTCCTGGAAGATGGCCGATCCATGCTTCAGGAGCTCATCGGCGATGAGAAGCTCCGAGCGAAGGCCGTCTTTGGGCTTTTTCCCGCGTACCGATCCGGCGACGACATCGAGGTTCAATCTCCCGACTCCCGAGGTTCGCTGGGACGACTGCATTTCCTCCGACAGCAGATGGATCGAAACGACCAGCCGAATCGTTGCCTTGCCGACTACGTCGGGGATGAGGGCGCCTCGGACCATCTGGGCCTGTTCGCGTGCTCGGCCGGATTCGGCGTGCAGGAATTGGTCGCGGGCTTCGAGGCCGATCACGACGACTACTCAGCGATCATGGTGAAGTCTCTGGCTGATCGGCTCGCCGAGGCCGCGGCCGAGTGGGTCCACCGCGAGATCCGCCGAAGGTTCTGGGGCTATGCCGCGGATGAGGGACTCAGTGTTCAGCAATTGATCGCGGAGGAGTACCGGGGGATCCGACCAGCTCCGGGCTACCCCGCGTGCCCCGACCACTCGGAAAAGGCGACTCTCTTCCAGCTTCTCGGCGTGGAAGAGCGCACGGGGATCCACCTGACGGATCATTTCTCGATGTCGCCCGCCGCATCGG
>CAZLGG010000017.1:0-50712 GCA_964559135.1 uncultured Planctomycetia bacterium
AGCGTCGCATAGACGAGGACAGGAGCCGCGATGTTGGGCAGGATGTGCCTGCGAAGGATGACGCAGGTGGGCAGCCCCGTCGCGCGGGCGGCGAGAATGAAATCACGACCTCTCAAAGAGAGAACCTGCCCTCGGACGATGCGCGCCATCGTGAGCCACGAGACGGCACCGAGCCCTATGAAAAGGTTGATCATGCTCCGTCCGAACCAGACCATGAGTACGATCACGAAGAACATGTAAGGCAAGCCGTAGAGCAGGTCCACGACGCGCATCATCAACAGATCGGCGCGTCCTCCCCACCACCCCGCCAACATGCCGTAGAGGACGCCCAGCCCCACCGCGACGGCGGTCCCCACGAGTCCCACCATCAACGAGATGCGCGCGCCGTACAGAGTCCGCGACAAGAGATCCCGCCCGAGCGGATCGGTCCCGAACCAGTGCTCGGCGCTGGGCGCGGTGGCCCCCAGTTCGAGATCCTGCGTGTCGGGATCGGCGAGGTCGAGGTAAGGGGTCGCCACGGCGATGGTCCCCACGAGAAGCAGAAACACGAAGGAGATGCGCAGCGTCCAACTCTTTCGGATGGGGAGGCTCGTGGCGCCTCTCATGGGCGATGGCTCCGAGCTCTCGGGTCGAGGAGGACGAGGAGGCCGTCGGTGAGAAGGTTCATGAGGATGAGCAGGATGCTGTAGACGATGACGGTGCCCATCACGAGGGTATAGTCCCGGTTGAAGGCGCCATCGATGAAGGTCGTGCCCAAGCCCGGGACGTCGAAGATCCGCTCCACGACCACGGACCCCGTGACCAAAGACGCCGTGGCGGGCCCGAGCCACGGAATGACCGGCATGAGTGCGCCGGGCAGCGCGTGAACGAAAACGACGCGACGTTCGGGCAGCCCTTGGGACCGGGCCGTGCGGACCACGTCACCCCGGAGGATCGTCCCCATCTCGGAGCGCACGAGCCTGGCGGCCGTGGCCAACGGCAAGGCCGCCAACGTGAACGCGGGCAGAACCATGCTCGCGGGACCGACCCAGCGCGATTCAGGAAGCCACCCCAACTCGAGCGCGAAGATCCATTTGAGAAAGGGGCCGAGGACGAAGGCGGGCACGGCGACACCCGTGAGGGCCACCAACATGGTGATGCGGTCCGCCGCTTTCCCGTCGTGGACCGCGGCGAGGACGCCCAGCGGAAGCCCCAAGGCCAATGCGACGCAGAGCGCCGCGAATCCCAACGAGGCGCTGACCTGAAGTCGCGGACCGACGATCTCCCAAACCGTGTAGTCGGGCTGGACCATCGAACGCTTGAGGTCGGGAGGAAAGCGGCAGAGGCCTTTCAGGTAGAGGGCCAACTGCTCCGAGACGGGTCGGTCCAATCCCCACTCACGGATGAGAGCCTGTCGCGCGGCCTCCGGCATGTCCCGTTCCAGATCGAAGGGCCCCCCCGGCGCGATGCGCTGGAGAAAGAAACTCGCCACGAGGATGGCGAGGAGGGTCAGGACTCCGAGGAGGAGACGGGTCAGCACCGAGGCATCCCTCCGACGTACGAGGTGAGGATGAAGGCCCCCATGAAACCACGCGCCGGGGTCACGGAAGCCGCCGGATGAATTTGGGCGGGTGGAGGTCCCGCGCGTTCTCGAAGATTCCCTCGAATCGCCCAGGTCGGAGCACGTACGCGGTCGTGAAATGGTAGACGGGGAGGAGCGGGGCCTCGTCAACCATGAGAATCCTCTCGGCGTCCTGAAGGAGGGCAATCCTCCGGGCGGCGGCCGACTCCGTTCTCGCCGCGTCGAGGAGTTCGTCGAAGCGACGACACCTCCAACCCGTGCGGTTGTTCCCGGCGTCCGATCGCATGAAGTCGAGGAACGTGACCGGGTCGTTGAAGTCACCGATCCAACTCCCTCGCGAGATGTCGTAATCCCCCGCACGCTCGCGGGCCAGATGAACGCGCTTCTCACGGTTGATCAGGTCCACGCGGATGCCCAGAACGTCCTTCCACATGGCCTGAATCGCCTCGGCGATGGCGCGGTTCTTCACGTCGGAGTTGAAGGCGTAGGTGAGACGAGGAAATCCCTTGCCGGCCGGGAACCCCGCCGCAGCCAGCAACACCCGCGCCCGGGCCGGATCGTGATCCAATCCGTGGCCCCGCAGGTTTTGCCAAGGCGGGTCGGTGACCAGACAGGGCGGAATGATTCCGGTGGCGGGTTTCTCTCCCATCCCGGTCAGGTTGCGGGTGATCGCCTCGCGATCCACCGCGAGGATCAACGCCTGGCGCACGCGCACGTCGTCAAGGGGCGGCTTTCGCACATTGAAGCGAAGAAAATACGTGCCCAAATAGTCAGGGGCATGAAGCGCTGACCCGAGCTTGGGATCGGCGCGCCACGCTCTCGCCTTCATCGGATTGAAGCCGCGCACCCAATCGCTTTCACCGGCCAGATACTGGTCCAGGGCCGTGTCGACCCGATCGGTGGAGAGGTAGACGAGGCTCTCCAGACGGACGGTCTGGGCATCCCAATAACGGGGATTCTTCCGAACGCGGAGGAAGGCACCGGGACGTCGTTCGTCGAGAACGAAGGGGCCGTTCGAGACCATGACGCCCGCATGGGTCCAACGTTCCCGTTCGCGCTCGACCACGTGGCGGGGCACGGGCATGAAGGTGGGAAAGCACACGAGATCGGCGAACCAGGGGGTCGCCTGTTCCAGGTGGACTTCGAGGGTGTGGGGATCGGGCGTCTTCACCCCCACCGCAGCGAAGTCGTCGACCTCGCCGCGTCGATACTTTCTCGCGCCGACGATGACGTCCATCAAGTCGGCATAGGGGGACGCCACGGCATACTCGGCGGAACCGGCGCGTCGCGCTCCCGGCGGGTCCAGAACCCGTCGCCAGGCATAGACGAAGTCATACGCGGTGACGGGCCGACCGTCGCTCCACGTCGAGGGGCGCAGATGAAACGTCCAGGTCCGGCCGTCGCGCGAAACGCTCCACCGAGAGGCCAGGCCCGGACGTGGACGAAGTGTCTTCGGATCGTAGGCGAGCAACCCCTCGAAAAGCGCCAGAGTGATGCGCTGCTCCTCGACGCCGCTCTGCAGCGCCGGATCGAGGCTCCCCGGCTCCGCGAGATTACTCATCACGAGAACGTTGTCACCGAAACGACTCAGGTCTCCCGTGAAGCCGCAGCCCCACAGCAGAAAAATGCCGCCGCAACCCCATGCCGCCAGCCATCCCCCTCGCCTTGTCCATCGCTTCGCTCCCATGACGGCATCCTACCATTGACCGGGGTTCCTTCGCCCACGGTCCGCGGCGAGGTCCCGCCCGTCCTTCGCCGTCGCATCGAGGACGCCGAGATCGACACACTGAAGGCCCTGCTGCGTCGCGCCGTCGCCGCGGCCTTGCCCGAGGATCTGCTGAGCGACGACGACGCCTGACTCCCGCCCCGTGACGGAGCGGCTTCAAAGGAGGCCGAGGCGGCTGGCGACGGTGCGGTAAAGGCCCTCCAATTCGAAAAAGTGGGGGTGGAGTTTTCGGATGCGGGTGACGAGGGCGCCCGCCTCGTCGTGTTCGGCGCGGGCACCGTGGGCCTCGAGGGCAAGGAGCTGGGCGGGCATCACCCGGGGTCGGACCGCAGCGAAGCGGTCGAGGAAAACGAGAGCCTCCTTCGCGGCATCCCCCGCAAAGGAAGCATTGCCTTCCTCATCCAAGAAGGTGTAGACGGCGAAGAGGTAGGGCGCCTCGGTCACGGGCTGACCATCCGTCAGCGCGAGAACCTCCCGGAACGTCTTGGCCGCATCATCGACCCGACCGAGGGTCCCGAGGACGCGTCCCAGCCCCAACCACGCATCGATGGGGTTAGGATTGTACTCGGAGGCCTTCGTGTAGGCGAGGATCGCCCGATTGTAGCGCCGGATGCCGGCCCAACTTCCCGCCTGGCGGAGCAGGGTTCCGTAGGGATCCTCGGAAAAACCGACGTCGTCGTCCTCCTCCCCAGTATCCCCCTCGTCGGGCAAGGCCATGCGCGCGGCTTCCAAGTCCTCCGGAGCCACGTAGAGCCCGATGCGAGGCGGATCTTCGAGATCGGCATCGAGCACATCGTCGCCCACGACGAGATCCAACCCCATGGATTCCATGGCGGAGACCATGAAGCCCGCGTCGGCGGGTGAAGCGACGGTGAGAACGCGTACGAGATCTCCGCGGTCCTCCGGGCGGTCGAAGTTCGCGTGCCGACGGAGGACGGACGTCGTGAGGAGGCGCTCGTAGGCGCTGGTCGGAGACGTCTGCAGACGAATTCCGCCGCAGGGCGCGCAAATCGAAGCGCCCGGGCGATACTCGGAAAAGCAACCGGGACAAAAGGTGTGCTCGTCCTCCTCGTCCGCCAGCAACTCCTCCGGGGAGGCGGCTTCCTCTTCGGAGATCTCTTCCGGTTCCGCGAGGGCCTCCACCAAGGGAACACCGCAGTCCGCACAGACGTCGAAGCCGTCCCGGTACTCCTCTTCGCACTTTGGACAGATGGGCATGACGTCTCCTTCGTTGACGCGGGCGGGGGTCCGCCCTAAGTTCACCGCGGTGATCCTACGCGAGAAGCAGTCCGACTCCACCCGCGACGTTCTCCTTCTGGGAAGCGCAGCTTTGGTGTGGCTCGTGATCACGGCCGCATGGAGCCCTCTCACGCCTCGAGAGATGGCCGGTGCCGGGCCGACCGAATCAGGCCCACGGACGGTGAGCGACATCTGGACGGGTGCGACCACCCTCGACACCCCGGATCGCCTCTATCGCCCTCTTCCCGAGCTCTTGCGCCGGGAGGTCGAGTCCCCTCGCCACCGCCGTTTTCTCCGATTGGCGCTCCTGTTGGCCTTGGCGGCTCTCTTCGCGGCGGGACGTGATCGGCTGGAAATCGGATCGCGCACGCGTGACCCGCGCATCTGGACGGCCCTCCGCGCCCGTCCTCTGACCTTCACGGCGCTGCGGGAACCCGGCTCCGAGGACGCCCTGCTCGGCTTTCTCCTCGCCCTGACGGGAGCGGCGATTCTTCGGGGACAAGGGCGCCTGCGGACGGTGGCCGCACTCGGGGCCATGACCTTGGGCGGGCTCTGCTACGAGGCTTCACCGCTCGCCGTCGCCCTCGGCGAGGCGGTCCTCGGACGCCGCCGACGCCCCATGAGGCTTCCGCTGACCGCCTTCGCACTTGCACTCGGGTGGAAGTTCATGGCGGTGGGAAGCCTTTGGCCCCATCCCGCGTCGTGGCGATGGGGAGGCAGTCATGCCTTCGCCGCCGGACGCGCCTCGCTTTTTCTCATGATCGAGGGGCCCGTGAAGCTCCTGTGGCCGGGCTTCGATCTGGGTGGCGATCAGCCCGGTTGGGCCTTCGTCCTCGCGGGAGGGCTCCTCCACGGCAGGCGCAGACTGCGATTTTTCCTGGCCGGGATCGCCCCAGCCCTCGTGCCCCTCGGCGCGGCGCCCGGAACACGCGCGGCGGCCCTGTTGCCGGTGGCGGGGGCACTCCTCGCCGGGGCGCTGACTGTCCTGCAGCCGCGCCGCCGCGAATTCCTCCTGGCGGCGGCGGCCCTCCTTCTCATGCAGGGCCTGCTCATCCCGTGGCCCGCGGAGGAGGGGCGCGGCGAAAGACGCCTCGCCCAACGCATCGGCCAACTGAATTGGGCTCTGGATCAGGGCGTGCCGGCACGGGCGCTCCGAGGAGGTCTTGAAGCCTTGCAAGCCGTCTCCCCCACCCTGCCCGGTCTGCCCGCCCTGAAGATGCGCATCCTCTTCGGCGAGGGACGCAGTGGGGAGGCTCTCTTGGCTGCCGAGCGGGCACGCTCCCTCGACCCCTGGGACCGCCGAAGCCGCTGGTTTCTGGCGGAGTACGCGCGGGTGCGACGGCGAGGCAACCGGGAAGAAGTCCTCTTGCGAGAAATCCTTCGGAGTTGTCGCGGGCCGATCCAGGCCCCGTCGGCCGACCGCGCGCTGCGCCGACTCGTGGGACTGGTGCGCACGGGCTTCGCCGATCCGATTTCCGTCGAGCGGCTCTTCGAACGCAAGCGCTTCCTCATGAGCGACGAGGCCGCCCGGGAGGTCGAGGCCGCCCTCGACGCGCTCTGAGGCGATCAGTCTCGTCCGAGGAAGGCGACGCAATCGATCTCGACCCGCGCCCCCTTGGGGAGAGACGCGACGCCGACGGTCGCCCGAGCAGGCTTGTGTTGCTCGAAATGCCGGGCATAGACGGAATTCATGGTCTGGAATTCCCCGAGGTCGGTCATGTAGACGGTGCACCGAACGATGTCGTGTAACTCCCCACCGGCGGCGCGGAGGACCGCACGCAGGTTGGAGAAAACCTGCTCCACCTCCTCGGAGAGGTCATCGGCTCTGAGCTCACCCGACGCGGGGTCCATGCCGATCTGCCCGGATGCGTAGAGCCAGCCGTCCTGGAGAATGGCCTGGCTGTAGGGACCGATGGCTTGGGGGGCGTTGTCCGTCTTGATGACGCGTTGGACCGACATATCAGTTCTTCCTCTCGTTGATGCGCTCGACGAGTGCACGTGCGATGGCCGGGGCGATGAACTCGTCGATGCGCCCGCCGTTCAGGACCACTTCCTTGATGAGTCGACTGGAAAGATACCCGTAACGCTCGCTGGGCGCCATGAACACCGTATCGATGTCGGGAGCCAGACGACGATTCGTGAGGGCCATCACCAGCTCGTTTTCGAAATCGGTCGAGGTTCTCAGTCCTCGCAGGAGAAGGCTGCACCCGTGATGACGTGCCACCTCGACCGCGAGCCCCTCGAAGGCGATCACCTCGACGCCCTCGATCGCCCCGGTCTGATCGCGGACCATTTCAACGCGCTCTTCCGAGGTGAAGAGCGGCGCCTTCGTGACGTTGGCCCCCACGCCCACGACAACGCCGTCGAAAAGCCGGCTCGCCCGCTCGATGAGATCCACGTGCCCCATGGTCACCGGATCGAAGCTGCCGGCATAGAAAATCTTCCGCGTCATTCGCGTCTCCAGTGCTGATTCGCCCATTCTAACAGAGGGGGGAGAAGCTTCTCCCGACGGCCGGTTTTCAATCGAGGCCGCCTCCACGTAGGATTCGGTCATGAGCGGCAAGACTTTCTACATCACGACGGCCATCGACTATGTGAACAGCAAGCCCCACCTGGGAACGGCTTACGAAAAGGTCGCCGCGGACATCATCGCGCGGTATCACCGGCTGATCGGCGACGACGTTCTCTTCCTCATGGGGAACGATGAACACAGCCAGAAGGTCGAGGCCGCGGCGCGTGCCAGAAACCTCTCCCCCCTCGCCTGGTGCGATCTCATGGAGGAGGAGTTTCGGGCCGCCTGGAAAGCACTCGACATCTCCTTCGACGACTTCATTCGCACGACGGAGTCCCGCCACGTCGCCGCCGTCAAGGAAATGCTGACCCGCATCCATGCCGCTGGAGACGTCTACCAAGACGTCTATGAGGGTTGGTACTGCACGGGCTGCGAAGCGTTCAAGAACGAGGGAGACCTCGTCGAAGGTAAGTGCCCGGACCATCTCTCCACGGCGCCCACCTTTCTCGAGGAAAAGAACTGGTTCTTCCGCCTCTCGAAATACCAGTCCTTCCTCGAGAACTACTATGCCGAGCATCCGGACTTCGTCCGGCCGGCCATTCGCCGCAACGAACTCACGAGCCTGCTCGACGGCGGCCTGAAGGACATCTCGATTTCCCGAGAAGGCGCGACGTGGGGTGTCCCCGTGCCCTTCGACGAGAGCGCCGTGGTGTACGTATGGTTCGACGCGCTCATCAACTACGTCGCCGGGCTGGGTTGGCCGGACGACTCCCGGAGATTCGAACACTACTGGCCTGCCGACCTCCACCTCATCGGGAAGGACATCACCCGTTTCCACTGCATCATCTGGCCCGCCATGCTGAAGAGTGCCGGCCTACCTCTCCCACGGCAAGTCTTCGGCCATGGCTTCGTCAACATGGGCAAGGATCGCATGTCGAAGAGCCTCGGCACGACCGTGGATCCGCAAGTCCTTGCCGAGCGCTTCGGCGCCGACGCCCTCCGTTGGTATCTGACCTCGGAGGCGGGGTTCGGCAAGGACCTGGAATACGGCGAAGACCGACTCGTGGAGCGTGCCAACGCGGATCTCGCCAACGGCCTCGGCAATCTGCTCTCGCGATCGGTCTCGATGCTGGTGCGATATCTCGACGGCATCGTGCCCACGCCGCCCGCGGACCCTCCCATGGGAAGGAAAGTCGAGGAAGCGGTCCCCGCCTATAGGGAGGCTCTCGACGCCCTGGATCTCAAGGGCGCCGCCGATGCGGCCATGAGCATCGTGCATCGGGCCAACGTCTACGTAGACGAGAAGGCGCCCTGGTCGATGGCGAAAGACCCCGCTCAGAAGGAGGCCCTGGCCGGCGTTCTCTACGAGTTGATGGAGACCTGCCGCGTGGCGGGCGTGCTCCTCACGCCTTTCATGCCCGCCAAGATGTCCGCCTTGCGGGAACGCCTGGGCGAAGATGCCGAGGCCCCCCCCACGATCGAGGCGGCCGCCTGGGGCGGCCTTCCCGCCGGCCGCAAACTCGCGAAGCCGACGCCGCTCTTCACGAAGCTGACTCTCGACGAAGCCGACGCATCATGAAGTTTCCGCGCGGCATAGCCTTCAAGCTTGCCGTCGTCTTCCTGACGCTCGGGATCGTTCCAATGGCCACGGTCGGCACGATCGCCTACGTCCTCGCCAAGAACTCCATGACGGAAACCTTCATCGAGTCCTTCGTGGAGCGGGTGGCCAAGGATACCGCGTTCACACTCGACCGATCCGTCGAGGCCATGGCCAACGGCGTCCAGGTCCTCGCCGTCTCCACGAGCCTCAGACAGAACGTATACGCATTGCAGGTCTTCCGTCCGGACGAGGCAGAGTACCGGGAGGCCCTCGCATCCATCCGAGACGACCTGAACGCCTGGGTGGAGATCCTGGGCGACGTCGATCTGCTCGCTGTCGCCGATCCGAACGGGCGCGTCATCATCACGAGCAACACCATGCGCCCCGCGGTCCTCGATCGACTGGCGCGCAAGGACCCCACCCGCACCCCGTCGCCCTACCTTTGGTCGGACGCGGAGTCGAACCCTATGGAGGACAAGTCGGTCGCGGACC
This sequence comes from uncultured Planctomycetia bacterium, assembly GCA_964559135.1. Lineage (GTDB taxonomy): Bacteria > Planctomycetota > DRQF01 > DRQF01. The sequence continues at coordinate 9,131 of CAZLGG010000017.1, forward strand.
GCCCCTGGTGGCCCCGCGCGGCCAACGGCGATCTCACCCTCATCCCTTGGGGCAGCGATTCCATCGTCCAGCTCAGCTACTACAAGCACTACCCCTTTTTCCTCGACACTCGCATCGATCTGCCGGACCGCGATCGCCTCAAGAATCCGGAGGCCTACAGCTTCGGCTTCACGCGGGGCGTTCCTTATCCGAAAGGGGAAGGGCCCGAAGGCGACGATTCCGAGCAGGCCGTCCTGATCGCCTACTTCAATTGGAGCGTGGTCCAGGACATTCTGGACCGGCTGACCAGCGAGTTTCAGCAGAGATACCGCCAGTACTCGTCCGGTTATCCGTTCCTCTTCGCCGACGACTTGGACACGGTGATCGCCCATAAGGATCGAAGGCTCTACGGGACGACCCTCGTCGGCGACCATCATCTGAAGGGTCTCCATGATGCCATGGTCCGGGCCCCCGGCCGCGCCGGATTGCACTACTACCAATTTCGCGACCACGCCAAGGTCGCCGGATTCGCTCCTGTCAACAGCACGGGCTGGGAGCTGGGTTTCGGCATCGACGAGGAGGACTTCTACGCCGAGGTCTACCGACTGCGGAACCTCCTGGCGATCTGCGGGCTGATCTCCGCCGGAGTCATCGTGGTCCTCATCGCCTGGTTCTCGCGGCGCATCACGGAACCCCTACGTGTCCTCATTCGGCAGACGGGAGAGATCGCACGAGGCAACCTCGACACGAAGGTCGACATCCAATCCCGAGACGAGATCGGACTTCTGGGCGATGCCTTCAACACGATGGCGGAGGACCTGAAGGCCTCGAACAAGAAACTCATCCAGGCGGAGAAGACGGCGGCCTGGCGGGAGATGGCGCGACAAGTCGCCCATGAGATCAAAAACCCCCTGACGCCCATCAAGCTGTCGGTGCAGTTGGTGGAACGCGCCTACCGAGACAAGCACCCCGAATTCGACAAGATCCTCGCGCGCAGCGTCAAGAACGTCACGGAGCAGATCGAGTCGTTGCGGCGCATCGCCTCGGATTTCTCGGCGTTCGCATCGTTCCCGAAGCGGGACCTGAAACCCCGCTCCCTCAAACGCATTCTCGAAGCCACTCTCGCTCTCTACGAGAACCGGGAGGGTGACGATGTGGAGGTCCGCATGGAGACATCTCTCGACGAGGACGTCTCCGTCGTCGTCGACAAGGACGAGTTGGCACGGGTCTTTCTGAATCTCTTCAATAACGCCTTCGAGGCCATGCCTGAGGGAGGCACACTCTCCATCAGCTCCTACGTGCTCGAGAGGGACGAGGGCCCCGTCGTCGAAATCCGAGTCAAGGACACCGGTCGGGGTATCTCCCAGGAGATCGCCGACCGCCTCTTCGAACCCTACTTCACGACGCGCTCCGGCGGCACGGGGTTGGGGCTCGCCATTGCGAAGAGAATCGTCGAGGGCTACGGCGGCGAGATCCGCATCCAATCCACTCCCGGCGAGGGCACGACCGTCATCATCGTCCTCCCCATCCAGCGCCCTTGAGCGCCTCGACGGACACGTCGCTGCCGTGGCCCTCCAGGCACCGGAGGGAGGTCGAGGAACTTGGCGGTCACTCGTAGGTGCGCCCGGCGTGGCGGAGCCAGCCGGCGCGGTGGCGGCCGCCCGGATCGTGGTGGGTCCAGTGGACCACACCGCCCCGGTCGTTCCATTCGTACTGGCCTTGGAACGCAACGCGGTCGCCCGGGTGGACGGGGACGCGAGGGGCCAGATCGATGTTGTGGGCCACGAGGACCGTGCGTCCCGAATCGAGACGGAGAATGAACCGCTGGTGGCGCGCCCCCTCCCGATCGTCGGGAAGGGTCTTGGTCACCGTACCGTCACCGGACACGAGAACGCCGGACTTCCGAGCCGCTGCGGCCGCCTCCAACGCGGCCTCACCGGGAGCAAGGTCACTGCGGATCTCGGCGGACACCTCGGCGCTGGTCTTGGAGTCGCTGCCGGCTCCTGACATTTTCGGTCGAATGTACTTCTGATAGGCGAAGGCAAGGACGATGGCCGCCAGCGTGAGGCCGTAACGCTTGATCTTCGACGGGCCGCGTCGGGACTTACTCATGGAAAACTCTCGTCTCAGTCGAAAAGCGGTTCCGCGTCACGTACGCCGTCCACGCGCCACGGTGTCCAGACAACAACCATGTCGTCGATGCGGATGTCGGACTTCCGGGGACGGATCACCTTGGAGTCCAGGTCGAGAAGGTCCACGTCGTAAGCCTCGCGGACGGTGGCCGCGTCCTCGTCGAACTGAGCCTCCAGCTCCTCGACGCGAGGTTTGAGGGATTCCAGAGTTTCGAGAGCGCGAGAGACATCTCCGGACTCCCGAGCGGCGCGTCCCAAACCCCGTGCCGTCGTCGCGGCACGACCGATGTTGCCGCGGCTGGCGACTTTGCGCCCGAACAAGGCGCCGAGAAGCGTCGTTCCGAAGGAGATGGCCGTCTGAACCTTCTGCTGCTTGAGCTGGGATCGCTCGCGCTCGACCTTCTGCTCGGCGCGACGGATCCGGTCCTGCAAACGTGCCAGCTTCGGCGCGTAGCGCTTGCGCAGTTTTTCGATCTCGAGATCGCGCTTTTCACGGGCAACCTGCCCCAAACGCACGCGGAAATCGCCTTCCGACTCACCGGGCTGGGAGACCTCCTTGAGCTTTTTACACTTGAAGATCTTGATTTCGCGGGTCTTGTAGACGTGGTCCTTGAGGAGGCGGCGCCATCGCTTCACCCCCGAAGTCTTCTGGGCCTCCGCGGGCAAGGGCGCAAAGGCCGCCCCCTCCTCGGGCGTGTTCTCAAGCTCCTCGATGGAATCCGGAACCTCTTCCTCCTCGGCCCAAGGATCCACTTCGTCTTCGTCGTCCAGGGGACAAAAGATCCTCTCCTTCCGCCACTCATCCACCCGGTCACGGGAGGAGACGAAGTGCTCTTGGGCGAGTCCGAGAAGGGACGGGCGATACACCAGTTCCCCCTCCTTCTCCGTCGGGCGGGAAAGGGGAATGAATCTCACCTTCGTGTCGGCGGCCACCGGGGGCGGTCCCTGGGATTCCGGGGCCTCCGAAGCCGGGGCGTCCGTCACGCCCACGGGGGCCTTCCGTCGAGCGGCCTGCGTCGTCGCCTTGACGGCACCGCCCATGAGGCGACGGATCTGTTCGCGGGTGAGCGGGCCCCTCAGGTAGGACATGGCCCAGCGGGTGTGCAAGAGTGCCGGGCCGTCATCGTGGACGTTGTTCACGAGGAACTGTCTGGAATGAAGTCCCGAGAGAATGCGCTCGGTCTCACCGCGATCGAAGGCGACACCACAGGAGGCCGATGCACCCTCCAAGCCGTCGAGAACCCGGTTCTTGTCGCGCTCCGTCTGGAGGCGGCCGAGGAACCAGGTTCCCGCGTTGGAGATGGCCTTGTAGTCGAGGTCGACCGGATTCTGCGTGGCGAGCACGCACCCCAAGCCGAAGGCACGGGCCTGCTTGAGCAGAGTCAAAAGCGGCCGCTTGGACGGCGGGTTGGCGGTGGGCGGCAGGTACCCGAAGACCTCGTCCATGTAGAGGATGGCGCGGAGCGACGTCGTACCCGACTGCCCGCGCATCCACGCCACGACCTCGTTCAGTAAGTAGGTCACGAAGAACATGCGTTCCTCGTCGGAAAGGTGCGCGATGGAAAGGATGCTGACACGGGGCTTCCCCGTCTCCGTCCAAAGCAGCCGCTGGACGTCGAGGGGCGGTCCTTTCAGCCACGCGCCAAAGCCGGGCGAGGCCAAAAGATTGTTCAATCTCATGGCGAGCGCCATGCGATCGCCGGACGGAAAGAACGCATCGAGCGGAAAGACTCCCACCTGTTGGAACGGCGGAGAGGCCACCCCCTGAATCAAGCCCGCAACATCGAGATCCTTGCCGGAGCGCCAGGCGTTCTCGAGCAGCTTCGACACCAGGATGTGCTCGCGGCTTTGCAGAGGGTCGGAGGCTATGCCCACGAGGGCCAGCAACCCGGACGTGGCCGTCAAGATCCGGTCCCGCAAGGCCTCCTCGTTATCGGCGACTTCCGGCGACGGCGCCTGGAACGAACCCAGGATACTGATGGGAAGGCCGGCGTCGCTGCCCGGGGTGTAGATGGCAAAATCCGCTGCGGCCCGAAGCCTTCGAATGCGGGCTCCATCCTGGCCCCACTCGCTCAGGCCGTTCCGCCAGGTCTTGGCGATCCGTGCGGCGTACTGGTCCTCGGTCAGCCCCTTGCGCACGGCCTCTCCCGGATCGACCCAAGGACGAAAGTCCTCGGGCCGCAGATCCGGAAAAGTCAGGAGCAGGTTTCCGAGATCGCCCTTGGGATCGATCGCGAGAACGGGAATGCCGTCCAGCGCCGCCTCCTCGAGGAGCGACACGCACAGGCCCGTCTTTCCGCTACCCGTCATCCCCACGCACACCGCGTGGGTCGTCAGGTCCTTGGCATCGTAGAGGTAGGGAGCGGGGCCGGGGCGCCCGTCGACAGTGTCGATCGAACGCCCCAAGTAGAACGAAGCCAGCTTCTCGAATTCCTGCATGCGTCGCACTCGCTGCTCAGTGCCGGATGGTGGGTTCCATACCTTTGGCCGCATCGATCCAGCCGGCCACGACGGACTCCGAGGGAGTCGTCTTGGCGAGCTTCTTTTCCTGGTTGATTTCGAGGGCTTTCGCCGCGAGATTCGCAGCGTTGCGATGGCGCAGTTCCTTGACGGTGTCCACGCCCGCGGCCTCGAGGAGTTCGGCATACTGGGGGCCGATCCCGGAGATGCGCATGAGGTCGGCATGGTTCGCCCAGGTCAGGACGAGCTTCTTCGAGATCCCCGTCTTCTCCGCGATGTCCTCGCGACCCTTCGGATCGCAGCAGTACTTCAGCAAGTCGTCGGTCGTCATGATGCCGACCGCGGTGAGTTTCTCCCGGTACGAGGGGCCAATGCCCTCGATTTCGTCAATCTTGTAGGCCATGTCAGTCTTCCTTTCCGAGTACAAGGGGGTGATCAGTCGAGAAGTTTGCCAAGGTCCGGGAGGCCGCCTTTCAGCTTGTCCACGAGGCCGTCACCGGCCTTGTCCTTGACGAATCCGATGAAAGTCTGGATGAAGGGGCCCACCTTGCCGGCGTCGAGGCCCGATCCGATCAAAGTTCCCAACAGGCCGCCGGCTCCCGAACCTCCGCCCAAAAGCGACGAAGCCGCTCCGGTCAGGCCTCCAAGGAGTCCGCCTCCCGACGAGCCCCCCGCGCCGGCCTCCGCGAGGCCCGCCAGATCGGGGATCTTGCTCGTCAGTTCGCTGAAATCGCCGGACGGCAATTTATCCTTCAAGGCGTTCATGAGTCCTCCGGTCGCCGCTTGGGCGGTCCCGGCATCGACACCGAGTTTCTCGGTGACGAGAGACAGAAAATCGCTCATGGATGTTCTCCGTGGATGGATCAAGGGGGGCGCGACAAATGAATTGAGGTCGATTCTGTCTCATCGGAAACGGGCTGCCAAGTCCGGCATACGTGCGGTCAGAGTCTCGGCTCGTACGCCGAATTCTGGACGGTCTAGGGGAAGTCGTCACATCGCCTTGAGCCTCATACACTGGACTGACGCGCAGACCATCACCCCAAGGAGACGCCCCATGAAGTTGACGCTTCTTCCGATGTTCGTGATGACCGCCGCCCTGGCAGCCCAGACGACCACCGCGACCCCCAAGGACTATGAAAGGAAGGTCAAGCGTCTCGAGGCCGGAGCGACGCTGCGCCTGAAACCCGGTACGTACGAGAACGGCATGAGGCTCGTGGGGCTCCATGGGAAGCCGAAACGCCCGATTCGGATCGAGGGCGGCAAAGGGGTGCTCTTCACGGCCAAGGAGGGCCGCAACACGATCCAGCTCACCGACGCCAGCTACATCGAGATCCGCGGCCTCACACTCGATGGGCGGGGCCTCGACGTGGACGGGATCAAGGCGGGGGGCGATACGAAAAAGGGCGTCCACCACATCACGATCGAAGACTGCGTCATCCGGGGCTACGGCCGGTGGCAATTCAATGTCGGCATCTCCACCAAGGTGCCGGCGTGGGATTGGATCATTCGGCGGAACATCATCGATGCGGCGGGCACGGGCCTTTACCTCGGCAATTCCGACGGCACCCAGGCGTTCGTAGGCGGAGTCATCGAGGGCAACGTGGTGAAGAACTGTCTGGGCTACGACATGCAGATCAAGCACCAGATCCGCCGTGACCCGGTTCCAGGCATGCCGAAGGACCCTCGCGTGACCACGATCCGCTACAACGTCTTCCTCAAGAACGACGTGAAAGGCGACAAGGGGGATCGTCCAAATCTGCTCGTCAGCGGACCGCCCGACGAGGGCCCCGGTTCCGAAGACCGCTACGAGATCTATGGGAACCTCTTTGCCCACAACCCGAGGGAGGTACTCCTCCAGGGGGCGGGACGCCTTCGGATTCACGACAACGTCTTCGTCGACTGCGCCGACCTGGCGATCCGCATTCGCCCGCATCACGAGAAACGCCCCCTCGCCGTGGCGATCTTCCACAACACCTTCGTCGACGTGAAAGCGCCCTGGGCCGTGGTCGGATTGGCCGCCGACGCAGAGCGTCTCTTCTTCGGAAACCTGGGCGACGCGCGTCCGGCGGGCGACCAGAACATCCGGCTCAACGTCTGGAAGAACAGATCCACGGTGAACAGCCTTCTGAAGGCCTGCTACGCACCGTGGGGCCGAAAGGACTTCCATCCCCGACGCGCTCTCCATCTTCGACCGCCCGCGGAGGCCTCGAGAATCCTCGCTTCCGACCCGCTGTACAAGCTCGACTTCGACGGACGACCCCGCAACAGGCCCGGGGAATGCGGAGCGCTACAGCCGCTTCCCACAGGGACAAAGTCCAAGCCTCTCGATATCGAGCATCCTCGCACCGTCCCGACCCCACGTTGAGGGCCGCGGCCACGCTCAGCGGGTGAACGCGAGCAGCGCACGCACGGCTTCCGCGATGAAAGCCGGATCCTCGGCGCCGTGGGGAAGGCGCCGCACCTCGATGCGAGAGCCGAGACGTGCTTCCAGGGCGTCGAAGAAAATGCGATCCGCATCCGGATCGTACAGGGGCCCACCCTCGACGGCGTAGCGACTCGTCCCGCCCTCGGGCACATAGAGGAACGTGCCCTTGCCCGCGCCGGAGAGCCGCTCGGCGATGGCCTCGGCCACGCACACCAACTCGTCGCCTCGCAATCTGGGCACGAACACGACGGGGCTGTGGAATACGTAGGCATGATCCTTCCACGCCTCGGGCACCGTGTTCGGAGAATCGACGAGGAGACCCAGGTGTTCCGCCCCTCCGGGGACGATGACTTGAGGAAGCCCAAGGTCCGCGGCCACGGTGAGGCGCTCGGGCCCGGCGCTGCGAAGCCCACCCCAAAGTTCGTCGGAGATCTCACCCAGGGCGTAGTCGAACACCTCGTGGATGAGCCCCTCCTTCAGCATTTGCTCCATGGCCCGACCGCCCGAACCCACCGCGTGAAAGACGATCACTTCGCGACCGGCGGCCTCCAGCAATCTGACCGCCTCCATGGCGCCCTCGGTCAAAACGCCCAGGTTCGTCATTCCCACCACGGGTCGCCCGCTCCAGGTTGCGCCCTCCTCCAGACGTGCGCCGGCCATTCCCAGCGCCGCGCCGGCCGCGTGCGCCAGGACTTGCCGCGTGAAGGGATTCAAGCCCAGAAGATCACCCACGCTGAACATCATCGTGATGTCCTTGATCCCCACGAAGGGCGACGTGTCGCCGGACGCCACCGTGGAGACCATGATCTTCGGTAACCCGTAGGGCAATGACTGCATCACACTCGTGCAGAGCGTGGTGCCCTGGGTGCCGCCGAGACCGATCACCGCCTGGACTTCCCCCTCTCCCACGAGGGTCGCCACCAGCGCTCGCGCCCCCGCCGCCATCACGGGGGCCGACTCCGCTCGGTCGGCGCCCGCCACGAGTTCGGCGATGGCACGCCCGCCCGCGGCGGCGACCTCCCCGCGGGAGATGTCGGCCTCGCACCCTGGCCTGCCGAGAACCCCCACATCCACGACAAAGGGTTTGCCACCTCCATCTCGGACCCGCTCCGCCAGAAACGAGACCTCGTCGGCCTTGGTGTCCAAGGTCGCGAGGAGAACAACGCGAGGCTTCATGCCCCGTCACCTCGCCGCCGATTCCTGAACCCGAGGGACGCGAAACGACGAGCCGTCTCCGACACGGCCCGCTCGATGGGAATACGCTCGGTCGAGGACCCGGTCCAGAATCCGTCGCAACTCGTGTGGTCGAGGATGAACTGAGCATCCTGGGGTGTCTCCATCGCGGCGCCGTGGGCCACGAGGAAGATGTCCTCCTTGAGCGCTCTGAGCTTTCGGATGACTTCTTCCGTCCGCTGCGCCGTCTCCTCGATCGTCTCACCGGAATCGAACCCGCGCTTCCCTCCCTTCGTCGTCCCCGCATGAAAGCAGAAGATGTCGGGCTGCGCCTCCTCGACCATGCGAAGGCTATCCTCCTCGTCGAAGGCCAAAGCGATGGTCACCATGTCCATCTCGCGACCGAGTTTCATGAGCGCGATCTCCTCATCGAAGGTGATGCCGCTTTGGGTGAGAACCCGGTGGATCTGACTGTCCTTGTCGACGTAGCTGATGGACGGGCCGATGTTCGAGACCGATGGGATCCCGACGTCCAGGCAGCGTCGAAGAACCACGCGCATGTCCTTCAAAGGATCGTTCGCGTTCAGACAGGCGCAAACGAAGGCCTTTCCGCGCATCGCGGGCAGGATGTCCTCCTCCGTATAGCGCATGGTCTGCGCATTCGAGTCGAGGATCGGCCAAAGCATCGCCATCGTTCCCATGCCGTTGCCTCTGAGGCGAGCTCCCGAAAACGTGTTGATGCAGTCCGCACCGGCCTCCTCCAAGAGCTGGGCCACGAGCCCCGAGCCCGCCGATGCGATGAAGATGGGCTTGCCTTCTCGCCGCTTGCGATCGAGCCTTTCCATGATCTCCTGGCGGGTGGTCCGGGGAGCGATCATCGTTTGTCTCCTGCCGCGGTCCTGCGGGGAAAAACGCCAGATCGATAGACCTGGCCGAAGCCGGAATTCGGCGGGTCGTAGGGATTCACCGGGTCCGTGCGGCATCCGCCCTCGGGAATCCGATCCTCTTGCCCCAAGGCCCAGAGGATGCCGTTCAGAGCCAGGCGACGCATCGAAGGGATCTTGAAATCATAGGGGTGGCCCAGCGTCGTGAAGAAAACTCGCGCCTGCCTACCGGCGCTCCCCGTGTAACTTTTCACCCAGGCCACCGGTGTTTCCCTGGGAAAACGGTCGAGCCTTTCCGCGTGGTTGGACCGGAGGGACCACCCCAACACGAGCGGCCGGCTGTCTCCGGAAAGGCGATCGCCTCCACCCTGGACGTGATAGAGCCACGAGTAGGCCAGGAAAGAGTCGACGCCGCGCAGTATCGGATGGGAGCGTCCGTTCTCCAGCGGCGTCACCGCCGTGAGGCGCCCATGCCCATCCGCGAAGTGGCCGTGGTGGGTGATCCAGTGCTGACCGAACACCTTCGTCGGCCACCGCTCATTCATCTGGGCTGCGCGAGGATGCCCCTTGGGATAACGGAAGGCATGGGTCGCCGTACGAAATCCCACCATGGGACGGCCCGATTCCGCGTAGTCGAGGATCTTCTTCAATTCGCGCTCGGGCAGGCGGCGGAATCGCGTGAAGAGCACCATGAGATCCGCATCCTTCAGCTCATCCAGGCCGTCGATGTGATCCAGGCGATTGGGATCGATCTCGCCTTCGTCCGTCAGGGCATAGGCGACAGGGCAACGAACATTGAAATCTCTCTCCAGGATGGCGGCCAGCATCGGCATCGATTCTTCCGACCGATACTCCTCGTCTCCTGTGACGAAGACGATCTTGGCGGAAGGCTTGGATTCCTGCCCGAACGCGAGGCCGCAAGACGCAAGCACGAGAAGCATGCAGAGGAGGGCGTGACGACGGCACATGGGCAATCTCTCCGGTGTTCCGGTCGAACCTACAGTCTGCCAACCAGGCGGTCAACGAAACGCCGCGATTCTGATAAAGTCACGGGCCAACCCTCCATCGTCGAAGTTCCAACGAGGTTCATTCCCGATGCTTCGAGACGTCTCAGCCCGCACACTCGGTGTATTTCTCCCCTTCTTGGCCGCGATGATCATCAATGGATGCAATCGCGAGACTCGACCCGCGACGCCACCTCAGACGCCGCCCGTGACACCTCCTGAAACGGGGCCCGGCGAGCCCCCGCCGACAGCCTTTGATTTTCGAACGGGCGACCGCGTCGCCCTCGTCGGGGGAGGCCTCGCCGAACGCATGCAACATGCGGGGTGGCTGGAGTCCGCGATCCAGGTTCTCGCCCCGAAAAAGAGGCTGTCCTTCTACAACCTGGGGTTCAGCGCCGACGAGCTGACGATCCATCAGCGTACGGCGGGTTTCGGCAGCCGGGACGACTACCTCCGCCGAACGGGGGCGACACTCGTTTTCGCCTTCTACGGATTCAACGAATCCTTTGGCGACGTGGATGGGGAGGATGACTTCCGGACGAACCTCAGGAACTTCGTGGGGCACATCACATCGATGAAGGGCGGCGACGGGCAACCCATGAGGCTCGTGCTCTTTTCCCCCATCCCATATCAGGCGCCCCTCGACGGGAACCTTCCCGACGGGACGGCGATGAACGAGCGGCTGCAGCGCTACGCCCGCATCACCTCCGAAGTGGCGGAGGAATCCGGCACGCCTTTCGTGGACATTTTTCACCCCATGCAGACGATCTATCGGTTGGCATCAGGCCGCCTCACGATCAACGGCATCCATCTGAATGATTCCGGCCAGATCGATCTGGCCCGCGTCATCCTGAAGGAGTTGCTCGGCGTCCAGGGCCTCTTCCGCGATCAGAGAGATCTCATCGCCCGCGTCCGCAAGGCCGTCCTCGAAAAGAACGTCCTGTGGTTCAATCGCTACCGGGCGACGGACGGCTACAATGTCTATGGCGGAAGATCGAAGCTGAAGTACACGGACGGCGTCAGCAACTTCGAGGTCCTCCAACGAGAGATGGCCATCCTCGATGCCCTCGTCGAGCGACACACCCTGCGCATCCACGCCCTCGCGGCCGGGGAGAAGAACCCGCCTCTCGACCTCGACGGCGTGCCGCAGCCCATCGTCGTGAAAACGAATCGGCCCGGTCCCCTCGAAGCAGGCGCCTACCCCTTCCTCTCGGGCGAGGAAGCCCTCTCGAGGATGACGACGGCGCCCGGCATGAAGGTGACTCTCTTCGCGGACGAGACCATGTTCCCGGATCTCGTCAATCCGGTGCAGATGTCCTTCGATACGAAAGGTCGGCTCTGGGTGGCGGTCTGGCCCAGCTACCCCCACTGGAAGCCGGGCGACCCCATGGACGACAAGCTCCTCGTCCTCACCGACGACGACGGCGACGGGAAAGCGGACCGTTGCGATGTATTCGCGGGCGAACTCCACAACCCCACGGGCTTCGAGTTCTGGAACGGCGGGGTCTTCGTCGCCAACGCTCCGGACCTCCTTTTTCTCGAGGACAGGGACAAGGACGGACGAGCCGATCGGCGCGAACGCGTCCTCCACGGCCTGAGTTCCGCGGACACGCATCATTCCGCGAACAGCTTCGTTCTCGGGCCGGGCGGAGCCCTCTACTTCCAAGAGGGCGTGTTCCATCAAACCCAGATTGAAACCGTCTACGGACCCGTCCGCAACCACGACGCCTGCGTCTGGCGTTTCGATCCCCGTACATGGCGCGTCGAGCGTCACATCCCCTACGGCTTCGCGAACCCCCACGGGCACGTCTTCGATCGGTGGGGATCCGAGTTCGTCACGGACGGCACGGGCAACGTCAACTACTTTGCCTGGCCGTTTTCGGGACGCACGATTTTTCCGGACAAGCACAGGGGTTACTTCCCGTTCTTTCGGCAGCGAAGCCGTCCGGCCGCCGCCACGGAAATCCTCTCCAGCGAAGCCTTTCCCGAAGAGAATCAGGGTAACTACCTCATCGCCAACGTGATCGGTTTCCAGGGGATCTTCCAGTACCACATCCAAGACGACGGCTCCGGGTTCTCCGCCAAGGAGGTGGAGCCCATCGTGAGCAGTACAGACCCGAACTTTCGACCGGTCGATATCGAGATGGGCCCGGACGGCGCCATCTATTTCCTCGACTGGCAGAACCCGCTCATCGGTCACATGCAGCATCACCTGCGCGACCCCAGCCGCGACCGTACCCACGGACGGGTTTACCGGGTGAGTTATGGAGACGAGCGCGTCGAGGGCAAGGCCGACTTGGCCTCGCTGGCCACCCCCGTACTCGTGACGTTCCTGGGCGATCCCGACGACCGGGTCCGGTATCGCACGCGGATCGCCCTCGGCGAGCGGCCGACCGACGAAGTTCTCCGCGAGGCGGTCCGGTGGTTCGAGGGGATCGCGCCGGAGTCCCCCGCTCGCCCTCATGCCCTTCTCGAACTCCTTTGGCTCCACCAGCAACACGCCGTCGCCGACATGGGCCTTCTCGAGGCTGCACTCCAAGAGCCGGAGCCCCGTGTGCGCGCCGCGGCCCTCCGCGTGTTGGCGGAGATGAGGCACCGTTGGACGAAGAGCCCTCTCCCCCTGCTCGCCCGTGCGGCGGACGATCCCTCTCCCCGCGTCAGGTTGGCCGCCGCGGTGGCCTGCAGTTTCTTCGACGACTTCTCCGCGGTGAAGACGCTGCTCGCGATCCGCAAGATGCCGACGGACCGTTTCCTCGACTACGCCCTCGCCGAGAGCTTTCGCACCCTGGAGGGCGTCTGGAAAGCAGCCCTCCGTACCGACTCCGAGGGCGCGCGATCCTTGACGCCGAAAGAGAGAACGTTTCTCATCGAACAGCTCTCGACGCGGGAGCTGCGGGAACTCCCCCCGGGTCCGGCGGTGTGGCAAGCCCTCCTCATCCGCCACGACACGGACGTGGAGAGTCGGCGCGCCGCAGCCGTCGCGCTGGCGCGCGATGCGAAGATGGACGTCGTCTCCTTCTTGGCAAAGACAATGCGCACGCTGGAGGAGCGCGAGGGCCCCCATGGGGAACACGTCCTCTCCGCTCTCGCGCGCCTCATCGCCGAAGACGTCGACACGGCAGCCGCGGGCGAGGCTCTCTGGGGGCTCGGGGAGAAGGCCTCGACGCCCGTTCTCGAGCGCGTGGCCTTACGGGCCGCGTTCACGGCCGATCCCGACCCGTCCCGTTTGAAAGCCTTCGCGGCCCGATCGGCGGAAAGTCGGCTGGCCGCCCTCGACGCTCTCGCCACGCTCCGCGACGAGGCGGCGCCCGAGTCGCTTTTTCCCTGGGTCGCCGAGCTGACCAGAGCGAAGTCCAAGGGGTCGTCGCCACGGAGACGTGGGCTTTCCTATGCGTTCTATCGGGGAAGACCCAAGAACGCGCGCATCGAGACGTTTCGCGCTCTCCTTCCGCTGCAACGCGGCCACGCTCCCAGCCTGGATCTCGATGCGGCCTCGCTGCCGTTCCGTGACGAATTCGGCTTGCTCTTCGAGGGGGAGGTGTCCATTCCGATCCGGGGAGAATACGTCTTTTACACGGATTCGGACGACGGTTCCCGGCTCTACATCGACGGCGCCGAGATCGTCAACAACGATGGCGACCATGGCATGCGGGAGCGCGGGGGCACCGTGCAACTCGAGAAAGGGCGCCACCGTTTCGCGTTGACCTACTTCGATGCCGGTGGGGATGATGGTCTCATCGTCTCGTGGGAAGGGCCGGGTCTTCCCAAAGAACGCATCCCGACCGACCGCTTCACGGCATCGATGCATGACGAGCTTCGCGCCGCGGCCCTGCGCGCCTTGGGACGGATTCCCGGGCACTTCGACGTCAAGGCGGAGTTGGTGGAGACCTTGCTCCGCGAGGGACAATGCGTCGACGAGGCCATCGGACTGGTGCCCGACGGTCCCTTGGATGAGGTGAGCGATGAGTCTCTGCGTCGGATGCTGGATGCCGTCACAGCCTACTTGGAGGGACTTCCAAAGGCTCTCCGCACTCGTCCCCGTACCCTGACGGCCCTCGCAACCGGCCGCCGAATCGCCAGATCGCTTCCTCCCGGTGAATCCCGAGCTGCGCTTCGGAGCCTGGAGGGTTTGGGCGGCACCGTCATCCTCATGACGACGCTTCCCCACGAGATGCGCTACGACCGGAAGGAGATCTGGGTACGTGCCGGAGAACCCGTGTCGATCGTTTTCCGCAACAACGACGTCATGCCTCACAACCTCGTCATCGGCACGCCGGGGAGTTGGGAGAAGATCGGGCGCGCCGGGGAAGGCCTGAAGGATACGGGCGACGGCCGCCAAAACTACGTGCCGCGACTGGACGAGGTCATGTGGCACACGGATCTTCTCCTGCCCGGGAAGACCGCCCGACTCGATTTCATCGCCCCGCAGAGAAAGGCCGATCACCCGTATCTCTGCACGTTCCCCGGACATTGGCGCGTCATGAACGGCGTGATGCACGTCGTCGACCGTTTGCCCCCGGGGGCGAACGCTGCCCCCGCCAACAGGGCCGAGATCGAATCTCCGCAACGAGCGTTCGTGAAGATGTGGAAGCTCGCCGATTTCGGGACGGCTTTCGCGAAGGGGTGGTTGGCCGAGCGGGATGCGAAACGGGGTCGCCGCCTGTTCACGGAGGCGGGATGCATTCGCTGTCACAAATTCGGGGACCTAGGCCCCGACAACCCCGTGGACATCTCACGCGTCGCCACGAAATACCAGGGTCTGGAACTCCTCCGCCAGGTGCTCGAACCCTCGGCCCACCTGTTGGAAGGCTTCGAGAACCATTTCTTCACGACGAAAGAGGGCGAAAGCATCATGGGGCGCATCGTCCACGAGGACAACGAGAAGATCGTCGTCAATCCCAACCTGCAAGAACCGGAGAATCTCAGAACGCTGACCAAGGCGTCGATCGCGACGCGCAAGCGTCTCGTTCTCTCCCCCATGCCGACGGGACTCCTCGTCACCCTTTCCCGCGACGAGATCCTCGACCTGATCGCGTTCCTCGAGAATCGATGAGAAGAAACGGACGGTCCCCATGATGAGCGGGTCCGCGGTGGGTCGGTGCACCTTCTCGAAATCGATGCAGTCTTGAGAAACGTCGACCCGTCAACCCGGGGCTTGTAGGCATCTGAGATCACCAGAGGTTCGGCTCCATCCATGGCACCAAAGTCTCACGACTCCACCTCATGGCAAGCTCAATTCCCATCGGGACACTTTGCAGTTCGCCGGACGGCCGCGATCTGGGGGTCGTGGAATCTCGGCAGGAGAAGAAGGGAGGCCGTGGCACCCGCGAGAGCGAGCGCCATGTCCGACTGGGTGTCCCAAACGTAGCCCTGGGTTCCCAGGAACGCCTCGGCATCGGTTCCGCTCAGGATCGCCACGAGCCACTCGAGAAGTTCATACAGGGCGCTGATCGCCAAGCAGAGCGCGACGACAAGCACGTTGCGCCAAGCGTGCCCGTTGACGACATCGAGGCGAATGAAGATCTCACGGGCGATGAGGGCGGGCACGAACCCCTGGGCGAAATGTCCCAGTTTGTCGAAGTTGTTCCGACTCCATCCCATCCACTCGGAGAGACGGTCGAAGAGGGGCACTTCCGCATAGGTGTAGTGTCCGCCCACCATCAGAATGATCGCGTGGAGGAGGATCAGCGTGTACGCCAACGTCGTGAGGGGAAAGCGACGGAACGTGAGCCCCAGGACGGAAACGGCAAGAAGGGCCGGCGCCACCTCCAACCACCACGTGAAGCGGTCCCGCGGAGCGATCCCCGACCAGACCAACACGCAGAGGAAGACGATGCCATAGAGCACGAGGATTCGCCTCTTCACGACTTGACGGCTCGCGTCGCCAGGAACGTCGCCGCGAAGTCATCGATGGGATGCTTCGCTCCGCGGTCCTCATAAAAGCCCGTGATCTGAAAACCCACATCCAACTGCCCGGCGATCTGATCCTCGAGGGTGTGTCCGAACTCCAGGGGTTCACCCCGCTCCAGTCGCTCCGCTTGCTCCTCGTCCGAGCGCGCAAGCAGATCGGAGTAGGGCAGCGCGTGACGAATCACGAGATTTTGACCGGGCGCGACGTCCTCGTCGATGAGGAATAAAAGGGGATTGGCGAAACCCGCCAGCAGAGTCCCGCCTTGCCGCAGGACGCGATAGCACTCCGCCCAAACCGGCCGACAGTCCTCGACGAATAGATTGGAAACAGGGTGGAACACGAGGTCGAAGCTCTCATCGGCGATATCGACGAGGTCATCCATCGGACCCTCGATGAGTTCGATACCCAACCCGTCGCGCTCCGCGACGAAAGCATCTTGGGCAAGTTGAGCGGGTGTGACATCGACAACGGAAACGCGCGCGCCGGCGGCTGCCAGAATCGGCGCCTGTTGCCCACCGCCGCTGGCGAGAGCAAGGACGCGCTTTCCGGCGAGCTCGCCGAACCACGCTCTTGGAACGGGACGAAGGGGAGTCAGGACGACGGTCCATTGACCCCGCCTGGCCGCGGCGATCTCCTCGCTGGACACGGGAAGCGTCCACACGTCTCCTTCCCGAACACGCTGCGTCCAGGCCCTGCGATTGAACTCCTCGACGGAAAGAGGAAGGCCCTCGGGGTTCATGGGTGCCCGGCCGAGAGGTGGGCGTCGAGAAAGGCCAGAGTCCTTTTCCAGGCATCGCGGGCCGGCTTCTCACGAAACCGGGTCTGAGACGGATTCGCGAAGGCATGGTCCGCGTCATACGAAGCGACGACCAACTTCTTGCCCGCCGCCTTCATGGCCTTCTCGAATTTCCCCACCATCTCGGGATTGATCCACCCGTCGCGCTTCGCGAAGACACCGAGGACGGGGGCGTGAAGAGGGGCCAATTCCTTCGGGTCGGTGACGAGTTGCCCGTAGTAGACGACGCAGGCCGCAACGTCCTTCCCGTTGCGAATGGCGGTCTGGAGAGACCAGCCTCCCCCGAAACACCATCCGATGGTTCCGAGCTTCGCTTTCGGGTTCTCGGTGCGCGCCCACTTCACCGCGGCGGCCAGTTTGGCGAGGAGGACGTCCTGCTGTTCCATGGCCGCACCCATGAGTTTCCGAGCCTCCTCGGGCGTTTCCGCGTATTTCCCTCCATAGAGATCCACGGCGAAAGATCGGTATCCGAGGCGCCCGAACTGGTCGCTGAGCCCCTTGATGTGAGGATTCAGCCCCCACCATTCGTGAATGAGAAGGATCTGCTTTTGGGATGCGGGATCGCCCGAGGCATACATCCTGAAAGGCTGCCCGGATGCGGTCTTCATCTCGAGCATCTTTCCCGAGAACTTCGTGGGAATTTTCGTATTGAACCGGTGGTCCTTCGAGTCCGGAAGAGTCTTCGGAACTTGGGCCCCGAGAAACGTGACCAAGACGAATAGGACAAGGGTGATGCGAGCGGGCGCAAGGGTATTCATCTGCGGGCTCCTCTGTTCCGGGTCGGAGCCAGAGTAACCCACATTGAACATGCTCGCATCACCCGCACGGCACTACGGCCCTCAGGGCGTGTAGTCGAAACTCTCGCCCCAGAAGAGAACGACGCGGGAGGGGTCGATCGCGCCTGGAGTTTGATCGAGGGGCAAGAAGACCCCGTAGGGGTGGGCGAACTCCAGATCATGGCTATGGAATCGCAGGGTGGGTGTGAGCATCTGCAAGACATTGTAGGCGGTGCTCCCGACGCCCAGGTTGAGGAAGATTTCGGGACTCCAGCCCTGGGCGGTCATCTGACTCAGCCAAGAAAAGACGGTGGGATCGTTGTCGTCGCCGAGGTGAAGGATACCGACGCCTCCCGCATCGATGAGATAGCCATTGTTCTGGACCCAAGGCGCCGTCCAATCGACGGTGGCCGTGGGACCCTGTCCCATGAGGCCGGAAAACTGGTGCCCTTCGTGAGGGGTAAAGACGACGTCCCCAATGGAATACGTCATGCCCTCGGCGGGCGCGATCAGTGCGGACGCATTGGGTGTACCCGCGAGGAGCGCAGACGTCTGCATCTCGTGGGTGACGTAGACAGGTTTCCCCATCATCAGCATGGCATCCGCGAGATCCCCCGAATAGTGATCCAGATGCCTGTGGGTGATGATGTATCCGTCCAGCAGACTGGCGAGGGCCGTCGTCTGCGCCGTCGTGAAACCATTGTTCCCGGTGAGGAAAAAGAAGCCCACCGAGAAATCGATCATGACTCGGGTCGTGTGGGTCGCAATGACCCAACCCGACGAATAGGTCTTATAGAGACGGATGGACCCCACGGGAGGAGGAGGATCGGTCTGCAGCTTCTGAATCACGACGTTGAGGCGGATCTCGTGGAGCGAAGCGATGAATTCCGCCGTGATGGGGTTGGCGAAGGGGTGTTGCGTCGGGTCCGGAGGCACGTCCACGGCGTCGTCAATGGCGTCGAAGACCGCCTTGCGAACATTCCAATCCCCCCCCGTCGAGGTGGGGCCGAAAAGATCGACGGCCACGCTGAACCAGTTCGCCACCTCAATCGGCGTAGGATTGGACTGGGCCGTGACCGTGGATCCCGTCAGTAGAACACTCGTACAAAGAATTGCAAGCCAAGACTTCCGCATGCGGTTTCCCCCTGATTCCGCGGCGCGTTTAATCGAAGGCGCAAAATGTAGATGGCGCGGTCAAGAGAAGACGGTGGCGGAGAAGCAGGTGCTTCTCAAGGTGGGCGAATCCCCCAAAATACTCGTCACCGAAAGACGCCCCAACGCAGCATCATGAATCGAAATTTCATCGGTCATCGGCACGAGTCGAGTTAGGGACCCTAGGGCAAGCCTCCTGTCTTGTCAAGCAGTCCGAAGTTTGCGTCCGCCAAGAAAGGGGACGTGACGCGACGCAGATCGCGTAAGCCGCTGATCGACAAACTCATACGACGACACTTCGCTGCAAGAAAAAGACCTCCCCGTCGATCCCTATCAGGGGAGGGCACAGAAAAGCCCAGCAGGATGGCCGAGGGATTCTCGCCCGAGTCGAGGCGCGGGTCCGCGGGTGGATGCCCCCGCGGACCCGCCTAGGGTCTCTCATTCTCGTTCCCAGCGGAAGGACTCGAAAGGAGCATCCAGCGGCGTGTGGGCCATGTGATTCGCGTAGTTCGACAAGGTCTTGTGGGCGATCCCGACCACGACTTCAAAGACGTTCTGACGCGTGTAGCCGGCCTCCAGAAAGTCTCGGAGGTCGTCCTCCGACGCGTCGCCCCGCTCTTCGACGAGTTGCAACGTAAATCTTCTCAAGGCCTCCAGCCGTCCGTCGCTCAGCCGCTCCCCATTGCGGAGTTGCCGGATCGTGGCCTCCGAGACCTTCTCGGCCGCCGCCACGCCGGTGTGGGCGGCCATGCAATAGTCACACCCATGTCGGCGACTGACGGCGAGCCAAACGACGGCGCGCTCGGCAGGCGTGAGGCTCGAGCGGCCGAGGAGGTCACCGAGCACGAGATAGGCCTCGGCAGCGACGGGAGCTTCGACCATGATGCCCAGGAGGTTGGGAATCATTCCGTACTTCTTGCGTGCCGACTCCAGCACTTCGCTTCCGCCCCTCGGCGCGCTCTCGGGGGTGTGAACTCGAAACTCATTCATGCCTCTCTCCTGTTCCTTGGATGAGGGTTGGATTCAAACTTGGGTGAGACCGCCATCGGCGGTGAATTCGCTTCCGACGACGTAGCTGGACTCGTCGGATGCCAGGAATAATGCGATGGACGCCATCTCTTCCGGTCGGCCGACACGACCGATCGGTGCCTGCACGACGATCCTCTCCGTGAAACCCTCGAGCATTTCCTTCGGGAGACCCGTCTTGGCGAGCAAGGGAGTTTCGATGAGCCCCGGACTCAAGACGTTGACACGAACCTGGCGCTCGGCGAGAGCCGCGGACAGGGATCGGGCGAGGGATCGGACGGCCGCTTTGCTCGCCGCGTAGACCGAAGCCATGGGAAGCCCCATCGTGTTGACGACGGAAGACGTGAGGAGAACCGAAGCCCCCTCGTTCAAATACGGGAGCGCCCTTTGGACGCTGAAGAATGCCCCCTTGAGGTTCACACCGATGACCTCGTCGAAGTGCTGCTCGGTGACGTCCTCGACGGCGACGAAGGGCGCGATTCCCGCATTGATGAAGAGGACGTCGATTCCACCGTGTTTCGTGCCCACGGCGTGCATGAGGCGATCGATGTCCTCGACGCGAGAGACGTCGGCCTGAATGGCGGTGGCATCGCCCCCGAGCTCCGACGCCGTCCTCTCGAGAGCGCAGCGGTCCCTTCCGGCCACGACGACGTGCGCTCCCTCGGCGTGAAAGAGCCGTGCCGTGGCGAGCCCGATCCCGGACGTTCCGCCCGTGATCACCGCAATCTTGTCTTTCAGACGATCCATGGTTCTTTCTCCTTCGTGCTGGTTAGAAACATTGTTGACCGTATGGTCACTAATTCCGCAAAAAAAACGACCGTCAGCTCGCTTCGAGAGCGCTCGCAGCCAGAGCGACCACACGTTGACCTTCCGCATGGGTCATCCCGCCCTTGGAAGCGGTGAAGAGCCCCGCCAGTACCACAAAGACAAACTCCGCCGCGGCACGAGGAGCGATGTCCTTGCGGAACTCGCCCAGTTCCTGACCCTCGGCGATCGCGCGCCCGAGAAGAGCCTTCAGATCGCGGATGTGTCGGCGAAATCGTTGCGCGACCTCTTCGTCATGGATCCCCAGCTCCACGGCGCTGTTGATCCCGAAGCATCCCCGTCGCAAACCCCGGGCGCACAGGTCGAGAACTCCATGCTCGAGCCAATTCTCGAGTCCCGCCCTCGGAGACGGCGCATCGTTGAAAATCTCTTGGATGCGGCTCAGCGAAACCGTGAGATAACGATCGAGCGCGGCCATGAAGAGACTGTGCTTGTTGCCGAAGGCCTTGTAGAGGCTCCCTTTCTGAATGCCCATGGCCCCCAGAAGATCGTTGCACGTGGCGTCGTACCCGTGTTCCCAGAACACGTCGATCGCGGCGTCCAGAGCCTGGTCGATGTCGAATTCTCTCGGGCGCCCCATGGTGCGCATAGCCCTCTCGATCGGTCGACTTCGGGGCAGTCTACACATTGGGGACTGATTGGTCAACAACAAGAGCACAAGTTTCGTCGACGAGGTCGCGCCACGCACCGCCCCTTCGACTCCCCATGGGTTCCCAGGAGGCGAATTGGACGTATCCTCTCGTCGGAGGATCCAGGACATGCACGACAAACACCCCATCAGTCTCCTCGTGCTCGGCGCGCGCCGACCCTCCCTCGTCGTCTCCATGGTTCTCGCGTTGCTGCTTCCCGCAGCCGCCCAGGAGGTCGCGAGGACGGCCAACGGACTCCGGACCGTGGCGGAATCGAGCGGCTGGAAGGCCACGGGGCGGCATGCGGACGTCGTGAGCTTCCTGAAGCGCCTGTCCGCGACGTCGCCCTCGGCCACTTTGACGTCCATGGGCACGAGCGGCGAAGGGCGGGACATGCCACTCCTCGTACTCGCGAATCCCCCTGTCCGGACGCCCGAAGAAGCCCGAGCGTCCGGGAAACTCGTCGTGTACGCCCAAGGAGGAATCCACTCCGGGGAGTGTTGTGGGAAGGAAGCCCTTCAGATGCTCGCCCGAGATCTCCTCTCCGAATCGGAGACCAAGGTCCTCGACCACTTGATCCTGCTCATCGCGCCCATCTACAACCCCGACGGCAACGAACGGATGGCGAAAGGCCATCGACCCGGGCAGAACGGGCCGGAGGAAGGCATGGGGATTCGGGAGAACGGCGCGGGCCTCGACCTCAACCGCGACAACATCAAGTTGGAATCCGCGGAGGCCCAATCTCTCGCACGCTTGTTGAACGCCTGGGACCCCTACGTCGCGATCGACACCCACACCACCAACGGTTCCTATCACCGCAACACGCTCACGTTTGACGGCGCCGTCAACCCGGCCGGAGACGAGAGGATCATCGCATTCACGCGCGAGGAATTCCTCCCCGTCATCTCCAAAAGAGTTCTCCGGGCGACCGGATACAAGACCACCTTCTATGGCAATCCGAATCCGGAAAAGACGCGGTGGTACACCTATGACGGCCTCCCTCGATTCGGCACCCGCGAGCGCGGGATCAGGGGCATCGTCACGGTGCTCACCGAAGCGTACAAGTATGCGCCCTACAAGGACCGCGTTCTGTGCACGAAGGCCTTCGTGGAGGAGATCCTGCGGTATGTCGAGGAACATCGGGAGCGAATTCGCACCCTCGTCGAGGGCGTGAGACAAGACGCCATTTTCCGGGGGCGTTGTCCGCAGTCCTGGGACCAGGTCGCGCTGAGAACCGAAATCGCCCGCCTTCCGTCCCCGATTCGGATCGAGGGGTGGGTGGAGAAACGCGGCCAGGGACCCCGTTCGCGACCCCGGCCCACGAAGGAGGAAAAGACCTACGAGATGGAGCACTGGGGCGCCTATCGCCCAACGCTGTCGACGTCCCGTCCCTTCGCCTACGCCTATCCCGCCCGGTGGAAATCCATCACCGAGAAACTTCGACAGCATGGCATCACCGTGGAGCGTGCCGAGGCGCGCTTCGAAGTTCCCGTGCAGGTTCAGCGCATCCTCGGTGTGGATCGCAAACGCCGTCCCTTCCAAGGTCATAAGCTGGTGAGCGTCGAGACCCAACAACGTCGCGAGGTCCAGGCCCTCGGGCGAGACACGATGGTCGTGCGCACGGCGCAACCGCTCGGGAACTTGATCGTCTACCTTCTCGAACCCCGCTCGGAAGATGGGCTCGTCACATGGGGTTTCTTCGACGACGCTCTCGAGCCCGGGCGCGATTTTCCCGTGGTCAGGATTCCCCAAGCTTTTCGCTACGGCATGGTGCGCGACAGCCATGGCTGGACGTCCCTTTTCAATGGAAAGGACCTCACGGGATGGACGCCCAAGATCCGTGGGCATCGACTCGGCGAGGATCCGTGGGACACGTTTCGCGTCCGCGGCGGCGTGATTCAGGTGGGATACGAGGACTACGAACGATTCGACCGCAGATTCGGGCACCTCTTCCTGGATCTCCCGCTTTCGAGCTACATTCTCGAGTTGGAGTATCGCTTCACCGGGAACCAGGCGCCGGGCGGCCCGGGGTGGGCTTTCCGCAACAGCGGGATCATGATCCACGGCCAAAGTCCCGAATCGATGTCCTTGGACCAGGACTTTCCCGTCTCGGTCGAGGTTCAACTTCTCGGCGGCGATGGACGCCATGTCCGGCCCACCGGCAACGTCTGCACGCCGGGGACCCACATCGTCAGAAACGGCAAGCTGATTCGGCGGCACTGCATCGACTCCAAGTCCAAAACCTATGCGGGTGACCAGTGGGTGCGGGTCCGCGTGGAGGTCCACGGCGGACGACGAATCCGGCACTTCATCAACGATTCCCTGGTTCTCGAGTACTCACGACCGCAACTCGACTCTGGCGATGCGGACGCCCAACCTCTCCTCGAGCGTCGACGCAATCATCGAATGCTGAGCGCAGGTTCCATCTCTTTGCAGTCGGAAAGCCACCCCTGCGAATTTCGGAACATCAGAATCCGCATCCTGTAGGACGAAGCCGGGAGATCTTCCGCGGCACACCGAGAATGAGGGAATCCTCCACACCCGCCCTGCGTTTCATTTCCGATGGGCGCACCGTAAGCGGAAACGCCCCCGCAGGATCAGATGGATGGAAGTCTGGGGCACCGCCTCGGGATGGTGGCGAAAAGGATGGGTTGGGCCCCCACGGACACCTGAGTCCCCCGTCGGTCCCTCCCAATGAGTGAAATAGAAGCCCATTGGCGAACGTAACTTGGACCTGTTGCGTCGCTACACCGCGGCTTATCGCATGGAGGAGCTCCCCTTGCCAGCCAGATTCATTCTCTTCAGCTATCTCGTGATCGTCGGCGGCACGCTCGCCCAAGCGCCCCTCCCCGTCACGACGCCGGAGCAGGCCTTCGGACAGCCCCTCTGCAGCGACTATTTCCTGGTCAATTATCGCCAATTGACCGACTACTGGCGCACCCTCGAGAAGGAGTCACCCCGACTCAGCTTGGAGTCGATCGGCACGACCGAAGAGGGACGCGACATGCTGATGGCGGTCGTCACATCTCCAAAGAACATGAAGCGCGTGAACCACTACCGCACGATCTCGCGCCGGCTCGCTCTCGCCGAGGACGTCGACGAAGCGCTGGCCCGCCGGCTCGCCGCGGAGGGGAAGACCGTGGTTTGGATCGATGGGGGGCTCCATGCCACGGAGGTCTTGGTGGCCCAGCAACTGATCGAAACCAGCTACCAGTTGGTCAGCCGCAACGACGCCGAAACGCTGCGAATCCTGGACGATCTCGTGATCCTCCTCTGCTGTCCCAACCCTGACGGCCTCGATCTGGTCGCGGACTGGTACATGCGAAGGAAGCCACCCGAAAAGCGCTCGATGAGAGGACTCCCTCGTCTCTACCAGAAGTACATCGGCCACGACAACAATCGAGACTTCTACATGGTCTCGCAGAAGGAGACGCAGGCGATCTGCCGCGTCTTCTACGAGCGATGGTTTCCCCAGATCGTTTACAACCACCACCAGACGGGCCCTTCGGGGACGGTGCTTTTCGCACCACCGTTTCGGGATCCCTTCAACTACAACTTCGACCCCTTAGTGCCCTTGGGAATCGAGCTCGTGGGAACGGCCATGCACAGCCGATTCGTCCAAGAGGGGAAGGGCGGCTCGACGATGCGCAAGGGAGCCAGCTACTCCACATGGTGGAATGGCGGGCTGCGCACCAATGTCTACTTCCACAACATGATCGGCCTTCTCACCGAGACGATCGGCAGCCCGAATCCGATGGAGATTCCGCTGCGTCTGGAGAGGCAACTGCCGAGCGGCAACCTCCCCATGCCCATTCCACCCCAAAAGTGGCACTTCCGCCAATCCCTCGACTACGCATTGACGGCCAACTGGGCGGTGTTCGACGTCGCCTCGCGTTACCGCGAGACCTTTTTGCTCAACGCCTGGCGCATGGGGATGAACTCCATCGAACGAGGCAGCCGGGACCACTGGACGATCCGCCCGGATGTCATCAAGAAGGCGCGCAAGGATCTGGCGAACCGAAGGGACGCGGCCCGGTCGAAGGCGAAGTCCAAGAACTCGGCGAACGCCAAGAGCGAGCCCTCCCCGGAGCAACTGACGTGGAAGAGAGTCTTTCGCGATCCCGCGGCCAGGGACCCGCGCGGCTACATCATTCCGTCAGACCAGAAAGACTTCCCGACCGCCACCAAGTTCGTAAACGCCCTCATCCGCAACGGCATTCGAGTACACCGGTCCACCAGAGCGTTCACCGTTCAGGGGAAAAGCTACCCCGAGAACTCCTACGTCGTCTATACGGCCCAGGCGTTCCGCCCTCACATCTTGGACATGTTCGAACCCCAGGTTCACCCCGACGACATTCCCTATCCGGGCGGACCGCCGACTCCGCCGTACGATGCCGCGGGCTGGACTCTGGCCTTCCAGATGGGCGTGGCCTTCGACCGAATCCTCGACCCGTTCGACGGTCCATTCGAGCCCATCAAGGGTCTTGCCAGGCCGCCGGCCGGAGAAGTCAAGCAGGGATTTCGTGCCACCGGATACCTGTTCTCTCATGACACCAACGACAGTCATCTCGCCGTCAATCGTCTCCTCACGGAGAACGCCCGGGTGTATCGATTGATGGCGCCGATCACCTCCGGAGAAACGTCGTTTCCGACGGGCACGTTCTATGTCGAAGCCGGGGACGTGGGGACGCCGATCTTCCAGAATCTCGCCCGGACCTTGGGCATCGACTTCCTCGGCGTGCACCAGGAGCCCCGCATCCGCAAACGTGCGCTGAAGCGGACGCGGGTGGGCCTCTGGGATCGCTACGGCGGCTCCATGACGTCCGGGTGGATCCGCTGGCTGCTGGAGCGATTCGGCTTCGAGTTCCAACTCGTGTTCGCCCCCGAGTTGGATGCCGGCGGACTTCGCGACAAGTTCGACGTCCTCATCTTCCCCGGCGGCGCCATCCCCGAGTCCGACGGGCCAGGGCCGCGACGCGGCGGGCGGGCCAACCTGCGGGAACCGGACGACCTTCCCGAAGAATATCGTGGTCGCTGGGGCCGCGTCTCGGTCAAGAAGACGGCCCCCCGCCTGAGAGAGTTCTTGGAGCGGGGCGGGCGAATCGTCTGCCTCGGCGGGTCGACGTCGCTCGCCCGTCATCTTGATCTACCGATCGAGGACGCGCTGACGCTCCGCGAACAGAACGGGAAGGTGCGACGGCTGAAGAGGGATGAGTTCTTCATCCCGGGATCGATTCTGCGCATGCACGTGGACACATCACAGCCCTTGGCGCTCGGCCTCACCCAGGACTTGGACGTGATGTTCCGAAGAAGCCCCGTTTTCCGGTTGGGTCCCGCCGCCGCCGGCCTCGGCATTCGCCCGGTAGCATGGTTCGACACGGCGAAGCCGCTACGCAGCGGGTGGGCCTGGGGACAGGAGCGCCTCGAGAACACGGTCGGCGTCGTGGACGCTCCGGTCGGCAAGGGGCACCTTTTCCTCTTCGGGCCCGACATCACCTATCGTTCCCAGCCCCACGCGTCGTTCAAGTTTCTTTTCAATGCCCTCCACTGACGCATCGAAGTCCGCTGTCCGAGGTGATGACGACACGGAGAGGAGGATCATGCGCTACGCCTCGCTCAACGTCTTTCTTCTGTTCTGCCTTTCGTGCATCTCGGCGGTTCACGTCGAGCAAGAGAGCGCTTCGTCGTCGTGGCCGGCGCGGAGACAGACGTCTGCGTTCTCCAAAGCGTGTTGGGGCTCCTCGACATGGGCTTCGAGGTCTTTCTCTTCGAGGATTGTCTCTTCACCCACGAAGTCAATGTACGTCCTGCCCTTCGAAGGGTGGAGGCGGCGGGGGCCATCCCCTCGACGTTCAAGACCCTCTTCTTCGCGATGGATCAAGGGGTGGGACGGGAATCCCTGCCGGACGCCTGGCGACAGCGCATGAAGGTATGGCGGTCTCGCATACGATCCCCCTATGCCCTCCCTGCAATGACCTTGGACAAATGAGACTCCGAAACGCCATGCACATCGCCCTCATCCAGCAAGAAGCCGGGAACGATCCAGTGAAGAACCTCGCACGGGGTCTCGACGCCTTCGAGCGGGCCGCCGACGACGGCGCGGAACTCGTGTGCTTTGCCGAGCTGGCCTTCGAGCCCTTTTACCCGCGCGAAATCGCCGGGCCAAAAGCACATCTCCACGCTCAGAGCATTCCGGGGACAATCACGGAAGCCTTCGCTGAGCGAGCCCGCGCGCGCGGGGTCGTCGTCGTCCTCAACCTTTTCGAACGGGCGGGCGACCGCTGTTTCGATGCGTCTCCGGTGATCGATGCCGACGGCCGGCTCCTCGGCACCACGCGCATGATTCACATCACGGACTACCCAGGTTTCCATGAACAGGGCTACTACGCTCCAGGGGACCGAGATCTCCCCGTCTATGACACCGCCGTTGGCAAAGTGGGCATCGCGATCTGCTACGACAGGCACTTCCCGGAAGCCATGCGGGCCCTGGCTCTGGCGGGAGCCGAACTCGTCGTCATCCCACAGGCAGGCACGAAAGGGGAATGGCCGGCCGGGCTCTACGAGGCGGAACTCCAGGTCGCGGCCTTCCAAAACGGCTACTTCACCGCGCTGTGCAACCGGGTGGGAAAGGAAGGGGAACTCATCTTCGCGGGTGAGTCCTTCGTCTGCGGCCCGGACGGCCGGGTGATCGCCCGGGCCGGCCCGGGAACCGAGGAGATCCTCCACGCCGCCCTGGATCTCGGCGAAGTCGATACGAGTTCCGCCCGCCGACTCTTTCTTCGTCATCGAAGACCCGATCTCTACGCGCGGTGGTTGAAGCTCCCTCCGGAGAAACCGTAAACGCATCGATGCGAGAGGCGAGCTGACGGCCCATCATCCGATGAAGGGCCGTCCCACACATCGTCGATTTCTTGAACACGAACGGGACGCTCTCCATCGACACGTTGCTCTTCATTCACGGCGTGCCGTATCGCCTCTCACTCCCGCAAGCGCAAGGCGGGGCACGGTCTCTCGACCAGGCCATGATGACGCCGTTTTCCCTGGGGTCATCGGCAACGCCGAGCTTCCCCACCTACGTGGGGGCCTCACCCTACTTCGAGGGAAGCCCGGGCTACGGGTCCGACATCGGCCACTGGGACCACAGCGCCACGTTTGCCGGCGCCCCCTTCTACATGGCCGCGCGGATTGACGGGCCCGACGTCGACGTCAGCCTCAACCTCATCGAAGGCGCTCTCTATGGCGACAAGTACATCTCTGGGCAATCCGGCTACTACCAGGGGAATATCTATGTCGACACGCGATTCGGGAACTATCCGAACCTGGCCTCGCTTCCCTACCCGCAATTCCATGTCCCGAGCTACGCCAATGCGGACCAGGACATGGCCTGGTGTACTCAGCTCATGACGGCCTTCGGCTTCCCCGTGCTCTGGGAGAACACTTCCGGTTCCAAGGAAATCGGCGAACCCGGCTCCATGTTTCAAACCGGCGCCTCGGCGACGACCGCTCCCGACGCGCTCTTCTACTACGGGTGGTACAACTACAACAACTACAACGACGTTTGGAGCTGGCTGCCCGGCTCCGCGGCATGCGACCTCGACAGCAATTCGGCCGCGAACATCCACAACGACGCGCCCACGAGTTTCCTCGCCAACGCCTTCCAACGGGGCCTCACCTGCGGCGTGGGCTCCATTGCCGAGCCCTATCTCAACTGGCACCCCTTCCCCGAGGTCTTCATCGACTACCTGCTGAACGGATTCACCTTCGCCGAAGCCGCTGCGGCGTCCGATCAGACGCAGAAGTGGCGCAACCTCTATGTGGGCGACCCCCTCTACTGCCCACTTCGGGCGGGCAAGCCTCTCGCCATCGACATGACCCCACCCCCGGTCCCAACGGTGACACTCGTGGATTCTTCCCCCGGCGCACGCACCTACAGATTGGCCATCGACACCGGAGGTACGGATCCCGATCTCGTGACTGCGACGGGCAGCTTCGGCCCGGCGCCCCTACTCTCGACGAACCTCCCTCTCGACGGCCGATACTTCGTCGCGAAGAAAGTCGTGCTCGACAATCTCGCAACCGGCACATTCTATCGTGCGCAGTTGCAGATCGTGGACCCCGCGGGCAACACGACCGATGTTCCGGAAATCCTCTTCATCAACGACGGCTCATCCAGCTCCGCCGTCGCGATCCAAAGTGACGCGGCCGTCTACACCCCGTCCCAATCCCTGACCCTCGAAGTCGCCCTGCGCGAACCGGGAGGAATCGGGCAGATCTTAGGCGTGCTATTCACGTTGGATGCGCCGGCTTTCGGCATCACGGGTCTCGACCTGGCCCCCTTCGTTCCGTCCATGGCTCCGATCTTCCACGGCGACTTCTTCCAGGATGAGACCCTCAGCACCGAGCTCACGATCCCGACGGGACTCCCGGTCGGCGCCTACACGTTCCATTTCACGATCTTCGACGCCTCGGGAATCCACTCCGCATCACTGCCGATCACGGTTCAGTGACCCCCTGAGACGGCGGCCGAGGAGGGCGAAAGCCGGGCCCATGTCGAACGTAACCCTTGGATGGAGAGGGAATCCCCTCTCCTGCCGACGCATCGGTCGGCGCCATCCCATGCTCCCAAGGGGTCCCCATGATGCAATTCTCGACTGTTCGCCTTGCCATCGTTCTCGCCGTCGTGTCCACGATCCTCCCTGCCCAGGACGCAAAGCCGTCCCCCACGGGGATTCCCGAGACGTGGATGAATGAATTGGACTGGCGCTGCATAGGCCCCGCCAACATGGGCGGGCGCATCACGTCCATCGCCGTCAACCCCAAGGACCCGTGTATGTGGTGGGCCGCCACGGCGTCGGGTGGCTTGCTCAAGACCACGAACAACGGCAACACCTTCGAGCATCAATTCGATCATGAGAGCACGGTGTCGATCGGCGACGTCCAGGTCTCGCCTTCGAACCCGGACATCGTCTGGGTCGGCACCGGTGAAGCGAACCCGCGCAACTCGGTTTCCTACGGCGACGGAGTCTACAAGTCCGTCGACGGTGGCAAGACCTGGACGAGGATGGGGCTCGAGAAGTCCTTCCAGATCGGCCGTATCGCCATTCACCCGACGAACCCGGACGTCGTTTACGTGGGAGCGCTCGGACGCCTCTATGGCCCCAATGAGGAACGCGGCCTCTACAAGACGGAGGATGGGGGCAAGACCTGGGAGAGAATCCTCTTCGTCGATGACAAGACGGGCGTGATCGACGTCAAGCTCCAACCCGGCAACCCGGACACTCTTCTCGTCGCCACTTACGACCGCGAGCGCGACGGATTCGACGGGAATTCGCCCGCGCGAAAAATCGCCGCAGGCAGCGGACTCTACCGAAGCGTCGACGGGGGGAAGTCCTGGACGAGACTCTCCGAAGGGCTCCCGACCTGCAAGCTCGGTCGCATCGGCATCGACTGGTATCAGAAGGATCCCAACGTGGTCTTCGTCATCGTGGAGTCGGAGAAGATGGGCATGGTCCCCGAGAACGCCGCATACGCCGGCTTTACGGGCGCCGACGCCGACGTGGGCGCCAAACTCACCGAGGTCGTCAAGGACGGACCTGCGTCCAAGGCGGGCCTCGAGACGGGCGACATCGTCCTCTCCGTGGACGGGAAGCGCGTCTACGGGTATTCCGATCTTACGGCGACATTTCGCGCCCATCTGGCCGGTGACTCGGTGAAGATCGAGTACGTGCGGGACAAGAAGACGCGGTTCTTGGATCTCACGTTCGGCAAGAGACCCAAGAAGAAGGCGCGGCGGGGACGCCGGCGCGGCGGGCGCTCCCAAGGCCCCGACCGCCCGTTTTCCGGGCGTCTGGGGGGCCAACGCGAAAACGTCCAAGATCAGCAAGGTCCAAACGGGCACGAATACGGCGGAGTTTTTCGGTCCGACGACGCCGGCGTCTCCTGGACGCGCATCAACTCCCTGGACCCGCGCCCCATGTACTTCAGTCACCTCCGCGTCGACCCCAACGACGACAAGTACTTGTACGTTCTGGGAGTCAGCCAATACCTTTCCAAGGATGGCGGCCGGACCTTCAAGCCCGAGGCGGGACGCGGCGTCCACGCCGACGGCCACGCCCTTTGGATCGACCCGAACGATGGGCGCCACATGATTCTCGGGTGCGACGGCGGTCTCTATGTCACGTGGGACAGGACGAAATCCTGGGACCATCTCAATCACGTCGCCATCGGCCAGTTTTATCACGTCGAGGTCGACTCTCGTCCCAACTACCGGGTCTACGGCGGCCTCCAGGACAATGGAAGTTGGGGCGGCCCCAATCGGGTGCGTAACGACTCCGGCCCCGGCAACGAGGATTGGTTTCGCGTGGGCGGCGGCGACGGATTCGTCTGCCGCGTCGACCCGAACGACCCGGACCAGATCTACTACGAGAGCCAGAACGGGGGCATGGGGCGCACCCATCTGCGCACGGGTGATCGTGGCCGCATCGCGCCCCGGCGCCAAAAGAACACCCGATACCGGTTCAACTGGAAAACCCCCTTCGTTCTCTCCGCGTTCAACTCGAAGATCTACTACGTGGCCGGCAACTACGTCTTCCGATCCCTGGATCGCGGGCAACGGCTGAAACGCATCTCACCCGAAATCACCGCCACGAAAAAAGGCAGCGCCACGGCATTCGCCGAGTCGCCCAAAGACGAAAACGTCCTCTACGTGGGCACCGACGACGGCGGCGTCTGGATGACCAAGAACGGGGGCGCGGAGTGGAGCAATCTTTTCGAAGAGAAGGCGGCGCACGCCAAGGCGCAACCCGAACCCGCCACGGAGGCCACCGCGTCGGCGGTCGCTCCCACGCCGACAACGGCGGAGAAACCTCAGCCCGCTGCATCCACCGGCGAGGCCGCTCCGCCCGCCGCCCACGAAGCGCCGACGAAAACCGAGCCCTCCGCCCGCGAACGCCACGGACGAGGACGCATGGCGGAACGGATTCGCTCCTGGGACGCCAACGGCGACGGCAAGATCGAAGCCTCCGAAGCTCCGGAGCGCGCTCGGCGTTTCTTCGCCCGTCTTGACCGCGACGGAGACGGCGTTCTCTCCCCGGACGAGCTGTCCTTTCCCGGCCATCGCCGACGGCACGGCGAGCCCTCGGATTCAGACGGTTCCGAACCCAAACCGGCAAGCGGAGCCCCCGAGGACGCCAACCCGGAAGGCGACCCGATCACGGGCCGTTGGAAAGTGGAGATCTCGAGCCCCATGGGAGGCAGCCCCGGCGACGACGAGAGTTTCCTGGTCCTGTCCCTCACTCCAAAAGGAGAGGTCACCGGAACCCTGGATGCACGGTTCGGAGGTGAAGTGGAAGACGGCAAGTTCGAAGCGTCCTCGGGAACCTTGACCTTCGCACTCACGACGGACTTCGGAACCATGCCCTTCGAAGGCACCGTCGAGAAGGATATCATCACGGGCGTGTTCTCCGGCGGCGGCGGTCGTTTCACGATGGACGCCACGGCCAGGCGCGTGCGCCCCGCACGCCAAGTCGAGAAGCGCGGCGCCGCCTTGGCCTCTCTCATGCCCGGCCGCCGGTGGGTGAGTTCCATCGAGGCCTCCCGATTTGCCGCCGGCCGGGCCTACATCACCTTTGACGCCCACCGCTCCGATGATGATGAGCCCTACGTGTTCTGCACGGAGAACTATGGTCAAAGCTGGCGCTCGATCCGGGGCAACCTGCCCACGACGGCGGGCGTCACGCGGGTGATCCGTGAGGACATCGAGAATGAGAATCTCCTCTACCTGGGATGCGAATTCTCCGCCTGGATTTCCCTGGACCGTGGCGAGACCTGGACCCGCATGAACGGCGACACCCTTCCCACCGTCGCGGTCCACGACTTCGCTCAACACCCGACGGTGGGCGACGTGGTCGCGGCCACGCACGGCCGAAGTCTCTGGGTGATCAACGTGACGCCCCTTCGTCAGATGACCACGGAAGCTCTCGCGGAGCCGGTGCACCTCTACCGGCCGGCACGAGCGATCCTCTGGCGGAGCGAGCCCAGGCAGGGCACGACGCTCAGGCGTTTCGTGGGAAAGAATCCGGACGCCGGAACGCGCATTTTCTACTCCTTGAAGGACGACGCTACCGACCTCGTGCTCGAGGTCGCATCCCTCGATGGGAAGCACATTCGCACCCTCGAGGCCAAGACGGAAAAAGGCCTGCACGGCGTCCCGTGGGATCTCCGTGCCGACCCCCGACCCATGCGTCGTCGAGCCGGCGGCGGCCGGCGCCGCGGCGGACGAGGTATATTCCGAAGGAGGGGGCGTCTCGTCGAACCGGGCGAGTACCTCGTGCGTCTCACCGTGAACGGCGAGACGCTCACCCAAAGGGTGCGCGTGGACATCGATCCCGAGTTTCCCGACCCACGCTGGTTGGCCGCCCAGCGGGCCGCCGAGGAAGAGGAGGCGCTTCGGGGTTCCGACGAGGACGAAGAGGGAGCTCCCCTGCCGACGATCCTGAATTGAGGGGCGCCCACAAAAGAAGCCGGAGCGCTCATGCGCTCCGGCTCGAGTGACCCCGGCGGGATTTGAACCCGCGTTGCCAGGATGAAAACCTGGTGTCCTGGACCTGGCTAGACGACGGGGCCGAGTGTGAGGGCAGAAGGACTCGAACCTTCGACCCGCGCCTTAAAAGGGCGCTGCTCTACCGACTGAGCTATGCCCCCGGCGATGGACGTGACGCTGAAGCCCGTACCACCGCGAGGATGGTACATTCTTGAAACACCTCATTCAACGTCCGTTCAGGCGAAAGCAAGGAGGCAGGTCAAACCTCCATGATCTCCTTGGACTTGGCCGCGAGGATGCGATCCACCTCGCCCTCGGCCGCCTTTGTGGCCTCCTGCACGGCCGTCGTCAGGCGACGGTGGTCGTCCTCCGAAAGGACGCTCTCCTTCTTGGCGGCATCGGCGGCCTTGTTGGCGTCACGACGCACGTTGCGAATGGCCACCCGTTGTGCTTCCGCCAACTCTTTCACCTTGGAAACGAGTTGCTTGCGGCTCTCCTCGGTGAGCGCGGGAACGGACAACCGAATCACCTTGCCGTCGTTGCTGGGCGTGATGCCGATGTTGGAAGCTTGGATGGCCTTCTCGATGTCCTTGATCGCGGAAGCATCGTAGGGCTTGATGGCGATGGTCTTGGCATCGGGCGTCGAGATCTGCGCCATCTGGGACAAGGGCGTCATCGTGCCGTAGTAATCGACTCGCACCGTCTCGACGAGTCCCGCCGAAGCTCGGCCGGTCCGCAACCCCTTGAGTTCCTGTTCC
The DNA here is from genome assembly GCA_964559135.1 of uncultured Planctomycetia bacterium. Classification (GTDB taxonomy): domain Bacteria; phylum Planctomycetota; family DRQF01; genus DRQF01. The sequence goes on from CAZLGG010000017.1 coordinate 43,602, forward strand.
AGAAACTCAGCACACTTGGCCATCTTGGCCTTGCAGTCCTCGAGAATCGTATCGAAATCCATGGCCCTGAACTCCTCTCACTGATCTCGCTTGTGTCGCGAGACGCGCGTCCCGATGTTTCCCTCGCCTCGAATCACCTTGAGGACGTTGCCCTCCTCCAAGATGTTGAAGACGATGATGTCCAAATCCGCCTCACGGCACATGGTGAGGGCGGTGTGGTCCATCACGGCGATCTGGCGATTGATGGCGTCCAGATGGTCGATGGAGTCGATGCGCTCGGCATCGCTGTGCTTCATGGGGTCCTTGTCGTAGATCCCGCCCACCTTCGTGCCTTTGAGGATCACGTCGCAGCCGAGTTCGCGCGCGCGCAGGGCTGCCGCCGTATCCGTGCTCACGAAGGGGTTGCCGGTGCCGGCCGCCAGGATGATGATGCGGCCCTTCTCCAGGTGGCGAATCGCACGCCGTCGGATGTAGGGCTCGACGACCTGGTCGATCCGAATGGCCGATAGGACTCGCGTCTCATAACCCATCGACTCCAGGCAACCCTGAAGGGCCAGGGCGTTGATCGCGGTGCCCAACATGCCCATGTAGTCCGCAGTGCCGCGGTCGATGTCGAGGTGCGAGAGCTGAGCGCCGCGGATGATGTTGCCGCCGCCGGTGACGACCGCGACCTCGATGCCCTCTTCGTGAACGAGGGCGATCTGTCGACAGGCGGCCTGAATCGAGGATTTTTGGAAACCGAAACCGCCCGGCTCACAAAGAGACTCGCCACTGACCTTCAGAAGGATGCGTTGGTAGACGCCGTTTCCGCTTCGATCCTTCGCAGAGCCTCCTGGCAAACCGTCGTCGGTCATTCCTCGCCCACGCGGTACTTGATGAAGCGACGGATGTGAATGTTCTCGCCCAGTTTGCCCACGGCCTCGTGGATCAACTGACCGATGGTCAACTCGGGATTCTTCACGAAGGACTGCTCGAGAAGGGCCACGGACTCCATGAACTTCTTCAACCGTCCGTCGACGATCTTCGGCCAGAACTGCTCGGGCTTGCCCGACTGCTTGGCCTGTTCCATGTAGATGTTCTTTTCCTTCTCGATCAGCTCGGGTGCGACCTCCTCGGCAGCCAGAGCGAGCGGAGCGGGATCGGCCGCGGCGATGTGCATGCAGATGTCGCGGGCCAGCTCACCGAAGGCATCACTCTTCGCGCAGAAGTCGGTCTCGCACTGCATCTCGAGCAGCACACCGACCTGCCGGTTCGTGTGGATGTAGGACTCGACGCGCCCTTCGGCCATTTCCCGGCCCGACTTCTTCGCCGCCTTGGACATTCCGCGCTCGCGCAGCCACTTCACCGACGCTTCCATGTCCCCATCACACTCGGTGAGAGCCTTTTTGCAGTCCATCATGGGGGCGTCGGTGAGCTGACGCAGCTCCCGCACCTGCTGTGCCGTGATCGCCATCGTAGATCCTTATCTGATTCGCTTGTTTGACTTCCATCGAACGAGGGCTTCAGCCCTCGACGGGCTCCGGACCCATGGGACCGGGCTTGGTTTCTCCTTCCGGCGCCTTTTCGGCGACGGGGGCCTCGGTCTTGACCGGCCCGGGAGCGGTCTCTCCCGCCGCGGGCTTGGATTCCTCGCCTCCACGCGCCTCGCGAGCCGCATCTTGAGCCTGTCGCTTGGCACGCTCCTCGCGCGACTTCTTGAGGACCTTCTCCAGCTCCAGTTGCTCGGCAGCTTTGCGCTTCTGCTGTTCGATCTTGGCCTTCTTGGCCTCGAGCTTTTTCGCATCCTCCTCGCTGCGCCGACGCTCCTCCTCGGCCAAGAACTGGGCGTGAGCTTGACGGCCATTGGAAATCGCCAAGGCGAGCTTCTCGATCAAGACCTGCAGACTGCGGAGTGCGTCGTCGTTGCCGGGGATGGGAATATCCACGGTCTCGGGGTCACAGTCCGTGTCCAGAATCGCCAAGCATGGGATTCCCATGCGACGAGCTTCCTTGACCGCGGTCTTTTCCTTTTTCGGGTCGACGATGAGGAGAGCCCCGGGCAACGTCTGCATGTTGCGGATGCCTTCCAGGTTGCGAGCGATCTTCCTCTTCTCGCGGAGCAACCGGGCAATCTCGCGTTTGCTGAGGTTCTGGAATCCGCCTCCCGCTTCCATGGCCTCCAACTCCTCGAGACGACGCAATCGAGAGCGAATCGTCTGGAAGTTGGTCAGCGTTCCGCCCAACCACCTCTCGGTGACGTAGGGCATGCCAAGCTTCTCCCCGGTCTCGCGAATGAGTGTTTGAGCCTGGCGCTTCGTCCCCACCAAAAGGACCTGCTTTCCGTCCGCACTCAAGCGCTCGAGGAATCCGCTGGCCTTCAAGAGGCCGCGGAGCGTCTCTTTCAGATCGATGATGTGAATCTGGTTACGCTTGCCGTGGATATACGGCGCCATCTTCGGATTCCAGCGGCTGGCCCGGTGTCCGAAATGAACGCCGCGTTCGAGAAGGGTCTTGATCGGAACGATGTAGGATGGATTCACGGAGGGCTCCTCAGGCAGGATCGCTTTCCCTTTCCTCATGGCGAGGAAGGGCGATCGTCCTTAGTCTTTCTGCATCAGTGGTTTATGTTCACACCTCTGAGACGACCTCAAAGGCGGATGCCATTGTGACAAGGGGGAGCGGCGATCCCAAGTCCCGCCGGACACGCCTTTCAAGCGGACGCACACCGCGCTAAGACGTGGAATGAGCAAGCCTTCGACCCTCTTCGTCTCCGCGGGCGAGCCCTCCGGGGACACCCACGGCGCCCACCTCCTGGAGGCTTTGGGGCAGGCCGCTCCGGGGCTCACGGCTCGAGGATTCGGGGGGCGCTGCCTCGCCGCGGCCGGCCTCGAGATCTTGGAGGACCTGCCCTCCCAGGCGGTGATGGGTCTGTTCCCCGTGATCAAGGCTCTGCCCCGCATCCGCGGTTGGTTCACCCAGGCTCTGAAATCCTTGGATAGCAATCCCCCGGACGCGGTGATTCTCATCGACTATCCGGGCTTCAATCTCCGACTGGCGGCTGCCGCCAAAAAGCGGGGCCTCCCCGTCATCTACTACATCAGCCCCCAAGTCTGGGCGTGGAACCGCCGTCGGGTCCGGCGCATCGCTCGGGTCGTGGACTTGATGTGCGTCATCCTTCCCTTCGAGGAAACCTTCTACGCGGGCTCAGGGGTGCCCACGTTCTACGGCGGCCACCCCCTGGTCGACCATCTGGAGACCACGACACCCAATCCTCGGGTGCTGGCGGGTCTTCGGCGCATGGGCGGAGCCCCCCTCGTGGGCCTGTTCCCGGGCAGCCGCATGCATGTGGTCGATGCTCTCATGCCCGCCTTCATCCGCGCCGCCGGGTCGTTGCGGGAGCGCCCCACCATGGGCGAAGCCCGGTTCGTCTTCGCCGCGGCCGACGAGGAATTGGCCCGGATGATCCAGGACTACCCGGGCATCCGCGACCTCCCCCACCAGGTCGTCACCCGTCATCCCTACGAGGTCATGCGGGCCGCGGATGTGATCTTGACGACGAGCGGAACGACAACTCTCGAAGTCGCCTTCCACGAGACTCCGATGGTGATCGCCTATCGGGTCTCCCCCATCCTCCACGCGATCGGCCGACTCGTGGTCAAAGTCCCCCACATCGGGCTCGCGAACCTGGTGGCCGGCCGGGGTGTCGTTCCGGAACACGTGGGATCACGCCTCGATCCCAATGCCCTGGCGAACGACCTCGAGCGATTCTGGACGAACGCCGAGGCGCGCACGTCGTGCATCGAAGACCTCCGCCAAGTCCGTGAGGGCCTCGCGGCACCGGGCAGTTATCGCCGCACCGCCGCCCGCATCCTCGAGATCCTCGATGACACGGAGAGTGCCGTCGACAGATGTGGTCCCACGCCGGGGGCTCGGAACGACAGCTGATTCCGCCGCGCCCTCTCGTGAAGTGTGGACGTCCCCGTCCGCTTTCTTTCGTGGAATGTGGACGTCCTCGTCCGCCGCCTTCGGCGGACGAGAAAAGACAGGGACGACGGGGACGTCGTCACTCCAGGGCGTTGACGATGCGCTGGGCGGCTTCGAGAGCGTCGCGGCCGTGGACGCCGGTGACCGGGGGCGGAGCCCCCGTCGCGATGGCTGTGAGGAAGGCCTCGTCCTCCACCTCCAAGGGTTGGCGGTCGTCGCCCTCGAGTTCCGTCATGGTCACGATGCCGCGCATCATGAGCTCGAGAGGATTCGCGACGCCGCGGGCGAGGATCTCCTTCAGGTCGTCCATGCCGCCCGAAAGAGCGGGACCCGGGCGAATGATTCGGCCCGTCTTGTTCTGAAGATCCAGGCTCGCGTAGAGCTCGGGCGCGAACAGACGAACCTTCCGTTCCACCTTCAGGGCCATACGACTCGCCGTGGCGTTCGCGACGGCCCCGTTGCCAAAGACGAGCCGCGCATTGGCCAAATCCTCGTGTTCGCCGTCGATGACCGGCACGCCCACGGCATGGACGGCCTGCAAAGGGCTCCCCACGAGATGCAGGATGAGGTCGATATCGTGGATCATCATATCCAAGACGACGCCGATGTCCGTGCTGCGAAAACTGAACGGACTCACCCGTTGACAGTCGATGAACCGGGGTTGAATACCGAACGCATCCAGGGCCCGTATGACCGGATTGAAGCGCTCGCTGTGGCCCACCATGAGAGTCAACCTCTTCTCGGCCGCGAGAGCGATGAGCGCATCGGCGTCGTCCAGCGTGGTCGCGATGGGCTTCTCGATCAGGCAGTGAACGCCTCGAGACAAAAGCTCCGTCCCCACGAACCGGTGCCGATCGGTGGGAACGGCCACGACGGCGGCGCGCACGGACTCGGGAATGTCCTCGAGGCAGGAAAAGGCGACGACGTCATGGTTCGCGGCGACGGCCGCCGCCTTGTCAGCATCCGTATCGCACACGCCCACGAGATGCGCTCGATCAATCCCTGAGAGCACCCGTGTATGGATGGAGCCCAGGTGCCCACACCCGACCACGACGACGGGGACGGGCTCAGACGTTGCGGCTGCGGCCATAACGCCCTCGCTCCATGCGCTTCAGGAACTCCAGCAGCTCCCGAACCTCCGCATACTCCACACCGTGATCCTCCATCTCCCCCATGATTTCGCTGCGGGGACGGCGGGACCGGAACAGGAGCCGGAAGGCCTCCTTGAGGGCGAAGATCACTTCTTCGGAGTAGCCGAGGCGCTGCAGCCCCACGACATTCACTTTTCGCACCTTCGACGGGTTTCCCTCGACGATCATGAAGGGGGGCACGTCCTGCACGATCCGGGTCAGCCCTCCCACGTAGGCGAGCTGACCAATGGTGGTGAACTGATGGACGGCGGCCGCGCCGTTGAGGATCGCCCGGTCCTCGACCACGACGTGCCCGGCGAGGAGTGTGTTGTTCGCCATGACGACGTGATCGCCGATCACGCAGTCGTGAGCGACGTGGGCGTTCGCCATGAAGAGATTGCCAGAGCCGATCCGCGTCGTCCCGTCGCCCTTGTGCGTGCCACGATTGATCGTGACGCCCTCGCGAACGACGTTCCGGTCGCCCATGACGAGATAGGTCTCCTCGCCGTGCCACTGCAGGTCCTGGGGATCGCCCCCGACCGTCGAGAACGGGTAGAGCGTGTTGTTGCTGCCGATCTTCGTGAAGGAGCCGATCACGCAGTGGGACTTCAGCACCGTCCCGTCGCCGATGACGACCTCGGACCCGATGACGCAACCCGGACCGATCTTCACGTTGCGGCCGATGCGCACCGTCGGATGGATGCTGGCGCTCGGATCGATCGTCGTCGCCTGTGGTTCCGGTGTCATCCTCTCGCCTCACCTCCCCTGTGCGTTGGGCCCAAGCATTGTAGCGCACTGCCTCGCCGACTCATTCGGCCATCATGATGAACTTGAGGACGGCTTCCACGGTCAACTCCCCATTGACCGTCGCCCGACCCATGACCTTCGCCGAACTCCGACGAGCGTTCAAGGTTTCGCATTCCAGACGCAACTGGTCTCCCGGAACGACCGGGCGACGAAACTTGATCCGATCGATGGAAAGGAGGACGGCCACCTTTCCGGTATTGTCCATGCGCCGCAACAGGAGAACTCCCGCAAGCTGGGCCAGAGCCTCCACTTGGAGCACACCGGGAAAAATCGGCTGCCCCGGCCAATGCCCTTGGAAATGGGGCTCGTTGAAGGTCACGTTTTTGATCGCCACGGCGCGCTGAAAGCCTTCGACGGAAATCACGCGATCGAGAAAGAGGAACGGATAGCGGTGGGGAATGATCTCCAGGATGCGCTTGATATCGAGCCCCGTCTCCCGTTGCACGAGACCCTGATTCTCGAGGTTCTCGAGTCTCCGCCTCAATTCCTTGACCAACGCAAGATTCGTAGCGTGACCGGTTTTCGTCGCCACCACGTGAGCGTGGAGGTCGGCTCCGAGCAAACTCAAGTCACCGACGATGTCCAAGACTTTGTGGCGGGCGAATTCGTCGGGGAACCGAAGTTCATTCTCGATGATGCCTTCGGGACCGATCACGAGGGTGTTGTCGGTGCTCGCCCCCTGTCCGAATCCCGCAGAGCGCAGTTGCTCGGCCTCCGCTTCCAGGCAGAACGTCCGGGCCGGGGCGAGCTCCTCGACAAAGGTCACCGGATCCAATCGAAAACTCGCATGCTGGGACGGCAGGCAATCCGACTGGGGATAGTCGAGCGTGTAGGAGATCTTCAGATGATCATCGTTGGGAAAGGCAACGATGTAGCCGTCGTCCCGCTCTACGACGACGGTCTTGTCGAGATGAAAGCACTTCCGAGGGGACTTCTGTTCCACGGGGCTGGCCCCGCGGATCAGCTCGACATACTGCAAAGCGCATCCCCCCGCCGCCGGCAGCTCGGGGCCGTCGATGCGAACGAGGAGATTGTCCACCTGCAGACCGTGAGCCGCCGCGAGAAAGTGCTCGACCGTCTGGACCTCCACCGTTTGGTCCCGCAGAACCGTTTGCCGGGGCGTCTCGACGGCATGGCGATCGTCCGCGCGGATGCGGGGATGGCCCACCACGTCCATCCGCTGGAACACGATCCCGGTGTCCGGTTCAGCC